>CAZCOX010000324.1:0-3272 GCA_964500115.1 uncultured Rhodobacterales bacterium
GAGCAATCGCCGGGCGCCACCATGACCCATGACGAAAAGCTTGAGATTGCAGAGCTGCTGGACGAGATGGGCGTCGATATCATTGAAGCCGGGTTTCCCATTGCCTCTGAAGGCGACTTTCGTGCGGTCAGCGAAATCGCGGAACGGTCAAAAAAAGCTGTGATCTGCGGACTGGCTCGCGCGCAATTGCCTGACATCGACCGCTGCTGGGACGCGGTCAAGCACGCCCAGAAGCCACGCATTCACACCTTTATTGGCACATCCCCGCTGCACCGCGCGATCCCGAACCTGACGCAAGATGAAATGGCCGACAGGATCGAACAAACCGTCACCCACGCCCGCAACCTCTGTGACAACGTACAATGGTCGCCGATGGACGCGACCCGGACGGAGTGGGATTATCTCTGTCGTGTGGTCGAGATTGCGATCAAATCGGGCGCAACCACCATCAACATTCCCGACACGGTCGGCTACACCGCACCGGTAGAAAGCGCAGACCTGATCCGTCGCTTGATCGAAACCGTGCCAGGTGCAGATGACGTGATCTTTGCCACCCATTGCCACAACGATCTGGGCATGGCGACGGCCAACTCGCTCGCGGCTGTCGAAGGCGGCGCGCGGCAGATCGAGTGCACCATCAACGGGCTGGGCGAACGGGCTGGGAACACGGCGCTGGAAGAGGTCGTTATGGCCCTCAAGGTGCGCAACGACATCATGCCGTATCACACGGGTATCGACACCAAAAAGATCATGCACATCTCGCGGCGGGTCAGCACGGTGTCGGGCTTTCCGGTGCAATTCAACAAAGCCATTGTCGGCAAAAATGCCTTTGCGCATGAAAGCGGTATTCATCAGGACGGAATGCTCAAGAACGCAGAAACGTTCGAAATCATGCGCCCCGAAGATGTGGGTATTGCAGGCACCTCCCTGCCGTTGGGCAAGCATTCGGGCCGCGCCGCTTTGCGCGCCAAGTTGAAAGACCTTGGCGTGGATGTGGGTGACAATCAGCTCAAAGACATCTTCGTACGGTTCAAGGATTTGGCAGACCGCAAGAAAGAGGTTTTTGACGATGACATCCTTGCGTTGGTCAGCGCCTCGACGGAAGACGACGACACCCTGCAACTCGTGAACTTGCATGTGACCTGCGGCACCGGCCCGGCAGAAGCGGCGTTGGAAATGGAAATCGACGGCAAAGAAGAAAGCGCCACAAGCGAGGGCGACGGCCCTGTCGATGCAACATTCAAAGCCATTCGCATGCTGCATCCCAACAAGGCGCGCTTACAGCTTTATCAAGTACATGCAGTGACCGAAGGCACCGATGCGCAAGCAACCGTTTCGGTGCGTCTGGAAGAGGACGGGATGATCGCCACCGGTCAATCCGCGGACACAGATACCGTTGTGGCTTCAGCCAAGGCGTATATCAACGCGCTCAACCGGTTGATCGTGCGGCGCGGGAAAACCGGGAAAGACGTAAAAGAAATTTCCTATCGCGACGTGACCTGAGGGGATGGGTCACAGGCCCACCCTACTTTCGCGCGGTTGGATTGCGGACCGTTGTCTCAATATGGAACGCGCCATGTAGGTTTCGATGGTTTGGCTTCGACCTGTGCCAAACCGCTCGTTTCCATAAGGCGCGTAACCTCTTCTTCCAGCAAGCGTTCGTCCGCCATGCCGCGCACCGGAACGCGCCCCGGTTCCAAAAATAGCGGCGCTGCCAGTGGCGTCACGCGATCCAACCGCAGCAAGTCAATCCTGTCACCCACCCGTTCCGCCATTTCGCGAATGCGGCTGAAATCGACCAACCCACGCATCGCCTCTTCGCGGGTGATCTGCATGAGCAGATGATCGGGATCGTATTTAAGGAGTGTGTCGTAAAGAATGTCGGATGACATCGTCGCCTGCCGCCCGGTTTTGCGCTGCCCGCCGAGGTTTCGCTCAATCAGCCCGGCGATGGTCGCCGACGCCCGGAACGTGCGCTTCATGACCGCATTTCCGGCAAGCCACGTCTCCAAACCCGCTTCGAGTGCCGCCAGATCAAATAGGGGTGCCGGGTCAACAACCGCATCCAACCCCCAGATCAGTACGGCGTAGTCTGTGGCGACAAAGCCCATTGGGGCAAGCCCCTCTTCTTCCATCCGTTTGGTCAGCAACAATCCCAGCGTTTGCATGGCGTTGCGCCCGGCAAAGCCATACGCCACCAACTGTTCGCGCCCGTCATGCGGAAAGCTTTCGATCAGCAATCGCCCCGGTTCGGGCAGGCGACTGACCCGGCACTGCATGTGCAGCCAGTCTGACGTGTGTTTTGGCAGCGCGGGCCAGTCGGCTTGCTGAAACATCTCGACAATGCGGTTCGACAGCTGTGTGGACGTGGCAAATTTCGTGCCCATGAAAGTCGCGATTTTGGGTTTGCTGACGGCATCGCGTGACACTTCGACGGTGAGTTCGCGCAAACCTTCATACTTCACGATCTGGCCACCGATCAGGAAAGTATCGCCGCGTGTCAGGGTTGCGGCGAAACCTTCTTCGATCTCGCCCAGTGGCTTTCCGCCTCGCCCGCGCCATTTGACCTTGAGCGTATCTGTGTCCTGAATCGTGCCGATGTTCTGCCGGATGCGCGCGGCGGATCGCGGATCGCGCAATTGCCACCGTCCATCGGGTAACTGTTTGAGACGCTGCCATTGGTCATAAGCGCGCAGGGCATAACCGCCGGTTGCGCAAAATTGCAGGCAGGCGTCAAACTCCGCGCGGGTCAAATCGGCGTAAGCCCCGGCGGATGTCATCTCGGCATAAAGCGCGTTTGCGTCAAATGGTCCGGCACAGGCCGCGATCAGGATATGTTGACACAAAACATCACGCGGTCCTCGCCCGCGCCATTCACCGTCAAGATCATGCGCTTTGACCGCTTCCAAAGCGGCCACACATTCAACCACTTCGAAACGGTTGGCTGGCACCAACAGGGCTTTCGAGGGCGCGTTGTAGCGATGGTTGGCCCGTCCGATCCGCTGCACCAGCCGTTTGACGTTTTTCGGCGCTCCGATCTGGATCACCAGATCGACATCCCCCCAGTCAATGCCAAGGTCCAAGGAACCGGTGCAGACAATCGCCCGCAGATCACCACGCACCATGGCCGCTTCGACCTTCTCGCGTTGCGTGCGATCAAGGCTGCCGTGGTGAATGCCGATGGGAAGCCCCTCTTCATTGGCGAGCCACAGGTTGTGAAAGAAAATCTCGGCCTGCGCGCGGGTATTGTGAAAAATGAGCGTGGTTTTGTG
>CAZCOX010000325.1:0-3271 GCA_964500115.1 uncultured Rhodobacterales bacterium
TGGAAATGTGGACCGAAGGCCGCGTCGTCGCCACGCTGCACCGCGTACGTGGTGGAGATGCAGAGCGGATCTCGGTTCCGTTGTTTTTCAATCCCAATGTGGAAACCAACGTCGCGCCCATCGGCTCTGGCGATCTGATCCGCGCCGGGGATCATTTGTCGAAACGCTATGCTGAGACGTATGTTCATCTTCAAGGGAAAGGGTGATCGCAGCGTCGTCCCGGTCTCGAAACGGAACAGAGCGGCGGCAAGCCGATGCCGTGAGTTCGCCGGGACAAACATGTCAGCTCAACGTCCGTGTTGCACGACGGGCGGGCTTTAGGTTTGCTGATTCCAAATTCGGCTCGTCGTGCCCGAACTGCCGTCTTCGTCGCCACAATTTTTGAACGAGAGGATTGTCGGAAGCTGCGGACCATTATCGCCCGCAGCACGCCAACCTATCATGGATGGATATTCTGGTTCACCCGAAACCTGTTCTCGGGGTCGTACTTCCGCTTGATCTCTTGAAGGCGAGGGAAATTGCCTCCGTAAGAGGCAGCAACTCTTGAATGTCCTTCATCGTCCATCATGAAGTTAACGTAAGCCCCACCATGGGCATTTTCGGCATGCACAGCTTTCCAATAATCACTGGCCCAGGTTTTTAACGCATCGGCGTCACTTGCATCCGGGGAAATACCGGCAATCACCATTGACCATGTTTGGTTCCGCGCACTCCAGGCTGTGGCGTCCGACTCGACCTCGTGCACCGCACCATCAATGGGGTAGAGATGCATAAGAGACAATTCAGAAGGTGATCTGCTCCCATGGTCGACATGGGCCGCAATAGCCTCGTCTGTGAGTTCGCTGACGAAATCCCCTTTCCAGTACCATTGCAACCCCGCTGGAAGGAGCGGGTCGAACATGCCCTGGACATCGACGAACCGCATCGGACCCATCCCGTCCATCAATGGTTTGGGAAGCGCAGCATGTACGGCTTGCATCTCTGCCATCCCGTCCTTTTCAGACCCATTATAGCAAGCGATCAAAGCGCAAATGCGCTGCCCCCATATCTCCTGCGGAAATGGATCGGTCGAGGGAACGGTTTTGAGGCCAAGGAAAATGCACAACTCGCGCGGCATGTCAGCCAGCGCATCCCGGTACCAGCGCATGATCTCATTGGCATGGGCGATGTCATAGAAAATTGGCCCGGCAAATACCTGATCCACAGGATGTGCCTGAAATGTGAATTCGGTCACGACACCGAAGTTTCCGCCACCGGATTTAAGTGCCCAAAAGAGGTCAGCGTTTTCGTCTTCATTCGCGGTGACGCAACGACCATTGGCGAGCACAACTTCTGCCTGAAGGAGATTGTCGATAGTCAGACCGTATTTTCGAGTAAGATACCCGTGTCCGCCGCCCAGTGTCAGCCCGGCAATGCCAGTGCTGGAGACGATGCCGGCCGGGATGGCAAGGCCATACTGGCTTGTCACCGCATCGACCTCTCCTTGCGTACAGCCAGCCCCAACCCGGACAATGCGGCTGTCCGCGTCTACGTCCACCGTTTTCATTGGAGACAAATCAATGACCACACCGTCGTTGCAGCTGCCCAGCCCAGGCCCATTATGACCGCCGCCGCGAATAGCGAGAATGAGATCGTTTGACTGGGCAAACTTGATCGCTGCCTGCACATCGCTTTGGGTTTCGCAACGCAGGATATAGCGCGGCCTCTTGTCGATCATCCCGTTATAGAGCGCGCGGGCTTCATCATATCCCGCTTTGTCTGGGGTGATGATCTGCACGTCTAGAAATTCAGATAAGATATCATTTTGTAAGGAACCCATTGTGCCCTCCTGCACGGTGTTGCCGCACCTTTTTGGTACATCGTGACGGTAGGCACGGCTCTGCGCCATGGACCGCTTCGGAAATCGAACCGAACCCGCTACTGTTTGTGTACTGGACCGGTTCAATTTTTCACGAGTAGGCTGCCGAGATGGAGGAGTTGAATCTAATGCCCCAAAATCCCTATGGAATGATCTGCCCGATTACCCGTGCCTGTGAATTGCTTGAACCACGCTGGACCATCCCGATCATTGTCGCAATGTGGGCGGGAGCTTCTAAATTCAACGAGATCCGGCGCGAGATCGGCAGTATTTCTCCTTCAATCTTGTCCAAACGCTTGAAAGACCTCGAGATCCTGGGGCTGATCGAGCGGCTGGATGATCCGGCAACGGGGGCAGTCGACTATGTGCGCACACAAATGGGCATTGCATTGGAGCCGGCTTTGACGGCGATGTCCGATTGGGCGCAGCAAAACGTGGACGCAGAAACCGCTTTGCGGACCACCAAAGCGTCAAACATTATGTGGAATATTCGCAAGCATTTTGACACCAAAGCATTGCCGCAACGCCGCGTCGTGATGCGGTTTCATTTTGACGACGAGGGCTTGGAATACGACACTTACTGGGCGCTGTTTAACCCAGGCGCGATCGTCGAGATATGCAGCACAATCCCCGACTACGACATCGATTTGTATTTTGAGACAAGCGTCATGTCATTATCAGCCATCATGATTGGTCGGTCCACAATCGCGAGAGAAATATCGCACTCAAGGTTGTATCTCAGCGGTGACCCGATGCTGGAGCGAACTGTGAATCAATGGTTCATCATTCCGGGCCAATGCGCTCAGATTGATGGAATCCAGCCTCTACCTGAATTCTTGTCAGATGAGGTTCAAAGCAGACCATCGCTGTGTTCCGCTTGAGAGGTCAATGTGGGCTCAAACCGGTTAATTGGTTCTTATGGGACACACTCTGCACCCGAGCCCGGCACAACCCTTGCCCTGTTTTCCAACCACGCGGCGCAAGCAGGTCTTGACTAAAGCTTCAAGATTGGTGCGCCGTTCTCGTGTTCGGCGGCCAATTCTTCAACATCTTTGAACTTGATCGACTCCCCGCAGCCGCAGGCGTCGGCGACGTTCGGGTTGTTGAAGTGGAAGCCGGATTCGAGCAATGACGTCTGGTAGTCGATCTCGGTGCCAAAGAGGAACATCTGCGCCATAGGCGCGATCATTACCGTGGCACCATCTTGCTCGACCACTTCGTCATGCGGGTCGGCCTCGTCCACGTAGTCCATGGTGTATTCCATACCCGCGCAGCCGCCCTTTTTGACGCCAATGCGCAGGCCGGCGTGGCCCTTGGCATTCATCAGCTTGCGGACCTGTGTGGCGGCCTGCGGCGTCAGGGTGACGGCTTGTTTTCCGGGAATACCAAACATGATGCTGTCCGTTGCTCCAA
>CAZCOX010000326.1:0-3269 GCA_964500115.1 uncultured Rhodobacterales bacterium
GCCGCCACCAGTGTTTCGGGTTCACCCTCTGGCAAGACGGTTTCGCCGGGGCGCACAATGGTGAACTGCACGTCTTCTCGCGTCACTTCGACGGCATCGCCTTTCTGCTGGGCAACGGTGAAATAGCTGTCCTCCATCGCGCCCGGATCGGGGAAATCCTCGCGATAATGTGCGCCGCGTGAGTTTTCGCGGGCAAGCGCGGCTTTGGTGATGACCTCGGACACATCGCAGAGCGAGCGCATGTTCAGCCAATCATGCCACGTGAGGTTGAACGCGAGCGTATCGGACGCCACGCCGATGTCCATCAATTCGCCAGAAATCTCGGCCACCCGTTCCAATCCACGGTTTAACCCGGCTTCGGTACGCATCACGCCAACCTCATCCCACATCGCGTTCTGAAGCTGTTTGCGCAGTGGCAAGACAAGGCCTGGCGTCTTGGTCAGCGGATGGCAGGCACGCGCGATTTCGGCCTCCAACACGGTTTCATCCGGATCGCGCAGGTTGCGCATGAACTGCACGTCGCCGCCCATCACATCCCCCGCAATTCCGCCGTAAACCGTTGAATTCGCAACACCATTTCCGCCCAACCGGTTCGAGCCATGCGCGCCACCAGCATCTTCGCCGGCAACGTAGAGCCCCTCCATCGCGGTGCGGGTGTCAACGTCAACCACCACCCCGCCCATGAAGTAATGCGCGGTTGGCACCACCTCGACCTGCCCTCCGGCCAGATCGAACCCGCAATCCGCGCACCGTTTGACCATGCCCTTGAACTTTTCAGCCACCCAATCGGGGCCAAGATGGGACATGGAGATAAACACGCCCTCCTGATCGGGGTGGTTATTCTTGCGCATCTCGGCATAGATGCCGCGGCTGACCACGTCGCGTGTCGCGCGCTCGCCCTTGCCATCGTAGTCGAACATGAAACGCTGACCGGCGTGATTGACGAGCTGCCCACCTGCACCGCGCAGACCTTCTTCGAGCACAGTGCCCGTCATACGCGTGTGTTCGCCCGCCAAGAGCCCGGTGGGATGGAATTGCACCATCTCCATATCGCGCAGCGGAAGACCTGCGCGCAGCGCCATGGCGAGGCCGTCCATCGTCTTGTCGCCAGAGGGCGTGTGGTACTTGTACATGGTCGGGCCGCCGCCCGTCGCCATCAGCACCGTCTTCGCGCGAACAAAGCGGAACTTGCCGGTGCGCATATCGATCATCAGAACGCCTGCGAGCGCAGCCCCGTCTTTGGTCGGGATCAGGCCGATTGCACGATGTTCCTGAAGCTTTTCGACATCGCGGGCCAGCACCTGCTCCATCAGGCGATTGATGATCTCGATCCCGGTCAAATCGCCCTTGTGCACGGTGCGGTCGGCCGTCTGACCCGCGAAGGCTTTTTGATGCAGCGTGCCATCCGGGTTGCGGTCAAAGAAACATCCGACCTCATTCTCCAACTCGCGGATGCGCACCACGGCTTCTTCGCAAAGGCGCCACGCCATGTCCTGGTTGGGCAGCCACTTGCCGCCCTCGATCGTGTCCATGAAATGCCGTTCGACACTGTCGCCGTTGCCCAGTGCCACATTATAGCCGCCCTGCACCATGCGGGTGCAGCCGCATTTTCCGATCAACCCTTTGACGGCAATTGTGATTTTGGTGTCTTCGGGGGCTGATTGCAGCGCGTGCAATGCTGCGAATAGCCCTGCGCCCCCTGTCCCGAGGATCAGGATGTCGGTGTCGTGGCGGTCGATATCTTTGGCTGAAAACATGTCAAATCGCCTGTAGGAAAAAGACGCCGGAGATGAAGAGGGATCCGGCCAACGCCGCCGCCGCCCAGTTTTTCTGCGACGCTGACCATGGCAACCATTCCATCGCCAAAAGCCGCAGCCCACCGAAGAGGTGAACCGCAAGCAAGAAGATCAATCCGAACTCTGCCAGTTTGACCAAGGGCAACTCGGTCAGCGTGAGGAAGGCATCCAAACGGTCAGCGTTCGTGAGCGCGAGCGAAAGAACATAGAAGTGCAGCGGCAGAAACAGCGCCAGTGCGATGCCCGACACGCGATGCAAAATGTAAGCCAGCCAAAGCGGATGAGCGCGCGCGACTTTCACGCCGTCACCGCCCAGACCGCGTTTGCGCCCATTGCGAAAAGCAGGATGCCGATGCCCCAAGACACGGCGTTGAGGGCCGTACCCTTTAGCCCTACCCATTCGTAGAGGATGACCCGCAAGCCGATAGCGGCGTGGAACGAAACGGCGACGACGAACAAGCCGTAAAAGAGAAACCAGAAGACTGAGCCTTGCGTGCGGCCCAGAATTTCAGCCGCCGTCAGACCGCCCTGTATGGCGTAGACCATCACGGCGATATGCACGATCACAAAAGGTGCCATCACCAGCGCGCTGAGCCGTTGCGCTATGTAGAGTCGCACATCCAGCATTACCTGCCCTTTCCGAAAAACCGCCGCGTTGTGGCGCGTTTCAACCCGGCAATTGCAGACATTGGGTCAAGCTCATTTGGGCAATACGTCGTGCAAGACCCCATTGAATGGCAGTTATGGCATCCTCCGGTTCCTGACACAGCATCGAGGATGGCGGATTTGTCAGCATCCTTGGCATCGTTGTAGAGCGTCCAGGCGCGTTGCAGCGCGGCGGGGCCGAGATAGTCGGGGTTGCCATTGACCGTGTCACAAGCGGAATAGCAGATCGAACAATTGATGCATTCTATTCCGGCGCTGGCTTCTTGCCGATCCTCGGCCACGGGATCGATTGGAGCGATCTCCTCATCCCTGCTGCGTGTTGGATGGTGACGCCCCTCGGCGGCGACCCATTTGTCAAAGAACGGGTCCATATCCGCAACAAGGTCTTTGATCACAGGCAGATTGCGCAGAGGTGCGACATGGATTTCGCCGTTCTTGGCGACTTTGTTCACATGGGTGCGACACGTCCAGCGCGGCACGCCGTTGACCATCATGGCACATGACCCGCACATGCCGACGCGGCAGGCAAAACGGTAAGTAAGAGTGGGATCGGTGTTCTGCTGGATCCATGACACGACGTCGAGCACCGTCTGGTTATCCAGTTGCGGCACGTCAAATGTTTCATCTTTGGGCGCGGACCCAGACATGCTTCGCTGCACAGTGACAGTAAGTTTGCGTTCGTGCTGATCCACGTTTAAGCCGCCCGAATTGCTCACAAAACATCCCGGGCACACATTTAATGGTCAGAAAAGGTAACGAAAAGCCAAAAAATCTTATGACTTTCGTAAGAAATAATTACAAAAGGCC
>CAZCOX010000327.1:0-3263 GCA_964500115.1 uncultured Rhodobacterales bacterium
TTGGCCGACATCTGCTTCATGCCATTGTGCCAGAACGCCAGACCCAGAAGACCACGACGCGTCATGGATTCCTTCATCGCCTGACCGGTTTCGGACGTCTGAAATGCATCCACCGCGTTGATGTCTTTGAACATGAACGGCAGGTCGAAGATGCGGAATTGCTTGGTGAACTGTTCGAACTTCGACAGCGACGGCGCGGCCAGCTGAACGTCGCCCTGAAGCATCGCTTCTAGAACCTGGTCGTCGTTATATAGCGAAGACTGCGGGAACACTTCCATGCAGGCCTTGCCATCCATTTCCTTGTTCACACGCTCCTGCAACAGCGAGGCCGCAATACCTTTGGGATGGCGATCGGTGTTGGTCACGTGGCTGAACTTGATAACGATCTCGCCGTCATCACAGGCCTCTTTCGCTGTCGCAGCGCCGGTCATCACGGTCGCAATTGCTGCCGCAGACATCAGGATCTTCTTCATGGTTTTCCTCCCAGGGAGATTTGAAACAGAAAGGCTCTCCAGGTGCCCCTCCCGAACAGGCACCGCACGATGTTCACAAAACTGTTAGTGGAATTCCTGCGCAATGGGCTTTGGAAGTAACGCATACATTTGGGGCATAATCATTTTTAAACAAATAATTATGGAACTTTCTGAAAGTGATTTAGGGATGCGCTTTACAAACTTGTGCGAAATCCCGCACAAGTGTTAGCGCTCCATGTGCGGAAATCCGCACAAAACATGGGCAGTTTCAAAACTGATTCCAAATTCAGCGAAACTCTTCAGGTCGGATGCCATATTTCGCAAGCTTGTCGTAAAACGTCTTGCGCGGCAGCTTAAGGGTTTCTGCCGCAACCGAAGCCTGACCTTTGGCCCTCACCAAGGCGTCGGTCAGCATAGACTTCTCAACCTGGGCCAACCGCTCGACCAGGCCGCCTTCAGACTTGATGTCGGGCGCATTCTGTACCCCGAGGACAAAGCGCATTGCCTCGCTCATCAAAGCACGGGCATTTCCGGGCCACGGGCGGGACATGAGGTCTTCGAACACATGTGCGGCGATCTCCGGCACCGGCAAACCCGCCTGCTCGGCGGCTTGCGCGACGTAATGGCGGAAAAGCGTTGGAATATCCCCCGGGCGTTCCGCAATCGCTGGAATTCGAACCTGCATCACATCCAAGCGATAATAGAGATCCGTGTTGAACGTGCCGCCATGCGCCACGGCTTGTATTCCTTGCGTAGAACCCGCCATCAAACGCGTCTGACCCTGCTCGGCCAAGTCTAGCACCGCCATCTGAGCGTCGTTCGGCATTTGCCCGACCTCATCCAGAAACAACGTACCGCCTGCGCAAGAGGCCCAGATCTCACCAAGCGTGGCACGTGTCATGTCGGCGGCGGCGCGTTTGACAAAGGGGCCTTTGGCGTTGGCCGAACTCAGGTGGATGACCTCCGCCACTTTGGAAATGCCGGTCCCCGGCTCTCCAACCACCAAAACATCGGTCCCGGATCGCGCTGCCGCGCGCACGGTGTTGCGCAAGGTTTCGGCCTGTGGCGACGTTCCGAACAACATCCGCGCCGCTGGGTCACCCGTTTCAAGCTGCGCCTTCAAACGACGGTCTTCCAGGACGCTGAAACGAACTTGAAGTGCTTTTGCAATAACGTCCGTTAACTCTGCTGGAGAACACGGTTTTTCGAGAAAGTCATATGCGCCGCGTCCCATGGCATCGACAGCCATTGGGATATCGCCCTCACCGGTCAGAAGGATCACAGGCAAGTCCGCGTCTTGTGCACGGGCATAGTCCAAAAGATGAAAACCATCACGGCCCGGCATGCGAATGTCCGAGACGATAACGCCCTCGAATCCAGCCGTGATGTGATCTTTGGCTTCAACAAACGATCCGGCGGTCAAAGCCTCGTAATCGGCCAGTTCCAAAGTCTGACCCAACGCTTCTCTTACTGCCGGATCATCGTCCACCAAAAGCACCCGTGTGATCATGCCACGTCCTCTTCGGCCCATCGTTCAAGTTGCACCGTAAAAGCAGCGCCGCCGTTACTGCCGTTTTCTCCTTTGATCGTGCCGCCAAAACTCTGCACCAGACCATAGCTGATCGACAGCCCTAGCCCCATCCCGTCTTCGGACCCAACCGTTTTCGTGCTGTAGAACGGATCAAAAATGCGCTCTGGCTCGGCAAGACCGGGGCCCGTGTCCGCGACCGTCACCAAGAGGTTTGCGCCCTGCGTTAGGGAAATCGTGAGTTCCCGCACGGGCTGACCGATCATAGCGTCCGAAGCATTGGCGATGAGATTGACAAAAACCTGCGTCAGCCGGACTTCGCCGCCGCGTACCCAGATCGGCGTTGGTGGCGGCGTCCAGTGCAGCGTAACATCCGATGTTCGCAGGCGGGATTCCGTCAGTTCCACAGCACTTTCGATGACAGCGCAAAGGTCGACGCGGGTGATGGGTTCGCTTTCCTGGCGGGCAAAGGCGCGCAGGTTCTTGATGATCCGGCCCATACGACGCGCCATATCGGAAATTCGCGTCAGGTTCTGTTCGGCACGGTCCGCATTGCCGCGATCAAGAAACGCGGTGGCGTTGTCGGCGAATGACCGAATGGCCATAAGCGGTTGGTTCAATTCGTGGTTAATCCCTGCAGACATCTGGCCAAGTGCGGACAGTTTGCCCGCCTGTACCAATTCGGCCTGCGCGCGTTTGAGCGCCTTTTCGGCCTCTTGACGCTCCTGCACCTCGCGTCTCAGGTCGCTGTTGACCTCTTCCAACGCTTTGGTGCGCACCGCCACCCGATCTTCGAGAACAGCGTTGGCTTCGGCAAGACTGCGCCGGCGTTCCGTGGCCAGCCACAGGAGCGCCCCGAAGAACAAACACACCGCCGCAACCGCAGCAGCTTGCAATCGCGCGAGGCGCAACGCCGGGGCAACGTTGACCATGACATGCCCGGTCAGGTCGATCACCGGCAAATGCGCACTGAGCAGCATGCCCTGCGCCGGGATGTAGGGCGACCACGCCTGCTGTAAGACACGATACCCGGCAATGGACCGGTCGGCAGATGGCGATATGGTGCCGTTTGGATAGACCAACGCCTCACCGTTTTCGAGCGTCGCGGTGAGCAATTCCGACCGGTTGGTGACAAAAATCTGATCGGCGGAATCGGTAAAGAACACCGTCGGCTGTGTGCCGCGCCAGTCTTCTTCCAGATCGTCAATGTCTACGACGGCGACCAGCACACCACGCACACCGCCGTCTTCCGCAAATGCGGG
>CAZCOX010000328.1:0-3250 GCA_964500115.1 uncultured Rhodobacterales bacterium
GTGGCACTGGCCGATGGCGAACGGGATGCAGAGGAAGACGCGCTCTTGCGGATGGTGGCGCGGTTCCTTGGCATCAACGACCGCGACAGCGCGCTCGCACGCCAAAGGGTGGACACTGCCGGGTGATCGCCACCTTGCCCATGTATGATCGCCCCGAAACCCGGGCCGCCAATGATCGGCTCTGGGCTGCGATCGCCGCGCAGCTACCCGGTGCACCTGACGCATTGAACAGGGATTTGACGCCAGAAGTGGGCTGGACACACCCGGGTCTGCTGTTTTCGCAAACCTGCGGCCTGCCCTACCGGCTTGGACTGCATGAACAGGTGCAACTGGTGGCCTGCCCGGATTTCCGCCTGCCCGACACGCCGCCGGGTTACTACCGAAGCGTGATCGTCGCCCGCGTGAACGACGAACGGCCCATAGAGGTGCTGCTGGCTACGCGGGTTGCGGTGAACGACCTAAAAAGCCAGTCGGGCCATAACGCCCTCTACCAATATGCACGGGCGCGGAAGCTCGCCCTCGGCCCAGTCCAAATCACCGGCGCGCATGTCGCCTCGGCCCGCGCGGTTGCGGAAGACCGCGCCGACGTTGCCGCGATTGACGCCAATACCTGGCGCGGGATCACCCGATGGGAGGGTTGGGCGTCACAGCTGCGCGTCGTCGACCAGACGCCACCGACCCCGGCCATGCCTTACATCACCAGCCCAACGCAGGATGCAACGGCGCTGCGCCACGCGCTGAGCGCCGCGATTTCAGGGCTGTCACCTGAGGATCAGGCTTGCCTAGGCCTCTACGGTTGCGTGCCCGCGTCAAAAGACGCGTTCATGGCCGTCTCACCGCCGCCACTGCCGCACAAACCAGCATGACGCGGGGTTACCGCGCCTGATCCTCCACCACGCATCAAATTACGCATTGCATCGCACAACATTTTGGCGTCAAGCTGCGTGTCGATCCAAACAAACTGGTTTCGAAACCCTGTGACCGACACCCCCGTTCTTGAAATCCGCAATCTGCACAAGCAATACGGGAGCCTTGAAGTCATCAAGGGGGTCGATATTTCGGCCCATCGCGGCGACGTGGTGTCGTTGATTGGATCATCCGGTTCGGGCAAATCCACCATTCTGCGGTGTGCCAACCTGTTGGAAGACAGCCAGCAGGGCGACATCTTGTTCAAGGGTGAGGCGGTGACGTGGAAGGGCACAGGTCTGGCGCGCCAACCCAATGATCCGAAACAGGTGCTGCGCATCCGCACGAACCTGTCGATGGTGTTTCAGCAGTTTAATCTGTGGGCGCATCTGACCATTCTGCAGAATGTGATGGAAGCGCCCGTGACCGTGCTGGGCCGGGATCGGGGCGACGTGGAACAGTCGGCGCGCAAGTATCTGGAGAAGGTCGGCATTGGCGACAAATGCGATGTCTACCCGGCGCAGTTGTCAGGTGGCCAGCAACAACGCGCCGCCATCGCGCGGGCGCTGTGTATGGAACCCGAGGCGCTGCTTTTTGATGAGCCCACATCCGCGCTCGACCCCGAACTGGAACAGGAAGTGGTCAAGGTCATCAAAGACCTGGCCGCCGAAGGGCGCACGATGCTCATTGTGACGCACGATATGAAAATGGCCCGAGATGTGAGCAGCCACGTGGTGTTCCTGCATCAGGGCCTGATCGAAGAAGAAGGCGCGCCCGACACGGTGTTTGGCGCACCAAAATCCGAACGGCTGCGGGGCTTTCTGTCCTCGACCATGGCCGTTTAAAACAAAAGACTTGGGAGAGTTTGAACATGAAATCCATCATTCTGGGCACCGCCGCATTGGCATTCACCGCCTCAATGGCCATGGCAGGCAGCCATTCCGTGGTGCGCATGGGCACCGAGGGCGCTTACCCTCCATTCAACTTCATCAACGATGCTGGTGAAGTGGATGGTTTTGAGCGCGAGTTGGGCGATGAGCTTTGCGCGCGGGCTGAACTGACCTGCGAATGGGTCACAAACGAGTGGGATTCGATTATCCCGAACCTCGTCTCCGGCAACTACGACGTCATCATCGCGGGCATGTCGATCACCGACGAGCGCGACGAAGTCATTGATTTCACACAGAACTACACGCAGCCTGACCCGTCGAGCTATCTTGCACTGGACGGCGCAGATGTGGATCTAGAAGGCGGCGTGATTGCAGCACAAGCCAACACCATCCAGGCAGCCTTTATCGCAGCCAGCGGCGCCACATTGGTGGAGTTTGCCACACCGGACGAGACCATCGCAGCGGTGCGCAATGGCGAGGCCGATGCGGTTCTGGCCGATGACAGCTACCTGACGCCCATCGCAGACGAGTCTGCCGATCTGGCACTTCTCGAAAAGCAGGAGCTTATCGGCGGCGGCGTCGGCATGGGTGTGCGGGAATCGGACACCGAGCTGAAGGAAAAGTTCAACGCGGCCATCCAGTCGATGAAAGACGATGGCAGCCTGAACGAGCTCATCACTAAATGGGAAGTCGGCGCGACATTCTGATCCAAGTGGCATGAGGGGCCACGCGGCCCCTCATGCCATTCTCAACACCGTTTTGGTTTAGAGGTTTCCGATTTTTTCATACTGCACAGATCCGTCGGTTCTTGAGACATTTCAGTGGTTTGCCTGTTATCTGACGACGGGCAAGCACATGTCGATCTATACCTCGGTGTTCACGGTTTTGCTGCTTCTGGCGATCACGGCCCCAACAGCGCTGGCCTTTGGATTCTTGGGCGCAACCTCCGCCCGGTCTTCCATTCCGCCGGTCAGTTGGATCGGTAAAACCTACATCGCCGTGGTTCGCGGTGTTCCGGACATCGCTTTCTTCCTGTTCTTCGTCATCGCGCTTGACCAGTTCTTTGAATGGATGCGCCATCAGGTCAAATGCCCCGATTGGACAGAGCCGATCCGACAGGGCAACGATTTTGTCGTCTGCGACATCGCCAAACTGCCATTGGGCAACGCCCCGCAATGGGTGCATGAAATCTATGGGTTCATGTTGGCGGTCCTCACATTCGCTATCGTGTTCGGCGCCTTCGCCGCCAACGTGCTGTTCGGTGCGATGCGGGCTGTGCCGCATGCGCAGTTAGAGACGGCCGAGGCGTATGGCATGACCAAACGCCAAACATTTTGGCGCGTGCTTGTACCGCAAATGTGGGTCTTTGCCCTGCCCGGGTTAAGCAATCTTTGGATGGTCCTGATCAAGGCAACGCCGCTTCTGTTCCTCTTGGGCGTCGAAGACATCGTCTA
>CAZCOX010000329.1:0-2013 GCA_964500115.1 uncultured Rhodobacterales bacterium
CAATCACGCGGCTGGCTTTGAGGCCCGGTGCGGGTTCGAGCTCGTACATGGTGACCACGGGGCCGGGGCGCACGCTGACGATGTCGCCTTTCACGCCGTAGTCGTCGAGAACGGCCTCAAGCATGCGCGCGTTTTCTTCGAGCGCTTCATCACTGAGGTGGTGGCGCTCGATGACAGAGGGGTCCATCAAGAGGCCGAGCGGCGGGAGTTCGTAGTCAAGCTGGCGGTCTTCGAATTGCAGTTGCGGCTGCGCTTCCTGCTGGGCGCGTTTGGACGGCTGCATGGGTTTGCGCTTGGGCTGTTGCACCACCTTGCGCACTTCAGGCTGCGGGATTTCGGCGGGCGGCGAGTGGGTGAAGGCAACCGCTGGGTCAGGATTGGTGCCGTAATCGTCCCAGTCGGTCATATCCTCGAAAATGTTGGCCTCGTCTTCGGGCGCTTCGGGCAGCGGTTGCTGTTGGTAAGCTGCGGGCTGATGTGATGGCACAGGCTGCGCCGTAAGAGGTGGTTCGGCGCGCAGGGGTGCCGGGGCGCGGGCGGTCAGTGGTGGCTCCGGCGGCAAGGTGTTGGTCTGCATGATCAGCGGGTCGGGACCACGCCCGCGCCCTTTGGTCAAAGGGGCAACGGTGGCGGATGTGACCGCCGGGTTGTGCCGCACGCGGGATTTGATCGCATCGGCGATTTTGGCGCGCACCCGTTCGTCGCCCGGCAGGTTTTCCGGCATGTCGTGCGGGCCATCGAGCTCAATCAGTTCTGGTTCCGGGTTTGGATCCGTGCGGCGGATGAGCGATGGCATCTTGGCGAGGAAGCCGGTTTTTTGCGGTGCGGGTTCACCCTCTGGCACGTCTGCAAAGCTGTCGTCCGGGTTCACGGTTTCAGCAGGCGGCGGGGCTGCGCGGGTGACGCGGGGTTCTGCCGGTATAGCAGCCTGAGCTGCGGCCCATTCGGCCGCTTCGGCTTCTTCCTGTGCGCGTTGGGCGCGGCGTTCGACGTTTTTGGCCTGCATGGTGCGTGCAGCACCGATCGCGCCAGTTGCGCCCTTGCCAAGCAGCGACAGAAGTGTCGCGTAGACCATGATCACGCCGACGAGCAGGAACCGACCCATGCGCAGGAGTTCGGCGCGGGTGAAGCCCAGAACAAACGCGCCCATGACCAGCACGATGGCGCCGAGCAGCAGCATCACGAGTTTCAAGGCGAGTGTTGTGCCGAGTGGCAGGATGGTGAGGACAGACCCCATCATCATGTCGCCAAAGAGACCGCCAAGGCCAAAGCTGTGTGTCCAAACGCTGCTTTCCGGCACCCCTGCTGCGTAGATGGCGGCGACGGCGATCCAGATGGGGGCAAAGATCAGGCATGTGATGGCGCGGTCTTCGCCGCGATGCAAGGCAAACCGCGCGCCCCAGACCAAGAGCACGAGCGCCAGACCCCAGCTGGCCCAGCCGACAATCATAAACAGCGGTGCCGCGACAGAGGCACCCGGGCGGCCCAGCCAGTTTTGGACGGGCGCATCGGTGGCGCTAAGCCAGCTTGGATCAGCGGGAGAGTAGGACCAGATCATCATGGCGGCCATAGCGCCCAGCGCCATGAGCACGAGACCGGCAAGTTCTTTGCCGCGTTTTTCCAGTGCCGCCTGCATGTTGCTGTCAAAGAGAGGGTCCCGCCCCCGCGCCTGATATGCCATGTCTCGCCTCTTTATTGGTCTTCACTGCCGTAAAGGCAGTCCCTGATCTGCGTCAGGCCACGTTCTGTTTCGTCTTTTGGGGCCACCAGTGCGACCCGAATGTATTTGTCACCCGGATTGCCCGCGTCCGTGTCGCGGGAAAGGTATGCGCCGGGCAGCACCCGCACGCCGGTTTCTTTCCAAAGCTTGAGCGCCGCCGCTTCGCCGTTTTCGACCGGCAGCCAAAGGAAAAACCCAGCGGGCGGCGATCGGTATCCCGGCACATTGCCAAAGATGCGGTCCGCCATGTCAAACTTTTCGGCGTAGAGCGCGCGGTTTTCGACCACATGCGC
>CAZCOX010000329.1:2113-3234 GCA_964500115.1 uncultured Rhodobacterales bacterium
TTGACCCAATCCGCGATGGCCGTACGCAGCTCTATGGTGCCTTCATTGGGCGGGTAGTTGTTAAACCCGGCCATGTTTTGCGCGAGAATGTCAGCGATCCAGGGCGGAAAGGCGTGTTTCGGCTCTCCGATGGTCATGTGGACCACCGGGCCACCCGGTTCGTGCACGTCCAACAGGGCGCGCAAACGCGGGAACGCATAAGCCGGTAGGTTCGAAAACCGCTCGGGAAACATGACCATTACTGCCTCAGGCTCAGGGTCGTTGGCGCCCTGTTTGATTTGAAATTACCGAAGAGGCGCGGATGCGTCCAGAAAAAGAGCGTCGATGTCAGGGGGTTGTGGCTTTCAGGCCAATGCGTCTTCGGCAGCTTTGCCCAAGCGCAAGAGACGCCGTTCCTGCATCGGGGGACACATGAGAGAAATACCACAAGATTCTGTGGCTGTGGGCAGCGTAAGCACACATAAGCCCATCAAGTTGCCGATCCGCGTATTGCGCAGCGTCAGCAGGTTTTCCGTCACGAAGTAGTCAGGATCGGTCATCAGACGATCCACATTTGGCGGGGTGATCGGGCTGGTGGCGCAAAGGACGGCATCGAATTCGGCCGTTGCCGCAAGGTAAGCCGCGCGGCAACGGTCCAGCATGTGCCACGCCGCCACGTAGTCGGCACCGCCAAAGTCTTTGCCGGACTGGAACCGTTCGCGGACGGGCGCGAACATGACGTCCGGGTTGGCTTCGATTGCGTGCTTCCAGGTGCCGTAGGCTTCGCAAGCGAACAGGATACCCGCGTTGTTCATAGCATCTGCGACTTCAGGAACCGCGATCTCGGTGATGTCTGCGCCTGCGTCTTCGAACTTGGCCACGGCGCTTTCAAAACCCGCGCGAGGTGCCTCGCGGATGTCGTCAAAGGCCGTGGTGGTCAGAACCGCGAGGCGCTTGCCTTTGAGTGTCGTCGCTGAAAGATCAGACGGTGCCTCGTTCGCCATGGCCGCGAACAGGAGGCTTGCGTCTTCGACGGTGCGGCAGAGCGGGCCGACGGTGTCGAATTTCGCGGCCAGCGGAACGGCCCCTTTCAGGCTGAGCGCGCCAGAGGTGGTTTTGAGGCCCACGAGATCGTTCCATGC
>CAZCOX010000330.1:0-3214 GCA_964500115.1 uncultured Rhodobacterales bacterium
AAGAATCCGCAAACCACTGCGCGGATGTGTTCGGCATTCCAGACCTGGCGGCGGTATGACAGTGAGCGTAAAGCACTGATCCGGGCGCAGCTTGAGCGGATCATGGGCAAGGACAATCTGAGCCGCGACACCAGCGAAATGGTCTCGCGCATTCTGGGGTAACGCTATGGCAATTCTCTTGGTCACCGGCGGCAGCGCCGGGATAGGTGCTGCAACGGCTCGCATGGGTGCGACGCGAGGGTATGAACGGGTGATCGTCACCTACAGCCGCGATACAGCCGGTGCGGAAGCCGTCGTGCAAGATGTGGAGGCGTTGGGCGCAAAGGCCCAAGCGATCTGCGCAGATGTGACAGACGTGCAGGCAATCACATCGCTTTTTGCAAGCATCGCAACGCTGCCGCCTGGACCGCTGCACCTTGTCAACAATGCTGGCATCGTGTCTCCAACCGGCGCGCTGAATGACCTGACGCCAGACCGCGTGGCACAGGTGTTTGCGGTCAACGTATTCGGAGCCATCGAAGTTGCGCGGCAGGCCGTCGCCTACATGCGGGCCAATCAGGGCGGGCACATCGTCAACATATCCTCTGCCGCAGCGCGGTTGGGCAGTGCCAATCAATATGTGGATTACGCAGCCTCTAAAGCAGCGATCGATACGTTCACCAAAGGCATCGCGGATGAGCTTGCGCCTGAGGGCATTCGCGTGAACGCGTTGCGCCCCGGTCTGATCGAGACGGAGATCCACGCCAAGGGCGGTGTGCCAGACAGGTTGGACAAGATCGGGCACACGCCCCCATTGAAGCGACCGGGTACGGCAGACGAAGTGGCCGAAGGCATCCTATGGCTGCTGTCAGACGCCGCGTCTTATGTGACGGGAACCACTCTGGACATCACCGGCGGGCGATGAATTTCGAGTGGCACAGCAGCGCGCGCCGACCGCAGGCGGTGATCGCTATTGTGGGGGTCTGGGCTGTGCTGCTTTTGCTTTACGTCGTGGTCGATGCAGCCTGGTGGGTCTTGATGCCGTTTGCTCTGTTCACGCTGCCCGCCATCTACGATTTCGCACGCGGCAGTGTTTCCGGCTTCACAATCGACGAAACGCATATCCGCTGGCATGGCCCGCGCATGACCGGAGAGGTGCCGATTTCCGGCATCGACTACATGCGCTTTGACACGCGTCTTGATCTTGCGCTGAACGCGCGGCTGCACCTGACGGATCACAGCACAGTGCGCATTCCACCCGAGTCGGTGCCGCCTTACGCGCAGATCACCGAAGCGCTGGACGCGCGCGGTATCCGGCACGAGCGGCACCATTTCGGGTTTTGAAACCGGCGGCGATTGGCCGGTGCGGGTTTTACCACGGCGTCGGCCTGCGCAAAAACGCAGTCTTGTGAATTTCGACTTGCCCAACGCGATCGAATACCCTGCCCTTGTCACGCCGCTGTCACCAAGACCTGTCAGGAGAGCGCCATGAAAGACCGGATTGACCCGCTGATCGAAGACCGCGCGCCTTGGCTGTTTGCTGATACGCTCACCGCGCGTATGGCGTGGCCTCTGCTGCATCGTGTCTTGGGCTACGACCAAACCGTACGGCTTGGCACCGCTTTGGCCGCCTGCCCTGCGTCGGAGATCATGGACCGGATGACGCGGCGGCTCAGCAGGCACGTCTCCGTGTCGGGGCTGGATCACGTGCCAACCCGCGGTGCCGCATTGGTTGTCGCCAATCACCCGACCGGGATCGCCGACGGGATTATCCTGCACGGGGCGTTGAGCCGGGTGCGGCGGGATGCGTATTTCTTTGCCAACCACGATATCCTGAAAGTGCTGCCGCAGATGGCCGACCGGATTGCCCCGGTGGAATGGCGCAAAGATCGGCGCAGCCACGGCAAGACCCGCGAAACGATGGTGTTCACCCGGCAGGCGGTCAAGGACGGGCGTTTGGGCGTGATCTTTCCATCGGGCCGCCTGGCCAAGCGTCGGGGCATGCGCCTGCACGAACGCCCGTGGATGGCGTCCGCCGCCATGCTGGCGCGCAAGTTCGATCTGCCCGTTATCCCCATCCACATGCAGGCGCGTAATTCGGCCCTGTTCTATCTCTTTGATGCGATCCACCCGACGCTGCGCGATATCACGCTGTTTCATGAAACGTTGAACAAACATCGCCAACCCTTTGACGTTCGCATTGGCGAGCCGATTTCGCCCAAGGCCTTGCCTGAAAATTCTGACGAGGGAATCGCGCTTTTGCGTCGCGCCACGCTCGCGCTTGGCGAACCTCAGAACCGGGGTGTGTCGCTATGGGATGCATCGCGGCCTGTGTCGCGGGTCTGATCCACGCGGGACTGGCGCAACCATGCACGCTTCGCTAAGAGACGGGCGACAGTGAACAAAGGCGCGTCTCGCATGCACGAATACAAGGTGGTTCCGGCCCCGACCAAAGGTGTGAAAGCCAAAGGCGTGAAAACGCCCGAAGCACGATTTGCGCTGGGCGTCGAACAGGCGATCAATGCGTTGGCGACAGAGGGTTGGGAATATGTGCGCTCTGACGTGTTGCCATCCGAAGAACGTCAGGGGTTGACCGGCTCCACCACCAACTGGCGCACGTTGATGGTGTTCCGGCGTCTCGTGGCGGACGTTGTGACCGCCCCCGAAACCGCCGCGCCCGTCCGGATCGAACCGGTTCTTGCAGCCCCGGTCGCGGCAGCGGCAATCACGTCTGAGCCTGAGGTCACAGAAGAACCGACGCCCGAGATTACAACAGACGCAACATACGAAGAGGGCACCGAGGAAACCCGCCCGGCCTAGACGTCAAGGTCCATCGACAACGCGTGAATGGCCGAGACAAGCTCTGGCCCCAGCGCTTTGTGCACCATGCGGTGCCGGTTGATGCGCGACTGCCCCTCAAAGGCGTCTGACCGCACGATCACGTGGAAATGGCTTTCGCCGCCTTCCTGAAACCCGGCATGCCCCCGATGGCTTTCGCTGTCATCCCGGACCACCAGTTCGCGCGGCGCAAAGGCTTTGGTCAGTCGGGTTTCAATCTCTTGTGTTCGGGTCATTTTTTGTAATCTGCCTACTTACCTCTGCTGCGCTTTGGTTTAAACTGCTGTCTCCGAGTCGAAAAGGGCAGGCAAATGAGCAAATCAGATCCATTCGGTTTCGACATGTCGGTCAAGTCGGCGAAGAAGAAAAACCCCCGCGGCCGGCGTGGCATGTCAGG
>CAZCOX010000331.1:0-3205 GCA_964500115.1 uncultured Rhodobacterales bacterium
TCTGGCTGCCTCAAAAGAAAAACGCGCCCCGAAGACGGAACGCGTTTCTGTAATTCCTGGCGTGAGGCGCTTACTGCGCTTCGTTGATGAACTTCACCGCGTCGCCAAATGTCTGGATGGTTTCGGCTGCGTCATCGGGGATTTCGATGCCGAACTCTTCTTCGAAGGCCATAACCAGTTCAACAGTGTCCAGGCTGTCCGCGCCGAGGTCGTCGATAAAGGACGCGTTTTCCACGACTTTACCTTCTTCCACGCCGAGATGCTCGACTACGATTTTCTTAACGCGATCTGCGACGTCGCTCATATCTTCTTCCTCACAGTTTCATCGGCGCTTCTGGCCGTGTTAGCCCTCGCCCGGGCGGTGATAAGTCGTGCCCTTGTGGGCGGTGATCTGCGTCCAATCAGAAACGCGAAAGGTGTGTCTGCGCCCGGACGTGCCGGTCAAAACCTGCGCCGCCTATAGCACATGGAATGGCGATGGCAAACGCTTTCCAGACAGCAGTATCTGGGGAATTAAGCGCCGCATTTCAAGTGTTTCTGCACCTGCGCGGTCGCTCTTTCCCGTGTCATTTCAGAGCATTGCCATCCCACCGTTAACGTGCAGCGTGGTGCCCGTCACATATCCGGCCTCCGCGCTCGACAAATAGAGAACGGCCGACGCGATCTCGTCTCGCGTGCCCATACGACCCGAGGGAATCTGTGTCAGGATCGCCGATTTCTGATCATCGGTCAGCTTGTCGGTCATTGCCGTTTCGATAAAGCCTGGGGCGACGGCGTTTACCGTAATACCGCGTGTTGCGACCTCGTAGGCCAGCGATTTCGTCATGCCGACCATGCCCGCCTTTGCCGCCGCGTAGTTGCCCTGGCCCGGGTTGCCTGTCGCACCCACAACCGACGAGATGTTCACGATGCGACCCCAGCGCGCTTTCATCATCCCGCGCAGAACGCCTTTGCACAGGCGAAAGGTGGAGGTCAGGTTCACGTCGATCACCGACTGCCATTCCTCATCGGACATGCGCATGAACAGGTTATCGCGGGTGATCCCTGCGTTGTTTACAAGGATGTCCAGGCCCCCCATCGCGTCTGTCGCTCGCTTCGGCAGGGCTGTGACCGCTTCGGCATCCCCAAGGTTGCAGGGCAACACGTGCGCCCGGTCGCCAAGTTCAGCCGCCAAAGCTTCAAGGGGTTCGGTGCGGGTTCCGGAAAGCCCGACATTGGCACCTGCCGCATGCAGCGTCTTTGCAATGGCTCCGCCGATCCCGCCCGATGCACCTGTCACGAGTGCTGTTTTGCCTGTCAAATCGAACATCGTCTGTCCTTCTTCATCTCATCTAAACCCTTGGCGCAGAGAATCTTCGTACGAAGATTCTGGCAGCGCCCAGAAAATTCTTTGGCATCTTAACCTTTGCCTGTCGCAGCCAAAACGTCGGCAGCGGTGCCCACGGCCCGCGTGGCGACAGACCGATCAATCCGCCGCACCATGCCGATCAGTGCCTTGCCGGCACCGACCTCCCAGGCTTCATCAACACCCTGTTCGGCCATCCACGCCACCGATTCCCGCCACCGGACGGCACCTGTGATTTGCTCTACCAACAGCGCCCGGATCACTTCGGGGTCTGACACCGCGTCTGCCCGCACATTTGCCACGACCGGCACGCTCGGTGCCGCAATCGCGACGGAACTCAGCGCCTCCTGCATCGCCTCCGCTGCGGGCGCCATCAAAGCACAATGGAACGGCGCGCTGACCGGCAACATCACGGCGCGCTTCGCACCCGCCTCTTTTGCCAGATCAACCGCCCGTTCGACCGCAGCTTTGTGCCCCGACACAACAACTTGTCCCGGATCATTATCATTGGCCGCCTGACATACGTCACCTTGAGCGGCCTCCGCAGCCACAGCCGCGACCTCATCAAAGTTCAATCCAAGGATCGCCGCCATGGCCCCGACGCCCACCGGCACGGCCTCTTGCATCGCCGCGCCCCGTGCGCGCAGCAAACGTGCAGCATCGGCTACCGACACGGCACCAGCCGCAGTCAATGCGGAGTATTCGCCCAGCGAATGGCCCGCCACAAAGGCAGCATCGGTGACGGGAACGCCTTCGGCCTCCAACGCCCGCAAAGCGGCAATTGATGTGGCCATCAAAGCGGGTTGCGCATTCTGGGTGAGTGTCAGCGTGTCAGCATCCCCCTCCCAGATCAGCCCGCTCAGGCTTTCGCCCAGAGCATCGTCCACTTCCTCAAACACAGCCCGCGCGGCGGGATAGGCCTCGGCCAGGTCGCGCCCCATTTCAATGGTCTGCGCCCCCTGCCCCGGAAACAGCAATGCTCGGCTCATGTGTGATCCCCCCGTCGTTGGTCATCAGCCCATACAACCCAGTGTCGGGTGACGCAACTTTCGCGGAGCGATTGCGTGTTTAGCACACGTCCGGTGTGGGAAAGCGACGGTTAGCGACGTCCGAGAAAGCAGAGCCCTGCAACACCCATCAGCACCACAGACAAGGCCAGCCCCATAATGCGGGCCTCGGGCAAGGCACCCTCCATCGCGAACCAGATGGACGGGACAGCGATCACACAAGCCAAACCAACCACTTTACGGACAACACGTGACCCGGTGGTGGTTGTCCGGGCGCCTGCGGAAAAGTCACTGCTGTAATGTGTCATGGCATTCAAACCGGCCAGAACCGGCCCTCAACTGTTTACGCTTGCGAAACAGTCTGTGCGGCGAATACGACGAATTGCGGGCAGCAAACCGACCGCGACGCGGCAATGTCGTGACGGGCCTCTCCAACCCGCGACACATCGCTTGAACCCCTACGCAAACCGTGTATACGGGCGCTTCCTTTCGCGGATCATTTTACCGCGCAGTCTCTCGTGGGCAGGTGCGAAAGGATCAAACGCCTGTCCTTTGAAATGCGCCTGAAAAAGAAACGGAGTGCACATGCCGCTATACGAGCATGTTTTCATCTCGCGCCAGGATCTGTCCAACGCGCAAGCTGAAGGTCTAATCGAACATTTTGGCACGGTCCTGTCTGACAACGGCGGCAAGCTTGTCGATCAGGAATACTGGGGCGTCAAAACGATGGCCTACAAGATCAACAAAAATCGCAAGGGCCACTACGCCTATCTGCGCACCGATGCACCGGCGACAGCCGTGCAGGAAATGGAACGCCTGATGCGTCTGCACGACGACGTCATGCGTATCCTGA
>CAZCOX010000332.1:0-3181 GCA_964500115.1 uncultured Rhodobacterales bacterium
GTCTCGGGCTTTTCGATTTCGGGTTTGCTATAATCAGGTTTTTCTGTCGGCTCACCCAGCGCAAAAGCAGGTGACGCAGCAAGTGCCAGAATTATCAGAGCCAGTCTCATGTCTTCCCCCATTTTGGGTCCGCATACTCGGCGGATTTTGTTTACGAGCGCCCCCGAAAGCTTTGCTTCGGAGGCACATCAACACTAGTTTTTCACACGCTGCATCACGCCGCGGCAGAGGTCGGCGCTGCGAGTGTCGGGCTTTCTACCATTAGAATTTGGTCAATCGAGACGTTGACGCTATCGGCGCCAATAACGGCGACCGTTTGGCCATTCGCCTGAACCAGAGTGTCCCCTGTATCTTCATCTGTTTCAAGAGTGATCGCGGTGTCTGCGGATGTTCCGGCAGGAACCGAAACGATGACAACTTCGTCCTCTTCGAGGTCAAAGATCATCGGTGCCGCATCGGGGTCGACCCAGGTGCCGGTGTAGAAAATGTCGGTACCTTCTTCACCAAAAGCCGCGTCGCCGCTGCCAAGCTGGAATTCGTCATCGCCGGGTCCACCTAGCAATACGTCAGGATCAAACAGGTCTTGCGCAGCCACCACGCCGTCATCGGCACCGTCCCAGATGCCGAACAAGCGGTCTTTGCCGTCATCGCCATCCAGCAAGTCCGAGCCGGCTTGACCCACCAGCGAGTCCTCGCCTTCGCCACCGGTCAGGCTGTCGTCGCCTTCGGAGCCGAAGAGCGTGTCGTCACCAAACCCGCCTGCCAGCGTGTCGTCACCGGGCCCGCCAACAACTTCATCATTGCCATCAAGACCATCGACAACGTCGTTGCCGTCATCGCCGAAGACCTGATCATCGCCGGTGCCGCCGCGCACGAGGTCATCGCCCGTGCCGCCTGCCACAAGGTCATTGCCTGCGTCGCCGTTCAACGTGTCATTGCCTACCGCGCCGAAGACCTGATCATCGCCGTCACCGCCGAGCAGGCTGTCGGCGCCATCTTCGCCATCAAGGATGTCATTGCCGCCATTGCCCACGATGGAGTCGTCTCCGACATCGCCGACAATGGTGTCTTGTTGCGATCCACCGCTCAGGTCGTCATCGCCTCCGGTGCCAAAAACAACATCCGTGGGCGTCTCATCGCCAGAGGTGTCTGTATCTGTTCCGGTATCGGTGCCGGCATCTGTCCCGCTGTCAGCGTCATCGGAGCTGTCGTCGTCATCATCCGTGTCAACGAACCATCCCAGCGACATGCTGAGAAGCGTTAGACCCAAGAGACCTGCGAGTTCCATACCGATTCATTCCAACTTTACCGAACAGCCTTCAAAATACGGGTGATCGGTAAAGCTTTCATAGAAAATTCGTTGATTTTTAACGAATTGTATCCGTACGAGAGACAGTTGAAACGGTGTAGCGTGGATTGTTAACACTTGGTTTGTGCAATGTGGCGGTGCCTTATTTTTGCCCCATCCAATTCCGCCCCGACTCGCGTGATTCTGGTCGGAAATATGCGATCATTCGCCCGTCTTTTGGGGCTGTCGCACCGGGTTGCCAAGGTGCCACGCCGTGCAGCAAAAACGGGTTGAGCAACACCGCCTCGCCGGGGCGCGAAAAGAGCACGACGCGGCGGCATGTGTCAAACACCTGTTTCCGGGCCGCAGTGTAGATGTCGGTGATATCGGTCTGCGCCCATTTGTCTTCAACGATATCGGCCAGCGCCTCGGTCATTGCCTTTTGCAGGATGTGGTGGCTGCCCTCCCATACAACCAAAGGGCTGGCACCCGGAGAGGTCTCGGTCAACGGAAGTCCAAGGATCCAGTCGTGACGTTCGCGCAGGTAGCGACGTTTCGGCGTGCCGTCGGCCAGCAGCCCGTCCATATGCGCGGCGTCGCGGTTGCGGCGGTATCGATACGCCGCATCGCTTTCGCCCGCCCGTGGACGCGGATAGCCGGGATAGGTGATCGACAATTGCGCGGGGTGCAAGTCGTCGCGCGGGCCGATGGCGTCAGCAGCCGGACCAGCCAGAGGCACGCCCCCAATTTGCCCGGTTGGGTCGGTTGGCAGGGCATCGACACCGACAAACCAGGTGCCTTCACATTGCAGCCATTGCCGTTTCATCGCCGGGTCCCGGGCCACCTGACGACCAACGGCACGTGCCGCGAAAGCCCAGAGATGGGTGGCGGCATCCCAGTCGAAAATACGGTAGCCGCAATCGGGCCAGTCGCTCAGCACGCGAGGCGGTCGGGCTGATGCATGCGCTCCAGCGCCTCGTCGATGAGGTTGACGCCCTGCCCCGGTCGGTTGGCTTTTTCAGACAAAACACGCCTCCAAATGCGCGCGCCGGGCTGACCTGCAAACAGCCCCAACATGTGCCGCGTGATCTGGTGCAGCTTGCCGCCTGATTGCAAGTGCGCCTCGATATACGGGCGCATGTCAGTGAGAACGTCTTCGCGGGTGCGCTGGTCAGTTGAGCCGTCAAATATCTCGGCGTCGGCGTCGGATAGGACATCCCACGGACGGTGATATGCGGCGCGTCCGATCATGGCGCCATCCATGCCCTGCGCGATGTGCGATTTTGCATCGTCAAGCGTTTCGATACCGCCGTTGATCGACATGCCCAGATCAGGAAACGCGGCTTTCATTCTGTGCACCAGAGCGTAGTCAAGCGGCGGGATATCGCGGTTTTCTTTGGGCGAAAGCCCCTGCAACCACGCCATCCGGGCATGCACGATCAGGTAGTCGCAACCAGCATCCTGTACTCGCGAGATGAAGTCGGGCAGGATGGATTCAGGCTCCTGTTCGTCGACACCGATACGGCATTTCACGGTCACGGGTACATCGACAGCTGCTTTCATCGCTGCCACACAGGCAGCCACCAGTTCAGGCGTTTTCATCAAAACCGCGCCGAAAGTGCCGGATTGCACTCGATCAGACGGGCAGCCAACGTTGAGATTGATCTCATCATACCCGGCCCCTGCCCCCATGCGCGCGGCTTCGGCCAACTGTGCTGGGTCGGACCCGCCAAGCTGCAAAGCGACCGGGTGTTCCCGCTCGCTATGGTCGAGCAAATGTGTCGCCCCACCGCGCACCAGAGCCGGTGACGTCACCATCTCGGTATAGAGCAGCGCGTGTCGGCTGATCTGACGGTGAAAGAAGCGGCAGTGCCGATCCGTCCAATCCATCAT
>CAZCOX010000333.1:0-3161 GCA_964500115.1 uncultured Rhodobacterales bacterium
CCGCTGCCACCAGTTTGTCGCGATGCCCTGCGCCCAAGATCCATGCCTCCTCTTTCGCCGCGCTACCAACATCCGCCAGTAAACCCGCCAAGTCGCAAACAGGCAACGCCGCCAAAGCCCGCGCCATCAACCGAACCTGCACGCGGTCCCGGATCGCGTCCGTCGTCACTGCTTTCACCGCAGGCTCAATCACACCCGGCCAAATCTCGGCAAAGACAACATTGGCGTCAGCCACATCTTCAAACGGCCAAACCGACACACCCTTGAGACGGCGCAACCGCTCTAACATCGGCAAGCCCATCAGCACCTGAGACCCGACCGTCGGATTGTAAAACAACTGAAAGCAACTCGATGCCGCCTTCGCAACCAAATCCGCCTCCCGTCTTTCGGAGACAACTTCATAAGAAATCCCGGCTTTCCGATACGGGATGCCCGGCCAGCAATCACGATCCGGCTTGCCCCAGAACGGCCCCGGCCCGTCGAACAAACCATTCAGCACCTCTGCCACCTCGAACCGGTTATTCTCCCCATCCGCATTGTCCGTAATCCACGCCTCCAGCCAGGCCCAGAATGCAAACGGATCATCCGATCCGGTCACATGACGCACAAATCCTTTGGGGTACCCGAAGGGAAAATCAAACCCGATCAGCGCCCGCCGCCCGGCGGTCTGTTCCGCGTCGATAAACGCAGACAGCCAGGCCTCCGCCTCAATCCGCGACCGGCAATACACCGGCTCTTCCTCGACCCCATCCCGATGCACACCAATCCAGATCGCATCTTTCGAGGGCCGCTTCGGCGCGCGCTTGCCCGCCGACCAATCAACCATGACAAAGCTGTCAAACGCCCTCAAAGACCAACCTCGGCCTGTACAAAATCCGCAATCGAAACCGTGTCGTTCAAATCGAATACGGGGCGGTCCAGGTCCATGGGCACATCACTTGCCACCGCAACAATACGCGCGTCCCCCGGCGCGATCAGATCATGCCCCGCCTCAGCCCGAAACGCCTCAATCTTTGGGTGCGGTTCACGCTTGTATCCTTCCACCAGAACCAGATCGACAGGTGACAGCTTCGCCAGCAAATCCGCCAAGGCAGGCTCCGCGGCACCCCGCAATTCATGCATCAAGGCAAACCGTTGGCCGGACGCCAGCAACACCTCTCGCGCGCCTGCTTTACGGTGACGATAGCTGTCGCGCCCGGGCTGATCCACATCGAAACTGTGATGCGCATGTTTGACGGTCGAGACGGTAAACCCGCGCGCTGTGAACTCTGTCACCAGCCGCTCCATCAACCCGGTTTTCCCGGCGTTTTTCCACCCGGTCACACCAAAGACTTTCACAGCATCGCCTCGGCTTCCTGCAAATCTTCCGGTGTGTTCACGTTAAAGAACGCATCGGTGTCGTCAAACACCGCTTCACGCCCACCATGGAGCTCCGTCCAGATCACAACCTTGCTGACCCCGTCTTCCAACGCCGAACGCAAGTCATCGCGGAGCGCGACAGGCCAGAGGCCAAATGTCGGATGACGGATCAACCCGGAACGGCTCATCGATTTTGTCTTTTCCGCCCCGCGCGGCGTTGCTGCCAACACCAATGGCTGTGTCATGCCAACCGCCTCGGCTTCGAACCGCGCAACCAAGTCACTCGGGAAAAACGGCGTGTCGGCAGCAACCGTCACGATGGCCGAAGCACCCTGTTCTGCCGCCCAGTCCAGACCCGCAAGTACCCCGGCCAATGGCCCCGGAAACCCTGCGATGCTGTCAGCCACAACTGGCAATCCAAACGCGTCGAACCGCGCAGCGTCCCCATTCGCGTTCAATGCCATCCCGGACACCTGCGGCGACAGACGCGAGATTACGTGGTCCAGCAGGGATGGCCCACCAATCTCCAGCAAACACTTGTCACCGCCGCCCATGCGCGTGGCCTGTCCACCCGCAAGGATGACACCCAAAACCTCGCTCACGACGCGCTCTTTCGGCGGTGCTTCTTGGCTTCTTCCGGCACGGCATCCGGATCAATATCGCGGACCAAGCGGTCCTCTCCAGACAAGCAAACAAACCGCTTGCCCCGCATGCGCCCAATACAAGTCAGGCCCACCTGCCTCGCGATCTCAACGCCCCAAGCCGTAAAGCCCGAACGCGAGGCGAGAACCGGAATGCCCATCAGCGCCGTCTTGATCACCATCTCGGATGTCAGCCGCCCCGTGGTGTACAGCATCTTGTCACCCGCAATCACACCTTCCTGAAACATCCAGCCTGCGATTTTGTCGACAGCATTGTGACGGCCGACATCCTCCATATAGACCAATGGCTTATCCTCTTGGCAAAGGACTGTGCCATGGATCGCACCGGCCTCAAGATATAGCGACGGGGTGGTGTTGATCCTATGCGCCAACGCATAGAGCCACGAGGTTTTGACCGACACCGCGGGCAAGACCACCTGATCCAACCCCTCCATCATGTCGCCAAAGACCGTGCCAACGGCGCAGCCACTGGTGCGCGTCTTTTTCTTTACCTTGTCTTCATAGGTCGTCTGCCGTTCGGTCCGCACAACGACAACCTCCAGATCGTCATCATACTCGACACGCGTCACCACATCATCATCCCGCAGCATGCCCTGATTGCGCAGAAACCCGACTGCCAGATACTCGGGATAATCCCCGATGGTCATCGCCGTCACGATCTCTTGCGCATTCAGGAAAATGGTCAGCGGCCGTTCTTCCACCACACTGATTTCTGTTGCGGCCCCGGTGTGGTCTGTGCCCACCACGCGCCGGGTCAGGCGCGCCGCTTCCGGGTCGGGCGCGATCAGGTAGTCATGTGCGGCATCGTCCGGCATCGATTGCAACTCCGTCACTCTGGGGATACGTCCATCAGGAACGCAGAACGTGAGGCACAGTGATGGCGGCAGAGGACACAATGTCAAGTTTCTGGCGTGGCCTGCGGGATGGCCTGCCGTTTCTGATTGTCGTCGGCCCATTCGCCATGCTTTTCGGCGTGCTCGCGACAGAGGCAGGACTCGCCATCCACGAAACCATGGGGTTTTCGGTTGTTGTTATCGCGGGCGCCGCACAATTTACCGCGCTGCAACTGATGAACGAAAATGCACCAACACTGGTGATCATCGCATCTGCGTTGGCCGTGAACCTGCGCATGGCGATGTA
>CAZCOX010000334.1:0-3145 GCA_964500115.1 uncultured Rhodobacterales bacterium
GAAGGAGATCACGATGGCGGTCAGCACCAGCGCCTGGGGCAGGGGGTCGGTATAGCTGGCATCGCCGTATTTGGAGAGGATCGGTGAGGCATCGATGGCCAGCCGCCCGCTGGCAAAGAGAAACACGTTCACCGCGTAGCTGAGCAGGGCAAGACCCAGGATCACCGCAAAGGTCCGCAGCCGCAGGATCAGGTAGACCCCGCCTGCGGTCAGCACACCCACGGCACTGGCAACAATCAGCTCCATGTCACACCTCCGCCTTGCTGTCCGTGGCCTCGGAGGCCGGGTCGTAATCCATCGGTTCGGTGTTCATCGTCGCCCCGGCTGCCCGGGCGATGCGGCTGAGGCTGTAGAGCATGAGCATCACCGCCCCCAGAACCGTCAGGAAGACACCCAGATCAAAGATCGCGGCGGTGACCAGTTCGAACTCCTCGATCGGAGGCAGATTCACATAGGTGTAGGAACTGGTGAGGAACGGCGCGCCCGCAAGCCAGGCACCAATACCCGTGAGCCCGGCGATGACCACGCCAAGGCCGATCATCGTGTGATACTCGACCTTCTTGCGCTCCTGCGTCCAGGCAAAGCCTGATGCCATGTATTGCATCAAAAGCGCGATGGCGATCACGAGGCCCGCCACAAAGCCACCGCCCGGCTGGTTGTGGCCGCGCAGGAAGATGTAGATGCCCACGACCACGGCGATGGGCATCAGCACGCGGGTGACCACCACCATCATCAAGGGGTGCCGGTCGCGGGAACGGTCCTGGGAATAGTCGGTGTTCTTGAGCCGCCGGGCCGCAGGCCCATCCAGAAGCGCATGCATCAGCGCGTAGATCACAAGGCCCGCGATGCCCAGAACGATGATCTCGCCATAGGTGTCATAGCCCCGGAAATCGACGAGGATCACGTTGACCACATTGGTGCCGCCACCGCCTTCGTAGCTGTTGGCAAGGTGGTAGCCCGAGATCGTGTCGATGTCGCGCATCAGGAACGCATAGGCCAGGGCACCCACACCCCCCCCGGCGGCGACAGCGATCCCGCCATCGCGCAGCTTGAGGCCAAAGGGGCTTTCCCTGGGTGTGCTCTTGGGCAGGAAATGCAGCGCCAGCAAAAGGAGCATGATGGTGACCGTCTCAACCGAGATCTGCGTGAGCGCCAGATCGGGGGCCGAGAGGTAGACAAACCCGGCTGAAATCGACAGGCCAATGATCCCGATCAGCACCAGCGCCAGGAAGCGGTGGTGGTGCAGGCCAACCACCGCCAGTGTCGCCACGATCAGCATCACCCAGCCGACAGCCACAACCGCCGGGATCGGCAAGAGCCCCCGCGTGGGCGCAGATAGGCCCGATCCGGAATAGGCGATCCAGCCCATCGCCACCGAGGCCACGGTAAAGATCGCCAGATACCGGCTGATCGCGCCATTATGGGTCAGCGTGGTCAGGCGGCGCATGAGGTTCACAAAACCGGTGATGAGCGCATCAAAGATCGCCTTGGCCTCGGGCCGGGGTGTGGCGATCCAGACCCTGTCGAGCGGTCGGTGGAAAAGGAGCACGGCGAAGCCACCGGCAATGGCGAATATCGACATCCAGAGCGCCGGATTAACACCTTGCCAGATTTTCAGTTTCACGTCGAACTCGGACCCGGTGACGGCACGGGCGGCTGCGCCGACAATTTCGTTGGCAAGGAATGGCGCGACGCCGATGGCGATGACGATCGCAACGAGCAGCGCCGGCGCGGCCCACATGCCGAAGGGCGGGTCGTGGGGTTTGGCGGGATAGTCGTCACGAACCGGACCGAGGAAAACATGAGAGATGAAGCGGAAGGAATAGGCCACCGACAGCAGTGCGCCGAGCGTGGCAAGCGCGGGAACGATATAGGCGCTGTCGAGCCACGTCGTATGCGCCGCCTCTTCGAGCATCTTCTCCTTCGACAGAAAACCGCTCAAAGGCGGGATGCCTGCCATTGAAAGCGCAGCAACTGTGCCTGTTACGAAGGTGACCGGCATCAGCCGACGGAGACCACCCAGACGCTTGATGTCGCGGGTATGGGCTTCGTGGTCGATGATGCCGGCGATCATGAAAAGCGCGGCCTTGAAGGTCAGCTGGTTGATGATGTGAAACACCGCCGCCACTGCTGCGGCCTCGGTGCCGAAACCCAGAAGCATTGTGAGAAGGCCGAGTTGGCTGACCGTGCCGAAGGCGAGCAACGCCTTCAGATCGTCCTTGAACAGCGCGATGAGCGCGCCGAGCACAAACGTGACAAGACCGGTGGTGGCGACGATGTAGAACCACGCATCGGTGCCGGAAAGCACCGGCCATGTGCGCGCCATCAGGAACACGCCGGCTTTGACCATCGTGGCCGAGTGCAGATAGGCCGAGACCGGGGTGGGGGCCGCCATCGCGTGCGGCAGCCAGAAATGAAACGGGAACTGCGCCGATTTGGTAAACGCGCCCAGCAGGATCAGGATGAGCGCGGGCAAGTACCACTCGGAGGCTTTGATCTGATCGCCCGCTTGCAGGATATCCGTCAGGTTGTAGCTGCCCACGATGTTGCCGAGGATCAGCATCCCGCCGATCATCGCAAGCCCCCCCGCACCGGTGACCGTCAGCGCCATCCTGGCCCCTTGGCGGCCTTCCGGCAGGTGCTTCCAATAGCCGATGAGCAGGAAAGAAGACAGCGAAGTCAGCTCCCAAAAGACCAGCAAAAGCAGGATGTTATCCGACAGCACAATCCCCAGCATCGCACCCTGGAAGAGCAGGAGATAGGTGTAGAACTGCCCCATCGGATCATTGCCCGACAGGTAAAACCGCGCGTAAAGCGTGATCAGCAGGCCCACCCCGGTGATCATGCAGGCAAAGAGCAATCCCAGCCCATCCAGAAAGAACGACGCCGACAGCCCCAGCTGCGGCAGCCACGCAATCTCCGCCTGAATGACCTCCCCCCGCATCACCGCAGGCGCCAGAATGAGCAGCATCACCAGCGCCAGCGCCGTCGGCACCGCCGTGAACCACGCGCACGCCGTCCGCCCCGCCCGGATCATCACCCCAGGCACCAGCGCACCCACAAACGGCAAAAGCGCAATGATGATCAGTAACTGTCCCTCGAGGCGCATCGGCAGGCCCTTAGTCGTTGCATCCCGCTATGGATA
>CAZCOX010000335.1:0-3123 GCA_964500115.1 uncultured Rhodobacterales bacterium
GGCGATATGCGCAAGTTGATGTGGTAAGGGGGACGACCTGATGGATATCAAAGTACCCGATATTGGGGATTTCACAGACGTTCCCGTCGTTTCGGTTCTGGTCAGCGTGGGCGACACTGTGGCCGAAGAAGACCCATTGATCGAACTGGAATCCGATAAGGCCACGATGGAAGTCCCATCGCCAGCGGCCGGTGTGATCAAAAAGATCAAGGTTGGCGAAGGTGACAAAGTCTCCGAAGGTTCTGTAATCATGGTGCTTGAAGGTGCGGATGCAGGCGATGCGCCAGCAGAGGCCCCGCAGGAAACACCAGCGGCGGCAGCGCCAACTTCTGTTGCTGCCACCGGAACAGCCTCCGGACCGGGTGACGTTCATGCCGAAGTTGTGGTTCTGGGCTCCGGCCCAGGTGGCTACACTGCTGCGTTCCGCGCAGCGGACCTTGGCAAGAAGGTTGTCCTGATTGAAAAGTATCCGTCGCTTGGCGGTGTCTGCCTGAACGTCGGCTGCATTCCGTCGAAGGCCCTTTTGCACGTGGCAAAAGTGATCACAGAAGCCGAAGAAATGGGCGCACATGGCATCAGCTTTGGCAAACCCAAGATCGACCTCGACGAATTGCGCGACTTCAAAAACAGCGTCATCGGTCAATTGACCGGTGGTCTGGGTGGCCTTGCAAAGGGTCGCAAAGTTCAGGTCGTGCAAGGCTACGGAACCTTCACCGGCCCAAACATGATCGAAGTGATTGGCGACGATGGCAAAACCACCGTCAGCTTTGATCAATGCATCATCGCGGCTGGGTCTGAACCGGTAAACCTGCCATTCATTCCACACGACGATGAACGCGTGATCGACTCCACAGGCGCGCTGGAACTGAAAGACATCCCGAAAAAGATGCTCATTCTGGGCGGCGGTATCATTGGTCTGGAGATGGCTTGTGTCTATGACGCGCTGGGCTCCAACATCACTGTTGTCGAACTGATGGATCAGATCATTCCGGGCGCAGACAAAGACATCGTTAAACCGCTGCATAACCGGATTAAGGGCCGTTACGAGAACATCTACCTCAAGACCAAAGTGACCGCCATGGAGGCCCAAAAGAAAGGGCTGAAGGTCACGTTCGAGGACGATAAGGGCGAAACCTTTACCGATACATTCGACAAGGTTTTGGTGGCAGTTGGCCGCAAGCCGAATGGCAAGCTGATTGATGCGGACAAAGCAGGCGTTGCGGTCGATGACCGTGGTTTCATTGCAGTGGACAACCAGCAGCGCACCGGTGTGCCACATATCTTCGCCATCGGCGACGTGGTTGGCCAGCCCATGCTGGCTCATAAAGCCGTGCACGAAGGCAAAGTCGCAGCTGAGGTAGCTGCGGGTCACAAACGCTTCTTTGATGCCAAACTGATCCCGTCGGTTGCTTACACCGATCCAGAAGTCGCATGGTGCGGTATTACGGAAACGCAGGCCAAGGCTGAAGGCATCAAGTACGAAAAGGGTGTGTTCCCGTGGGCGGCATCCGGCAAATCGCTATCAAACGGGCGCAGTGAGGGTATCACCAAGCTTCTCTTCGACCCTGAGGATGACCGCATCATCGGTGCCTGCATTGTCGGCACGAACGCGGGAGACCTTATTGCTGAAACGGCCTTGGCGATCGAGATGGGTGCGGATGCGGTCGACCTCGGTCATACTATCCATGCGCACCCGACGCTGTCGGAAACGGTGAACTTCGCGGCTGAGATGTTCGAAGGCACGATCACCGATCTTATGCCGCCGAAGAAGAAAAAGAAATGAATGATTGAGGGGGCTCCGGCCCCCTCTTTATTTCGCAGGTTGCAGAATGCGCCCCAAACCGCGCCCACCGACAAGGTGGAAATGCAGGTGCGGCACCTCTTGAATACCTGCCTCACCCGCGTTTGAGATGATGCGATAGCCACCCTCTTGCAGGCCTTCCATCTCGACGATCTTGCTGACGGTCCGCGTAAAATCCACGATTTCCGCATCATTCGCTTGCGTCGCAAAGTGGTCGTAACAAACGTAAGGCCCTTTCGGGATCACCAGCACATGCACCGGCGCTTGAGGCTGAATATCCCGAAATGCCAGTGTATGTTCGGTCTCCATAACCGTATCATTCGGGATTTCCCCGCGCAGAATTTTCGCAAAAATGTTTTGGTCATCATAAACATAGGCCATCGGCGGGCTCCTCAATCTGCAAAAAGGTGGTCAGCGCGGGCGATATCAACCGCCTGGTCGTGGGACGTCGCCAGAAACTTCGAAAGCGCCACGGCATTCGTATCCGGCCCGTCGGATTCACGAATGCGGTAGTAGCTGCCGAACTCCGCATCACGAATGCGGTCGCTTTCGTGCACGATGTCATTTCGGATCGTCGGCAACAAACGCTCCAACGTGTCACGTGGTGTCCGTTCCCCCGCAAGCCCAACGCGCATGGCGTGGCCAATGAGGTAATCGTCGGTAAAGTTGCATTCGATTTCTAGCAACCGCGTCATCGCGCGGTCACGGCAAAAGTCTTCAAGCAGGTCTAGATTGCCCGGGTCCATGCACACGACCATCCGGTCGCTTTCGTAGTAATCAAAGAGCATCCGCATCAGTGACCGCCGGTGGCGGTGCCGTTTGCCAAGCGTCGACTGGATGCCACCCATGTCCGGCAGCTCGGTTTGTTCCTCGTTAAACAGGTATTCGATACACGGAATGTTGGTCAGTTGTCGTATCCGCGCCACAAGCCGTTTGGCGACATGCCATTTCTTGCAGACAACAATCAGCAACTCGCGCTCGCGACCCAGCGTGCTTTCCGTTTCCCAAAAGCGTGGTGCGAACCGCCGTCCAATCCGGCCCTTGCCGGTCAAGAACTTGTAAAGCGAACGACCCTCATTTGAGATCTCGAAATTGATGTTTTTGGCGGAATAGAGATTTCCCAACCGTTCCTTCAATTCCAACGCCTCGGGGCTGATTTTACGCGCGAACAGGAAGTCCTGGCTCAGCAGCAGATCAAAGTGATCGTTGTAAAACGTAACCGGCATTCCGTAGTCCGAAAACATCAGGAATGTCAGCGTCCGGCATTCGATTTCTTGTTCCGGTACCAAATGGCGGACCAGCGTTTGAAAGAAGGTCTCATC
>CAZCOX010000336.1:0-3113 GCA_964500115.1 uncultured Rhodobacterales bacterium
CCGGCTTTGCCATCGGCGGTGTTGCCCCCATCGGCCACCTCAACCCGATCCGCGCGTGGCTGGACCCAAGACTGCTGGAATTCGACGTCGTTTGGGCCGCCGCAGGCACGCCAAGGCACGTTTTTCCGCTGCATTCGGCCGTTCTTCCGAAAATTTTGAACGCGCAAGTATCTGATTTCATTACATAATAAACGTAAATGTAAAAAACATTCACATTTTCTCTTGCAAACCACACCGCCAACTCCGATCTATTCAATGTGAAAGACATTCACATCACACAAACAACGGAGTTAAAAATGAGCACCATCGCCGCCCCCGCCTCTCTTCCTGCCCGTCAGGGTTGGTTTTCCCGCGCCGAGGCTTGGCTTGATGCCAAAGGTAAAGGCGCCTGGATCGCTGCAATGGTCCTTGGCTTTATCTTCTTCTGGCCCGTCGGCCTCGCCCTTCTTGCCTATATGATCTGGAGCAAACGCATGTTCAACAAATCCTGCAGCCACCGCAGCCGCCGCATGTCGCATAAATTCGCTGCGATGCGCCCATCCGGCAACTCGGCTTTTGACGCCTACAAGAACGAGACCCTGCGTCGTCTGGAAGAAGAGCAGGAAAACTTTGAAGCGTTCCTTGAGCGTCTGCGTGAGGCGAAAGACAAGTCGGAGTTCGACCAGTTCATGGACGAACGTGCGAAAGCCGCCAAGGAAACCCCCGAAACCGAAGACGCCTAAAATCAGGCATCCCCTTGTGGCCCCGGATCGGGGCCACTTTATAGACAACAGCACAGCAAAGAACGGTTCTGATCGATGTACGCGACCCACCCCTACCCCAACCTGCCCGACCCGATGGTCCAGCCCGAGTTTTACGACTCCGTGGTCATCAAACGTGGCCTTGCCTGGGTCATCGACGCGGTTCTGATTTTGGCACTGGTGATCCCGGTGATCGTCATGACCGCTTTCATCGGATTGTTCTTTCTGCCTTTCCTGTTTTTCATCGTCGGTTTCATCTACCGCGTTGCCACGTTGACCGGTGGGTCGTCGACATGGGGCATGCGCCTGATGGCAATCGAATTCCGCGACCAGCGCGGTGAACACTTCGATTTCAGCCAGGCGTTCCTGCACACCCTGGGCTACACGATTTCAATGTCGGTGTTCCCGCTGCAACTGATCTCGATTGCGATGATGTTCCTGACGGAACGCGGCCAAGGCTTGACCGACATGATCCTTGGAACTGTTGCCATCAACCGCCGGGCATAACCTCCTCCCCCAATCACGTTCCGGCCCGAAACCCCGTCTTGACAGACGGGGTTTTCTTTTGCGATCAGGCTCACGGATGTGCCGACGATGGCGTCGTCGGGTTACGCGCATCCAGCTTGTCAAAAAGCAAACAGTCCTGAACGCCCGGATGTATCGCCGGGCGGCGTGCGTTCTGTCCCGGCCTATAGTCGGAGACTGAACTCATGTTCGACACACCAAACCGCCCGCAAAGCTTCACATGTCACAATGGCGCCAAAGCCCCGCTGCCGTTCACCCAAGCAGAGTATGATGCGCGGCTGGCCGCTCTGCGTGGCATCATGACCAAACATGAACTTGACGCCGTTTTGCTCACGTCCATGCAAAACGTCGCCTACTACTCGGGCTTTCTGTACTGCAGTTTCGGGCGCCCCTACGCGCTTGTTGTCACACATGACACCTGCACCACGGTCAGCGCAAATATCGATGGCGGTCAGCCCTGGCGACGTGGGCATTGCGAAAACGTCATCTACACCGATTGGGAGCGCGACAATTATTGGCGCGCTGTTTCGTCATTGATCGGCTCAGGCCGTCGGATCGGCGTGGAAGGCGATCACATGACGCTGTCCACGCGCGGGTCATTGGACGCCTTTGTGATAAATGCGCACCCTATCGATATAGCCCCGGACACCATGCACGCGCGGATGATCAAGTCGCCTGCCGAAATCGCCCTGATCAAAGAAGGCGCGCGCGTGGCTGACATCGGCGGTTATGCGATCCGTGACGCCATTAAGGCAGGTGCGCGCGAGATTGATATTGCGATGGCCGGTCGGGATGCCATGGAGCTTGAGATCGCCAAAAGCTTTCCGGACAGCGAAATCCGCGACACGTGGGTTTGGTTTCAATCCGGCCTCAACACCGATGGTGCACACAACCCCGTGACAACGCGGGCATTGCAACAACGCGACATCCTCAGCCTCAACACGTTTCCGATGATCTCGGCCTACTACACTGCGCTCGAACGCACCCTGTTTCTTGGGGAGCCTGACCCCACATCGCTGCGCATCTGGAATGCCAATATCGCAGCACATGAGTTGGGTCTAAGCCTCATCAAACCGGGGGTGTCCTGCGCGCAGATCTGTGATGAGATCAACCGCCTTTTCGCCAACGCGGGCCTGCTGGATTATCGCTCATTCGGCTACGGCCATTCCTTTGGCATTCTCAGCCATTACTACGGGCGCGAGGCGGGTCTTGAACTGCGCGAGGACATCGACACGGTGCTGGAGCCGGGCATGGTTGTGTCGATGGAGCCTATGCTTTGGGTTCCGGAAGGCACACCCGGAGCCGGCGGTTATCGCGAACACGACATCCTTGTTCTGACCGAGGACGGGGCCGAAAACATCACAGGCTTCCCGTACGGCCCGGACCACAACGTCGTCAGTTGAATACGACGCGTGCAAAGCCCACCCTACGCGTCTTTTGTAGGGTGGGTTTGCAACCCACCACCCCGGTACCAGTCCAGCACAAAAACCCGGATCGCCGAGGCAAGACCCACGTCCATGCCACGGCCTTCGTCAATCTCGGCTGCCAGAGCGTTAATCGGCATGTCCTTCGCGGCAGCAATATCGCGGAACGCGCGCCAGAACGTGTCCTCCAGCGATACGCTGGTCCGGTGTCCGCGCAGCGTCAAAGATCGCTTCACCGGGCGTCCGCTCATGTGGTGGATTTGCCATCCAGATCACGCTTGGCCTTTTCGGCCTGTGCCTTTTCCAGCTCTTTTTGTGCTTTGGTCCGACCGAACTTCACCGCGTTTTCGTCAGCTTTGGCGCGTTTGTCATCGCGCGCCTTTGCCTTGCGGAAGTGGTTGAGGTTTGTGACGTTGCTCATGAC
>CAZCOX010000337.1:0-3111 GCA_964500115.1 uncultured Rhodobacterales bacterium
GGTTGTGATTTTTGGCGACACGCCGAGCACCTCCGAGATTGTCGCGTCAGCGTTCCAGAACTTCTTTGACCGAGAGGTCGATGAGGCAGGCAGCATCTTCTGGACCAGCCTTCTCGATCTCGGGGTCATCACCATCCCCGAGTTCTTCACCCTGATCGACGAAGGGGCGGCCGCCCCAACCGGCTCGGCTGCTGATGTGCTGACCTTGCAGGATCAGGTTGATATCGGTCTTTACTTCTCGGCGATCAACGGCCTTTCGGATGTGCCCGACGCAACAGCCGTTCTGGCGCTCTACGACAACACCGACCGGATCGTCTCCATCGCGGACGCAAAAGACAGCATCGACACCCTCGCCGCCGAAGCCGAAGGTGACTTCCTGATAAAACTCACCGGTGTGATTGATAATCCGCTTGCGGAATTGGTCTAGGCCAACTGCGGGGAAAGCCTTAAGCAACACCGGTGTTTGGCGTGACGCTGCTTTGACGGTACGGATTGCGCAAGTTGGAACCAACGTTGCAGCAAGTGCGTTGCTCTATCGTGCGTCTTCACTTGTGGGCATACGTCCTGTCCGCGGTTTTTGCGCTGTCGGCTTGGCCTGCCTTTGCGCAGGACTGTGACGCATCCACGGTTTATTGCGTTGACGATCTGAACGCAGGATTGTCAGAACCAGAATTGCCGATTGATCGCGAGACACCCCGGGCTTCGGTTGAAACGTTGTTGTTTCTGGCGCGGCAGGATGCGTGGGATGATGCGGCGCATTTGCTTGATCTTGAATTGATCGCGCCTGAGGAACAGGCGTCGCGGGGTCGGCAGCTGGCTGAGCAGCTTTTCACAGTCATTACGCGCAAAGCGATCATCGACTGGAGTTTGTTGATTGATCGGTCCGATGGGATGGATACGCGCCCAAGCTCGGATGATCCCATGGCAGGCGCGCCGCGCAAATCGCTGTTGCTGTGGACCCTGGAGGTCGATAGGCACCCCGTAGCGATCCGTTTGAACCGGGTTCAGCCGGAAGGTGGAGAGGCCAGCTGGGTCTTCGCGCAGCAAACCGTAGGTGACGTGCCGGCGTTGTATGAGGCATATGGTCCGACGGCGCTTGAGAAGCGCATCCCGGATGCCCTGAAACGCGACGCGGCCTTTGGCTTAATGTGGTGGGAGGTGTTGGCGCTTCCGCTGGTTCTTGGCATCGCGGTTGCAGCCAGTGTCATGGTTTGGAAAGCGTTTGGATGGCTCGGTCAACGATCCTCTAACAGTATGGTGCAACGGGCACTTCACGCAGCGCGCGGCCCCACTGCGACCGCCGTTGGTACGGGTGTCGCACTGTTTTCGGGGATGAAGCTGTTTGTGTTCTCGGGGCAAATCAGCACCATTCTGACTCCCGTTGCCTGGTTCGGTCTGCTGGCGTCAGCGCTTTGGCTCGTGGTACATTGTTGAGGTTATTCTGGACGGTTTCACCAAGTTTGACGAAACCGACCTGACACGCCGCCAAGAGGCACACATGCGCGCCATGGCCACACGGATCGCCGCTGCACGTCGGGCGTTTACGGTTGCTGTGGTCATCATCGGGGGCGGCGTCTTTCTTGCCCAGACCAACGTGTTTCAAAACCTTGGTTTGACGTTACTGGGTACGGCAGGTGCTTTGACGCTTGTCATTGGTTTTGCCGCCCGACGGGTGTTGGGAAACATCCTGGCGTCATTGCAGATTGCACCGAACCAATCCGCGCGGATTGGCGACCGCATCGTCTATAACGACTATTTGTGTCATGTTGAGCGGATCAATTTTACCTATGTGCAGTTGCGCGACTGGGACGGAACGCGGGTGATCGTACCCGTGGAGGAGTTCGTCTCAACCCCATTTGAAAACTGGACGATGAAAGAGCCGGAGATGCTGCGCATTATCAAGATCAAGTGCGCGCATGATGCGGATGTTGAACGGCTGCGCGGAGCTTTTGACGATATTATCGAAGAGCTTGATCAAGACGAATTGGGCGACCTCGATCGCGTGAAGGTACGCGTGGCAGGGCAGGATGTGTTTGGAAAAGACGTTTGGTTTGCACTGCCGTGCGCCGACCCGAATACGTCGTGGGATCTCGCCTGTCTGGCACGCGAAAAAATCCTGGCTTTTGGCACCAAGCTGGAGCGCCGGGAGAATGTTGAAATCTTCCCGGACGTGCGACCGGCCGAAGCGTCCTAAGGGCGTACGTCACGAATTTGGCTGTGTTCAACGACGTTCCAGCCGCATCGATCCGGGTTCTCGATTTCGTCACATTGGGCTGCGTTTAGTTCGGAACACACAAGGCGCGCGGCGCGTTCTTCAACTACACTCGTGCTCCTTTCGACGGGGGCGTCGGACACTCGCAGTAGGAGGACATCATGTCGATCAAACGTATGGTCACGAAACTTGCTTTAGCATTTGCCGCGAAGAAAGGTGTGGAAGCATTCCACAGTGTTGGGGGCTTGGAAGGCCTGCAAGCCGCACTTCAGGGGAAAGGTGCCGGAACGGATGCGCGCGGCGGCATGATGGGGCGCGTGGGTGGTACGCACGCAGCAGACAGCGGAGGCCTTGGCAGCATCCTCGACTCGCTGGGATACGGTGGTGCAAGCGATGGGCGCGATGCGGGGTATGCCGGTCAGGTCAGCCCACTTAACGCGAGCTTGGGCACATTGTTTGGAACACTGGCCACTGCGTTTGGCGGGTCTGCGGCGCATAGCCAGGCCGCGCAGTCGCTGGATGACCAGTTTGATATGACGGATATCGACAGCGAGTCCGAAGCCAAGCCGATCATGCGTGCGATGGTTCAGATGGCACGGTCCGACGGGCACATCGATCAGGAAGAGCAGGACGCGCTGTTCAATATTCTGGACGACGCAAGCCCGCGCGAACAGGCCGCTTTGAAAGACGCGTTGCGGGAGCCGATCAACCCGCAAGCCATCGCTGACGACACCCCGTCGCATGCGCGCAAAGAGGTGTATTCGGCAGCCCTTCTTGTGGGTGCGCCGGATAATCCGGAAGAGAAGAAGTTTCTGAAAGCTCTGGCCGCTGCACTTCGCTTGCGCGATGACGACGTGGATGGGCTACACCGCGCCATCGGCAAGCCGACATTCGCTTAG
>CAZCOX010000338.1:0-3052 GCA_964500115.1 uncultured Rhodobacterales bacterium
CCGCTGATCATCTCGGCAACGGGTATGTATTTCTTCTACTCCAAGATCGGCATTGTCGGCACCTATTGGGGCGTGGTTCTCGCCCACGCAGTGTTGGGCATCCCGTTTGTGATTATCACCGTCACAGCGACGCTGGTCGGCTTTGACAAGTCGCTGACACGGGCTGCGGCGAATATGGGCGCAAACCCAGTGACCACGTTCTTCAAGGTGCAAATGCCGCTCATCCTGCCCGGAGTCATCTCGGGCGGACTGTTCGCGTTTATCACCTCGTTCGACGAGGTCGTTGTCGTGCTCTTTATCGGATCTGCGGAATTGCAGACTCTGCCGTGGCAGATGTTCACCGGTCTGCGCGAGCAGATTTCGCCGACCATTCTGGCGGCGGCGACGATCCTTGTGGGGATTTCGATCTGTTTGCTGACAGCGGTGGAGATCTTGCGACGCCGGTCTGAGAAGCTCCGAGGGATGTCGCCGGGATAAAGCCGTTTCAAACCGGCTTGGGGCACGATTTGATAATTGCTTGGCCAAGGGCTTTTGAAAGCCCTTGGCGCTTTTTTTGATCAGAGACGAACCAGCTTTTCGTAGCTTTCCGCGATGTCGCGAGTCAGGCTTCCTACCTCGAAGTTGTAGTCTCCGATCTGACCGACGGGCGTGACTTCCGCTGCTGTCCCAGTGAGCCAGCACTGCTCAAAGCTTTCCAGCTCTTCTGGCATGATGTGGCGTTCGTGCACTTTGATCTGACGGTCCTTCAGCATGCCAATTACAGTCTGGCGGGTGATACCGTTGAGGAAGCAATCCGGGTCCGGTGTGTGCACCTCGCCATCCTTGACGAAGAAGATGTTGGCCCCCGTCGCCTCGGCCACGTAGCCGCGATAGTCGAACATCATTGCATCGGAACACCCTTTTGCCTCGGCCGCGTGTTTCGACATGGTGCAGATCATGTAAAGACCCGCCGCTTTTGCATGGCTTGGGATGGTTTCAGGCGACGGGCGTTTCCATTTTGAGATGTCGAGCTTTGCACCCTTCATCTTAGCGTCGCCGTAATACGCCCCCCATTCCCACGTTGCGATGGCCATGCGGACCGGGTTCTTGGCAGACGCGACACCCATATCTTCGCCCGCACCACGCCACGCCACTGCCCGAACATAGGCGTCGGACTGGCCGTTTGCTTCCAGAACAGCTTTCTTGGCCGCTTCGATCTCATCTACGGAGTAGGGGATTTCAAAGTCGATCATCTGGGCCGACCGCTTCAAACGCTCCGAATGTTCGCGCGATTTGAAGATTTTGCCGTTATAGGCCCGTTCGCCTTCGAAGACCGAGCTGGCGTAATGCATCGCATGTGTCAAAATGTGGACGTTTGCATCCCGCCAGTTGATCATTTCACCATCCATCCAGATGGTTCCGTCGCGGTCATCATAAGTTCCGGCCATTTCCATTCTCCTCGCCCGGATTTTCAAATATTGCGCAAGTAGGTCCGCATCGGACATAAAATTGCGCCAAAACTGAGATTCGCTACCATTTGATCCTTGGAATGTCAACAAGACTGACATAAATTGGCCCGCACAGGACGTAGACCGGGGTAGGCGAATGGCAGAGGCTCAGGGCACCAGCGCAGTTGGCGGGCAGGCTTTGCTATATCTCACCGACGAACAGTTGCGTCAGGGGATCGAGGCCATGTTCTTTGCCTATCGCGGCTTTACCGCAGACCCGGATCGCATCCTTGAAGGCATGTCCTACGGACGGGCCCATCATCGCGCGATCCACTTCATCAACTGCGCCCCCGGCACGACCGTCAACAATCTGCTTGCCATCCTTGGCGTCACGAAACAGTCGCTGAACCGTGTGTTGCGGACTTTGATCGAAGATGGTTTGGTGGAAAGCCACGTGGGCCGGAGTGACAAGAGGGAGCGGCATTTGACCCTGACAGAGGCCGGACAGGCGCTGGAGCAAAAGCTTTCCGACGCGCAACGTGTGCGGATGCGTGACGCATATCGCAAGGCGGGGCCAGATGCCGTGGCCGGGTTCAAAACTGTATTGGAAGCCATGATGGATGACAGCATGCGCCGCCAATACCTTGCTTTGCGGGACGGGCGCTGAAATGGCTGATCCAGACGCGCACCTTCTTATTGTCGACGATGACGAACGTATTCGTGGCTTGCTGCAAAAGTTCCTGATCCGGAATGGTTTCCTTGTCAGCGCCGCACGTGATGCCGCACATGCGCGGCGTATTCTGACAGGGCTCGATTTTGACCTGATCGTGCTCGACGTGATGATGCCCGGCGAGGATGGGATCAGCCTCACGCGCCACATCCGCGAAACCTCTCCCACGCCGATCCTGCTGCTAACGGCGCGCGCAGAAACTGACGACCGGATCGCAGGGCTAGAGGCGGGGGCCGATGATTATCTGGCCAAACCGTTTGAGCCTAAGGAACTGCTTTTGCGGATCAATGCGATCCTGCGCCGTATGCCCGAGATTGTGGCTGATGACGGCGCGCCAAAATATCTGAGCCTTGGTGGCCTGCGCTATGACACAGAACGCGGCGAGATGTGGCGCGGCGATGATCTGGTGCGGCTGACCTCGACCGAAATCCAGTTGATGAAGGTCTTTGCCGGCAAACCCGGGGAGCCGTTGAGCCGCACGCAACTGGTCGAGGAACTGGGCCGCGATCGGGGACAGAGCCAGGAGCGCGCGGTGGACGTGCAGATCACGCGCCTGCGTCGCAAGATCGAGGACAACCCCAAGCAACCCCGCTACCTGCAAACGGTGCGCGGTGCGGGCTATATGCTGGCGCCTGATTGAGCGGTCGGCATTTGCGTATTTGGAAATAGAAGAAGACAGGAGCGCGCGCATGACCACGGCGTTGATCACCCATGCGGAATGTCTGGAACATGTCACACCAGACGGGCACCCGGAGCGGGTAGCGCGGCTAGAACATGTGTTGCATGCGTTACAAGACCTCGATCTGAAGCGCGAAACCGCTCCGAATGTTGATCCTGCGCACCTGGCTTATGTGCATCCGCAATCTCATATCGATGCAATTGCAAGCGGGGTGCC
>CAZCOX010000339.1:0-3037 GCA_964500115.1 uncultured Rhodobacterales bacterium
AGTTCCTGAGCCTTCGCTTCGACCTGTTCGACGATGTGATCAACCATCTGATCGTTGCTCATCTTGTGGCTTTGTTTGCCCGCAAGATAGACCATGCCTGCGCCATTGCCGCCGCCAGTGAAGCCGACATCGGTCATGAGCGCCTCGCCGGGGCCGTTTACGACACAGCCGATGATACTCAGGCTCATCGGTGTTTTGATATGCTCCAAGCGCTTTTCCAGAACCTCAACTGTCTTAATGACATCAAAGCCTTGGCGGGCGCAGCTCGGGCAAGAGATGATGTTCACACCCCTGTGGCGCAGACCCAGTGACTTGAGAATTTCGTAGCCGACTTTTACCTCTTCCACCGGATCGGCAGAGAGGGACACGCGGATCGTGTCGCCGATGCCCATCCAGAGAAGATTACCCAGACCAATGGCCGATTTGATCGTGCCGGACATAAGCCCCCCCGCCTCAGTAATCCCGAGGTGGATGGGGGCATCGGTGGCTTCGGCCAACTGCTGATAGGCCGCGGCGGCCATAAAGACGTCAGAGGCTTTGCAGCTGATCTTGAATTCGTGGAAATCGTTGTCTTGCAGGATTTTGATGTGATCCAGCCCGGATTCCACCATCGCATCAGGGCATGGCTCTCCGTATTTGTCGAGCAGATGCTTTTCGAGTGAACCTGCATTCACACCGATGCGGATCGAGCAATTGTGGTCGCGCGCGGCCTTGATGACCTCTTTGACCCGCTCCTGGCTGCCAATGTTTCCCGGATTGATCCGCAGGCAGGCAGCCCCCGCCTCGGCTGCTTCGATCCCGCGTTTGTAGTGAAAGTGGATGTCAGCGACGATGGGCACCGGGCTTTCGCGCACGATCTCTTTCAGTGCTTTCGAGCTGTCCTCGTCCGGCACGGAAATACGCACGATATCGGCACCCGCATCCGCTGCCGCCTGCACCTGCGCGACCGTTGCTTTCACATCCGGCGTCAGCGTGTTGGTCATGGTCTGAACGCTGATCGGTGCATCGCCCCCGACCGGCACATTGCCCACCATGATCTGTCGGCTGGTGCGACGATAGATATTGCGCCAGGGGCGGACGTGGTTGAGGCTCATGCGGGTCTCCTCGGCGAAAGTGTCAACCAAAGCTTACAGTGCTTCCACAGCTTTAGCTAGGCCCGGAAAGAGCCTGCATCAAGCGTCAATTGTCCCGAAGGTTGATTATTCAGAGACTTGCGGAACCGCGAGTTCGGCGACCACGCGCGCAAGGTCGCTATCCGCTTCGATCGAGGCCACCGAATACGTCTGTTCCAACTGGTCCACCGACAAGGCGAGGTTCGACGTCACGGACCCGCGCGGACCGGCTGGCCCGTAGGTTTGACCGTTCATCGCGAAGTAGATCGCCCCGGATTCGCCAACGCGCATGGTGGGCGGTTCCTCTGTGTTCGGCACTTCGTAGGTGTCGCCCGCGTTCATGATCGTTTCATAAATCACGCTGCCATCTGCCGCGCGAACCCGAATCCAGGCCGGGCGGACGGCCACAAGCGTTACACCGGGCGCGTCATCTTCGAGGATTTTCGGCTGGCCGATGACTGGCTGTTCTTGCACAGCGCCCAGGGATGCCATAACGCGGCCAAGGTCCGCATCACGGTCGAGATTGGCGGGCTCAAGTGCCGCAGCGAGCGTTGGGCCGTCCAGAGACATATCCGATGTCACTGTGCCGCTTGGGCCAACCGGGCCAATCGTCTGGCCGTTGACCGCAAGATACAATGCGCCGCTTTCGCCAACGTTCAACAAGGCATCCGATTGGGAGGCAGGTACTGTCCATGTGTCGCCCGCGTTCATGACCTGTTCATAGATGACCGATCGGTCATCGCCGTGCACCCGTACCCAAGCGGATCGGGCGGCGATCAGGGTGATCCCGTCCTGCGGCAACGCGCCGGTGCTTGCGATCAGGGAAGACGCCACACTGTCTGCGGGTTCGAGATCGACACTCGGCAAGTTTTGCTGTGCAATTTGAGCGAAAGCCCCGACTGTGTTCGGGTCGAGCGAAGAAATCGGTGCGTCGCGCGCGACAAGCACAGGCACATCCAGCGCTTGCGGGCGGTAAAGGCGGTCAAACGACTCAACACTTTGCGGCGGCGTAAAGACACCGGCCCCAGAGGCGACAACATCGTCCGCTTGTTCGGGCGTCTGCGTCGGCTGCAGCGTTGTTTGCAGCGGGTCGAGGTCCGACAAGACCACAGGTGTCTGATCCACCGGTGCCAGTTGCACGCGCTGAACCTCTTGCAAGATCGAATAGCCGCCGTATCCGAGACCACCCAACAGCATCACCAGCACAAGCGTTGAACCGATGGCGCCGGGTTCAATGCGGGAAAAGACGGAATCGCTGCTCGGGGCGAATGGCAGGTTTGGCTGCGCAAAGGGATCGCGGGCCGTTGTTGGCCCTGCTGACGATGTCACATCGATGTTTTTGCGCGATGAGGCCGCGTCAGACATACCATGTGCGGTCTCAAACCCGCTTTCGGCGCAGAAGACGGCGTAGGTATCGTCCGGGTCCATCCCGAGATAGCGCGCATACGACCGCACGTAGCCCGCGATAAAACCCGGCGTGTCAAAGGCCGTGGGGTCGCTGTTTTCGATGGCGGCAATGTAGCTGGCTTTGATCCGCAGCTCGCGTTGAACATCCAGAAGCGATTTGCCGAGCGTTGCGCGTTCGCCGCGCATGACGTCACCCAAGCGCAGTTCAAAATCGTCAAAGCCCTTTGGCCTTTCCTCAACGATATCCTGCGATTGCTTTGGGGGTTTACGCCCAATCATACCCGCTGCCCCTTGCGCCCAAACTTTTTACACGTTGCCTGCGTACACGTTCCCAATGGAATCAGGCCGTGTTTTTATTACGATTACGCTAACACACCACAAGGTTTATTGCACGGTTTCCGTGCGTTAAGCGCTGAGGTCGGCACGATTCAGCGCACAGTGCGCCCAAAGTTCGTCCATAGCGCGAACAAGATGATCAATCTCTTTCGGGCCGTGTACAGGTGACGGAGTAAACCGCA
>CAZCOX010000340.1:0-2964 GCA_964500115.1 uncultured Rhodobacterales bacterium
ACGCGCAGATTGAAGTCGCGTTAAACAAAAAAGCCGCCCACGTCGGGCGGCTTTCTTCTTTTGTATCTCCGGAACCCTACGGGATGAGGTCAGGCACAATCGTCACGATCCCCGGGAAGAACCACAGAATGGCAAGCCCGACGACCTGAATGCCGACAAATGGGATGATCCCCCTGTAGATGTGCCCGGTTGTCACCTCCTTGGGTGCGACGCCGCGCAGGTAGAACAGTGCAAAGCCGAAGGGTGGCGTCAGGAACGAGGTCTGCAGGTTCACGGCGATCATGATCGTCACCCATTTGGGGTCGAACGACCCGCCGTAGATAACCGGCCCGACGATTGGGACCACGATGTAGATGATCTCCAGGAAGTCGAGCACGAAGCCCAGAACAAACAACACCAGCATCACGATCAGGAAGACTTTGAATTCGTTGTCAAAGCTCTTGAGGAATTGCTGGATGTAGTGTTCGCCGCCGAACGAGATCACGACAAGGTTCAACAGCTGCGACGCGATCAGGATGGTAAAGACCATGCTGGTCACTTTGGCAGTTTCTCGGACCGCCGGGCTGAGCACGCCGGTTTTGAACAACACCCAACAGCTGAAAAGCAGCCCAAAGAACGCGTAGAGGTACGCGGCATAGGCAAAGAAAAACCCTATCCAGCTTTCTGCGCTTACTTCGCTGAGGTTGATCCGTAGATCGAAGTTGATGCCGATCAGGATCATGATTGCGACCGCAAAGGTCGAATTGATGATGATCTTTGCCGACTTGTCTTGCTCGCGCAGCTTTCGATACGCGGCCAGCATGATCGCCCCAGCTGCACCCAGAGCCGCCGCTGGCGTCGGGTTCGTAATCCCGCCAAGGATCGAGCCAAGCACCGCCACGATCAGAACCAAAGGCGGAAAGACAACACGGATCAGCTCGTTCTTTGACAAAAGCTTGACCGCGTAGGTCGCCCCCCAGAGCGCAATAGCGCCCGGGATGGCCATCAAAGCTACGGTTCCCAGAGCGGACGTGGTCGGTTTGATGGCGACGAGATCCACAAGGATCAACAGTAGCAATCCGCCTGCACCGACGATGATCGGCATAGGCTCTGCGCTGGGGGACACACCGCGCGCAAAGCTGAGGACGAGGCCAATCATGATCACAAGCACCGCAATGCCCGTGCCGATTGGTGCTGCGGCTGCGATTTTCGCAGAGATCGCTTCGGCCAGTTCTTCCTCGCTCAGGCGCACGCTTTCGGCTTGCCCACCAGCCGCTTCAATGGCGGCGGTTTCTGCCAATGCTGTGTCCCAAGCCTCTTGCCCGTGCAGTTCAATCATGGATGCCTGACATGCCGGGCTGACATTGGTGCGCAAGCTGGCCGCTTCACCGATGTCGGAGAAGCTGTCCACTTGGGTTGACTGGGAGCCAACAACGTTGACCTGACCCAGCAGGATTGTGCCTGCGATCAGCGCAACCGGTACAAACAGGAACCATGTCATTGCCTCGCCGCGTGTGACCGGCTCGGCGTTTGTTGCGCCAAGCTCAACCGGTGGTGCCTTGGACGGGTTGAACATCGCAAAGCCAAAGGCATAGGCGGCGTAGAGCCCGGCAAGCATGATACCGGGCAGCAAGGCCGCCTGGAACAACGTGCCAACAGAAACCACCGCAGGTTCACCCAGATACGTCAGCGCATCTGTACAACCCGCGAGCTGCGCCCGGTTTTCTTGCGCCGCCGAGTAAAGATCGCCTGCCAATGTGCCCAGAAGAACAATCACAATCGACGGAGGAATGATCTGACCCAGCGTGCCCGACGCCGCGATAACACCCGTCGCCAACTCCGGCGAATAGTTGTTCCTCAGCATCGTGGGCAGCGCCAGCAAGCCCATTGTGACAACCGTGGCGCCGACGATGCCGGTTGAGGCCGCAAGGAATGCGCCCACAACCACGATAGATACGGCCAAACCGCCCGGAAGTGGGCCAAAGACCCGCGCCATTGTGGTCAAAAGGTCGTTCGCGATTTTCGACCGTTCAAGCACGATACCCATCAGAACGAACATCAAAACAGCGAGAAGCGTTTCAATCGACTGGCCCGCAAGGACCCGTTCGTTGATGCGGTTCACAATGAAAGACACGTTCCGATCAAGCGCCGTTTCCCAACCTTGCGGGAATACCGGTTCAGCGATCCTTGGTAACTCCGGGTATCGGAAGACGGATATCGCATTCGGATTTACGCCGTCAGACACCAATGCCGCATAGGCTGGCGCTGCTGTGTCAATCGCCTGGTGGATCAGCAATCCGGCGCTGTCGAGCGCTGCAATGATCGCAAAAGAAATGACCCCCGCGCCACCGATGGCAAACGCCACCGGAAAGCCAGACAGGATCGCAGAAAAGAGCGTGAGAAATACGATGATCAGGCCGATCTCGACGCCATCAAGTCCAAAAAGCATCTGTTTCTCCGCCCCTAAAATTCTGCGTGGTCGTAGGGTTCTTCACCCTTTTCGAGCACGTCTCTGTCAAGAAATTTGCCTTCACTTTCCTCGCCTTCCTTGAACTCAAGGTACGACCGATAAAAGAACGCGACAGCCTGCAGGAAGATCAGACCACACATCACCACGAGCAGCACTTTGAAGAGGAAATAGCCGTTAAAGCCGGACGGGCTGAACCCGATTGTCTCCACGTTCCAGCGCAACGCGCGCGCTTTGTTGACCAACCGGTCAAGGCTTTCGGATGCGGACGGTTTCGGCACGATCAGGTGGCGCCACATAAAGAACCAGCCGTAAAGCCAGATCAGAACCGCCATCGGCATCATAAAGATAAGGCTGCCAACCATGTCAATTACCCGCTTGGCCCGGTGCGACACGGCCGAATAGATGAGGTCAACGCGCACGTGTCCGCCTTGTACAAATGTGTAAGTCAGGCAAAGAGTGACCACCAAAGCATTGTAAAGCTTCAGTTCTTCGGCCCACCATGAAATGTCGAATTG
>CAZCOX010000341.1:0-2956 GCA_964500115.1 uncultured Rhodobacterales bacterium
TAGACAATTCCAGACAGCGAATACGAAAATGGCCACCGAAGGTTCTTTGCTTCGGTGACCATTTTGATTTGGTCGCGGATATACAGGTTTGGTGCTCTAAGCGCCGACCGCCAGTCTTTCTTCAGCACCCGTTTCTGGGTCGCGCATGACATATCCACGGCCCCAGACCGTTTCAATGTAGCTGCCGTCGCTGGTCGCTTCTGTCAGCTTCTTCCGCAGTTTACAGATGAACACGTCAATGATTTTGAGTTCCGGCTCATCCATGCCGCCATAGAGATGGTTCAGAAACATTTCCTTGGTCAGCGTCGTGCCTTTGCGCAGGCTCAAAAGCTCAAGCATTTGGTATTCCTTGCCGGTCAGATGCACAGTGTTGCCACCAACTTGAACCGTTTTTGCGTCAAGATTGACCTCGATCTTGCCGGTGCGAATGATCGACTGCGAATGCCCCTTGGACCGGCGAATGATCGCGTGAATACGCGCAACAAGCTCTTCGCGGTGGAAAGGTTTTGTCAGGTAATCGTCAGCGCCAAAACCAAACCCCTTGATCTTGTCCTCGCTGGCATCGTTCCCGGACAAAATCAGGATCGGCGTTTCAATGCGTGCCAACCGAAGCTGCCGCAACACATCAAAGCCATTCATATCCGGCAAGTTAAGGTCGAGAAGGATCAGATCGTAATCATAGAGCTTGGCCAGATCGATGCCTTCCTCACCCAGGTCGGTGGAATAGACGTTCAGGTTGGCATTGCCCAACATCAATTCGATGCTTTTTGATGTTGTAGGGTCGTCTTCGACCAAGAGCACGCGCATCAGGTTTCTCCGCTAAATCAGCGTCCGGCGGGATGACACTGCCGGAAAAAGGTTAATCGGAAGTTATCACCTCGGGGAAGAAAAGAACAACTTTAGATTGTATAATCGAAAATCATCACCGGTATTGTTGCACGCTTGTCGCTTTTAACGCATTGCGACCATGCTGGGTTGCTGCCGAAATCCAGCCATCAAGCTCTTCATCGCTTAGCGCGTACCGCTCAATGGCTTCTTTCCGGCTTAGAAGTTGGTGCAGCACGGCCTCCACCACGATGGCTTTACGGGATGCCACCCATCGATAGGTGTTTGGCGGCGGCAAGTCCGCATGTGTCAGGATTGTCCCGTCATCCAGTGTGACGGTCCGCGGACCGGCCGCTTTTTTCAGATACATCAGCCTTTTCCCGGGCGTTGTGCGTGGTTGAGCGGCAGATTGTGGGGAACAGGCTTAAAACACGGTGAAGCCAAGGGTTGAGAGTGTGTTGGATTTACCTATATTTCGCGCGATTCACCCTTGATCGGAGTCCCCCATGGCCCTCGATGCGCCGAAACTGAATTCGCTTGGCTTTGCCAAACCACCGTCCGAGACTCGTGTGGTTGTGGCGATGTCTGGTGGCGTGGACAGCTCCGTCGTTGCGGCACAGCTGGCCGAAGAGGGGTACGACGTGGTTGGCGTGACGCTGCAACTTTATGACCATGGCGCAGCTTTGGCAAAGAAAGGCGCATGCTGCGCCGGGATCGACATCCACGATGCGCGCCGCGTGGCCGAAGACATGGGCTTTCCGCATTATGTTCTGGATTATGAGAACATTTTTAGGGACGCGGTCATGGACGAATTCGCAGACAGTTACCTCGCTGGCGCTACGCCTGTTCCCTGCATTCGCTGCAACGAACGGGTCAAATTCAAGGACCTGCTCGAAACCGCGAAAGACCTTGAAGCCGATTGTATGGCAACAGGCCACTATATTCAGCGAATGAACGGCGCTCACGGGCCTGAACTGCATTGCGCTGAAGACGCCAATCGCGACCAAAGCTATTTCCTGTTTTCGACAACGCCTGAACAGCTTCGCTTTCTGCGCTTCCCATTGGGGCATTTGCCGTCCAAGGACGCGACCCGTGAACTTGCCGCCAAATATGGGCTGCAAGTCGCGGACAAACCCGACAGCCAAGACATCTGTTTTGTGCCCAACGGCAACTACGCGCAGGTGATCGAAAAACTGCGCCCCGGTGCGGCCGAACCGGGTGAGATCGTGCATGCGGATGGGCGTGTGTTGGGACAGCACAACGGTGTGATCCACTACACCATCGGCCAGCGGCGCGGTCTTGGTATCGGTGGGTTGAGCGATCCGCTCTATGTCGTCAAACTCGATGTCGATGCCAAACAGGTCATCGTCGGCCCCAAAGACCTGCTCAGCACGCGCACCATTCCGGTGCGCGAGATTAACTGGCTGGGCGATGCGCCGTTCGACAACCAGACGGAATGGCATGTTGCAGTCAAAGTCCGCTCCACCCGCCCGCCGCGCGAGGCCATCATTCGCCCGATCTCGGCCACCGAGGCGGAGGTCGAGCTTTTGACCCCGGAAGAAGGCGTTAGCCCGGGACAGGCTTGCGTGTTTTACGCCACCGACAGCACCCGTATCCTGGGCGGTGGATGGATCTGGCGCGGGTGAGCCCGCCTTGGGTGACAGGTTTTATTCAGCTTTGAGTTGATGTCGCCGTGCGGTAGCCTCTGAGTATCGCGCAGCAAAGGATCGACTTTGGAGCAACCAAAGCACAACCCGGACCGCATCGTTTGTATGGTTCAACGCCTCGGAGCGAGCGTTCGGGGTGGCAAGATGAGCGCGATCTTCAAGCGGATGAACTTGTTGGCGGATCGCCCGAACACCGAGGTGGTGCTTCTCAACCTACAGCATGGCGTGAACCAAAAAGTGGCTTTCGGCCAGCTGATAGAGCAGGGCGTGTTTGACCCGCGCGTCAAACACGCGTCACTTTTTGAGTTCTGTGCGCCTGAGCGTGCGATTGACGCCAGCGCGCCTGCGCTACCCGGCTGGGATCGCACTACTGAACACCGCGGTGAGAAAACGCGAAAGTTGTACTACAACGGCGACACGTTGGTAATGCGCGACGTGGTGGAGAAAGTCGCAGCGGGTTCCGC
>CAZCOX010000342.1:0-2955 GCA_964500115.1 uncultured Rhodobacterales bacterium
GGGGATTGTTCATCAAAATGCAGCGATCTGAAAGTCAGAAGCCAAACAGGTTGGCTTTGCCAATCGCCTTTTCGATGAACCTTGCCTTGTCGGTTTCAGGCTGCCAACCAAGTTCGGACTTAGGTTTTGCGTTCACAAAAGGCGAAAGATGCGCGCGGCTTTTCCAATCGGCCAGGGATGGCCGGGTCAGTCCACGTCGGCGCAGCGCATGCACTTTGAGTTGATGTTTGACGGCATCCGCCGCCCAGAACGCCGTCAGGTTACCCGTGCTTACCCTGATCTGCGCGCCAAGGGTGTCGCGGATGGCATCGAAATACCCTTTCCCACTTAGCATCGGTTCGCCGATGAGGTTGTAGCTTTGACCCACTGCATCGGGGTGCTCACCCATCAGGATCAGCCCGTCGGCGACGTCATCGATCAGCACGAAGGGCAGGATGTTCAACCCATTGCCCCAAATGCGAACGGCCCCTGCACCATGCCACCGTCCGATGCCCCAGTGTTGCAGCGGCCCACCGTGGCCAACAACAATACCGGGCCGCGCGATGACGAGCGGCAACCCATCGCGCCGGTGCATGTCCATCAGCTGTTTTTCGCATTCGGCTTTGGAACGCGCATACATATTGCGGTCGCTCATGTCGTCTGGGAAAGCCGTGCCCTCGGAGATCTTTACCTGTGGATCAGACATGTCATAACTCGCGATGGTCCCGGTATAGACCAGCCGTTTGACGCCTGCCTCCTGACATGCTTCGGCGATCCTGACCGACACGCCGACATCATGTTCCAGCGCCTCTTCCCACGTGCCTTCGAGAGAACGCGCGAGGTTATAGACCACGTCGACGCCCTTCATGGCCGCAACCAGCGCCGGTTTGTCGTAGAGCGAGACGCCAACCGTTTCGACCTCATCCGTCAAGTCCGGGAATGGCCCATGTTTGCCGCGACTAAGCACGCGCACATCTTGCCCCTTGGCCACAAGCGCCCGGGTCAGAGCGCGGCCGATAAAGCCGGTGCCACCGATGACCATCGCGGTTGGTATTGGGGCGCGTGTCTGGGGTTTCGGCGCTGCCGGTTTCAAATCTGCTTCGGGCACAAGGGCCAGAGCGTTGTCCAAGGCGGTCATCACCTGAACGGCACTCTCGCCGGAAAACCGGGGATCTGCAGGTTTGTTGCGCTGCAATGCGCCATAAATCGCGGCATTCATGCCTTGGAAGCTGAGTGCATACGGCGACTTGCGGTTGAGCGAGGCAACTTGCGTGAACGTATTTCCCAGACCCTCGCGCAGGTTTTGCCAGCTGAGGTCAAGTTGCCGGCGCAAAGGGTTGAGCACCAAATCAGACGCGTTCTCGCGCTCGACAACCAGTGTATCGGCCGCAAAATCCAGCCGCGCGCGCCCGCTTGAGCCGCGCAACGTAAGTGACCGATCATCAATCGTTTCGACCATGGAGATTGTCAAATTGACATCCACTTCCCCCGCCTGCCCGATGATCCGCCATGACTGGTGCCGTGTGTCGTCTCCCGGCAGGTCTATCGGTTTTGACAGATGTACGGATTGAATGTCTGGCGCGCCAAAGAGATCAACGATGAACCCCATCAAGTGCGGACCCAACTCCAGCAACAGGTTCCTTGGTTCGCGGAGCAACCAGATGCCAAACGGGCCGGAGCGGAGTGGGGCCAGCGGCAGGCACCAATGCACATCGGCCACCGACACCCGACCCAGGGCACCTTTGGCGAGCATATCTTTCAACCGGTCATAAGACCGCAAGCCCATGAAATTGTGACCGGCATGGAACCGTACGCCGCTTTCACGCGCTGCGGCTTCAATCTCTGCCGTTTCAGACGCAGTTGTCGCAACCGGCTTTTCGACCAGCACATGCAATCCGCCCCGCAGGCATTGCAGCGCCAAGGGGTGGTGCAGGTGTGGTGGTGTCAGGATATGCACCGCGTCGCAAACACGCGCGTCAATCAGATCGGCCACATCACTGAACACGCGGAGGCCGAGACCATCTGCTAGGGCTTTAGCAGCTGCCTCTGATGGGTCGCAGACCGCTGTGATCTCGACTCCGTCCGTCGCGCGCAGCGCGTCTGCGTGCCAGCTTGCGATATAGCCAGCCCCGATCAGACCCACACGTATGGTAGAGGACGCCATAACTCTTACTCTCTTACTTGTATTCAATGATGCGCATCTGCGCGTTGTTCAACCGCCGCCAGTGGTATCGAACCATGCCGATCACATTCGGAAACTTGGATAGGGTCAGAAACACAGCGTGCCGCATCGCTTCGTCGCGCGGCAGACCATCGACCTCAAGCCCGCGCATCGTTTTGATGTACGACATCGCGTAGAGCCCGAGAATAAGCAATGGCACGACAAACGAGGCGAATGCGCCGAAGATACCGAGCAAGGGCAAGATGCCGCCATAGACCCACGCCCTTTGCCGTTCTCTCACAAAGTAGTCTGCATGAATCTGGCCCACCTGGGCAAAGCCGTGACCGGTGCGCTCTGCGCGTTTCCACCATTGGGCAAACCGCATATGCCCGCCATCGTGGCGCGCCATGGGCGCGGGTATGCGGACCAATCGCCAGCCTGCCTTACGCAAGCGCGTGCAGAGTTCATCGTCTTCTGCCGCGATCACGTTGGGGTCAAATCCGCCGATTTGCTCAAACGCAGAGGTGCGGATCATCATGTTGCCGCTGCATGCTTCGATATCGCCAGAAGGGCGCTTCCACTCCACGTCCGACATCTGGTTAAAGATCGTTTGATCCCGGTTCAGTTCGGATTTCAGCCCGACAACCAGTGCAATATCATCATGCGCCGCCATGTGGTCTGATCCGGCATTGATCCAGTTCGGTAGGACTGCGCAGTCACCATCGACGAATTGGACGGCATCGGGCAATCGCCCTTGTTCCTTGATCTCAGCGAAGCCTGCGTTGCGTGCACGCGCTGCGGTAAAAGGCTTTGTC
>CAZCOX010000343.1:0-1270 GCA_964500115.1 uncultured Rhodobacterales bacterium
AGATCATGGTCTTTGCTTCTGGCGCGGGCAAAGCGGCGAGCAATCCACCACTGGTTTGCGGGTCGAACAAGAGCCGGGACTGCGCGGTATCTCCGATGCTTTCAAACCCGGCACGGTTGCTGGGGTAAAGCGACGAAAAGACGCCATTCTCAGACAATTTCAGCGCCCCGGGCATCAGCGGTATGTCATCCAAACAGAGCTTGGTCGACACACCGGAAGCCGCGCAAATGTTTTGCGTGTGGCCTGCCAAACCAAAGCCTGTGACATCGGTCATGGCCCGGGCATGTTGGCGCAAAATGCGGGACGCTTCTTTCTGGCTTTTGCACATTTGCGCCAACGCTTTTTCGACGTCTGCACCGCGTGATGCGCCAGCCATGTGCCCGGCCATCAAAACACCACTTCCGATGGGTTTGGTCAGCACCAAAACGTCGCCGGGTTCGGCACCAGACAGGGTTATCGGGTCTGCCTGACACAAACCTGTTACAGAAAGGCCAATGGTCGTCTCGTAACCCATCGTGCTGTGCCCACCGACGATATCGGCTCCGGCTTTGGTAACGACAGCCGACACGCTTTCAAGAATGTCCTGCATCGAGCGTTCGGCAAGCGCCTCCGACATCTGTGGCAGCGTTACGGATACGACGACCGCTTGCGGATCAGCGCCCATCGCCCAGACATCACCCAAGGCGTGGTGGGCCGTTATGCGCGCCATCACCTCTGCGTCTGGCCAAAAGCTGCGCAAGTGGTCCGTGCTGAAAACCTGCCGCGCTTGACCTGTGCTCAGAAGTGCTGCGTCATCGCCCGGTAATGGTACAACGTCGTCTCGGTTTGGCGGCGGAAGGTTTGCCAAAGCACGTCCAAGGGCATCGCGCCCTAACTTGGAGCCGCATCCGCCACACATCGGTTTGGGCCCAATTGCGTCATCCATGCCCTTCGCGCGCTGGGTTGGCAATGGCGGGACGGGCATTGCCGGTAGGTTGTCGAACTGATCCATGAATTTGCGATCGATCCGGTCTTTCCAGCGCCATACCCAAGGTCCCTTGAAGGTCAGGCCAAACCGATCTCCGAGAGCGCGTTTACCGCCCATCGAAATCAGCTTCAGGTAATCCTTTTGTGGCCGGTATGGGCGCATTGAACCGCCAGACAACGCTGCGCGAAGGTTATCTGCTAGGATAGGAGCCTGGCGCACAGCATAAACGCCGGCTTTGGGGCGGGGATCGAACGCCAAATGCGCGCAGTCTCCCACGGCAAAGACGCGCGGATCGCTGGATTG
>CAZCOX010000343.1:1370-2944 GCA_964500115.1 uncultured Rhodobacterales bacterium
CCAAAGATCAATCGCGCGTCGGCGGCTTGCGCCAGTTTGACAAGGTCAATGTCCAGTTCATCGCGGCTGTAGTGGCCCGCGACAAACCCCGGCAACATGCCCGAATAAGGTGCGGTTGGCCCCGGATTGATCAGCGTCAGCCGCGCGCCCGGAAGCGGCTTCATCGCCCAAGATCGCAGAACCAGCGCGTGGGTGTGCCCGCCGCCGATGAGCACGAGGTCTTGGGTTAGCGGCAGCGGAGGGTGGTTCATACGCGCGTCCTTGGTCATTGCTGTTGCCTTACCACGCTCTGAACGGCCGTCCCATGCGGCACGCGATCAACTCTCGTAACGTGTTTGTCCGCGGCGGTTTGCATCAACGGTCAATGGGATGTGCAGCGGTTGGTGGGCGCGCTGTGCGCATGCGTGTCTTGGGCAGACATGGCAACTAGTCCCGATCTGCGCGAACAGCCCCTTGTCTTCCATGTTATAGCGCTGCGCATAGCCGATGTGGTGCGCCTGTTCGACGTCGCAGCCGATCGCGACAACCAAGCGCCGTTCCTGAATGCGCGAGCCAACCAGTGGCCGATCCGACGTGCGCGACAGCGTGAAGAACCGCCCGCCATCGGGCATTTCAACAAATTGCGGAAGTGTTTGGCTAGGCACCTGAAACGCGCCGTGAATATCCCACACCGGACAGGCGCCGCCTTCTTCGGCCAAGGCAATCGTCGTTGCGTTAAAACGTTTTGAGACGTTTCCAGCGCGGTCCACGCGTACAAAGAAAAACGGAATTCCCCGCTCACCGTCACGTTGCAGAGTTGTCAGACGTTGGCACACCATCTCAAAGCTGACGCCGAAACCGGATGATATGCGGTCGAGGTCGTAGCGCGTGGCCTGTGCCAGTTGAAGGAACTCGGAGTAGGGCATCACAAGTGCTGCGGCAAAGTAGTTTGTCAGCTCAACAGTCAGGCGTGCGCGACCGGCATCGCCGGTAATGGAACTGGACGCTGTATGCGCCTGAACGGCGTCTCTCGCTTCCAGCAAGCCAACCACATGGGCAAGTTGAAAAACACGATTGGCATGGTCGAGCGCTTCGGACAGATGCACAATGCCATCGCTTTCGCGAAACAGGCGCAATGATCCAGGCATGTCAGAGCGTTTTTGCACGGAGCAGGTGATCCCGTGTTCCAGCCGCAGATGACGTTTCAGCAGGGCGTAAAGATCGTCATGGGTGCCGCCCAACTTTTCTCGTAGTGTTTCGGCTGACGCCTCTAAATCGGGAAAATGGTTTTCGTTCGTGCGAAAAAAGTCGTGGATCGCGGTCTCCGGCGTAGTGAAACTCGTATCGCTCGATCCGGTCTTGCCCACCAGTCGGCGGAATTGCTCAGCAAGCGACCGTTGCGTTTGGTGAAGCTCAAGGAACCGGTTGACCAGTGTTGGCGCGTGATCCAATGCGGCGCGGAGTTCTGTCAGATCAGGCGCGTCTTCGCCGAAGATGGGGTCGCGGACGGCTGCGCGCAGATCGGCCAGTTTGGTGGCTTCGCTATTAGCAACAAAGCTGCGCATCTCGACGCCGTAGGCCTCTGTCAGCGCAAG
>CAZCOX010000344.1:0-2917 GCA_964500115.1 uncultured Rhodobacterales bacterium
CGGCAAGAGCTGGGATCAAAGACGATCTTTAACATACTGGGGCCGTTGACAAACCCGGCGGGTGTGAAGCGCCAACTGACAGGTGCTTTTGCCATCGACCTGATTTTTCCGATGGCGGAGACTTTGAAAGAACTCGGGGCGGAAAAAGCCTGGTTGGTGCATGGTGGAGATGGGACGGACGAGATTTCGATCTCGGAGCCGACACAGGTGGCTGCGCTGGAAGATGGCAAAATCCGCGGCAAGGAAGTGCACCCGGAAGACGCGGGTCTGCCGGTTCATAGCTTTCGCGACATCATGGGCGGCACGCCTGCGGAAAACGCGCAAGCCTTTCGTGACTTGCTGGATGGCGCGAAAAACGCCTATCGCGACGCGGTGTTACTCAACGCAGCAGCCGCGCTTGTGGTGGCGGACAAGGCCGCAGACCTGAAGTCCGGTGCGGAAATGGCGGCTGAGAGTATCGACAGCGGTGCGGCCAAAGCGCGGATCGCCGCTTTGGCGCGGGTCACACAGGCCGCGTGACAGGTCTTTTGGCGGTGGAAAATGCGATGACGCATTTTCGATTTTCCATAGATGGAAAATTCTGGGGCGCTGCCCCAGACCCCGCGGTATTTTTGAACCAGAGAAGTGCAGGACGCGCGTTGTGATGGCGCCGCCTGAGGCTTGGGCGCATCTGCCGTTTTTCGAGGATGTGTTTCCGGGTATCGAGGCGGCTTTGGCGGTTGAGACGCGGGACGTCTTGCCGCCGGCACCCGAGGTTTTTGCGGCGTTGACTGCTTGCGTACCAGAAAAGGTGCGCGTTGTCATTCTAGGGCAAGACCCGTATCCGACGCCTGGGCACGCTCACGGATTTTCCTTTTCGGTTGCCCCCGATGTGCAGCCTCTACCACGCTCTTTGGGCAACATTTTCAAAGAGATGCAAAGTGATCTTGGCTCCGCCCCGCCCAATGGGGATTTGGGATTTTGGGCCGATCAGGGCGTTTTGCTGCTCAACGATGTATTGACGGTTCCGGCAGGCGACGCGCGCGGGCATCGTAAACTGGGCTGGCAAAAACTCGTGCCGCAGGTTTTGACGGAGCTTGCAGATGCGCCGCGCGCTTTCGTGTTGTGGGGCAACGATGCCCGTGCCCATGCGCCGTTGCTTGAGGGGCACGGGCATTTGGTTTTGCAAAGCGCACATCCCTCACCCCTGTCGGCGCGAAGGGGGTTTTTCGGCTCGCGCCCCTTTTCCACCATCAACGCTTGGCTTAGAGAACAGGGGCACACCCCGATCAACTGGACGGACCCATGAGCGCTACCATTCTGGACAAGATCAAGGCCTACAAGCTTGAGGAGGTCGCCGCCGACAAGGCGCGGGTTCCTTTCTCTGAGGTCGAGGAGGCCGCACGCGCGGCTGACCCTGTGCGCCCCTTTGGTGCGGCTTTGCAGGCCGCGCAGAAGGTCGGCTACGGGTTGATCGCAGAGGTCAAGAAAGCCTCGCCCTCCAAAGGATTGATCCGCGCGGATTTTGACCCGGCCGCATTGGCGCAAGCTTATGAGGCGGGTGGCGCCACATGTTTGTCGGTTCTGACCGACGCACCAAGTTTTCAGGGTGCCAAGGCGTTTCTGACAGAGGCGCGCACCGCGACATCGTTGCCCGCGTTGCGCAAAGATTTCCTCTATGATCCGTATCAGGTGGCCGAAGCGCGCAGCCTGGGCGCGGATTGCATCTTGATCATCATGGCGAGTGTCGATGACACTTTGGCGGCGGAGTTGGAAGACGCGGCTCTTGGCTGGGGCATGGATGCGTTGATCGAGGTGCATGACCGGGCCGAACTCGACCGGGCGCTCGCATTCAAATCGCCATTGATTGGCATAAACAATCGCAATCTCAATACGTTCGAGACAACCCTTGAGACAACACGCGAACTTTCAATGCACGTACCAAAAGATCGAATGCTGATTTCGGAGTCGGGTTTGTTCACACCTGCGGACCTTGCCGATATGGCGGCTTGCGGCGCGCGGTCGTTCCTGATCGGCGAGAGCCTGATGCGGCAAGCCGATGTCACCGCAGCCACCCGAACACTTTTGGCCGACCCGGTGGCGGCATGAGTGGTCTGACCCATTTCGACGCCAAGGGTGACGCCCATATGGTGGACGTTTCGGACAAGGCCGTAACCGCACGCGTCGCGGTCGCGGCGGGTCACGTGAAGATGGCGCAAGCGACGTTTGATCTGATCAGCGAAGGTCGCGCCAAAAAGGGTGACGTCATTGGTGTTGCGCGGCTGGCCGGGATCATGGGGGCGAAGAAGACGCCCGATCTGATCCCTCTGTGCCACCCCTTGCCTGTCACGAAGGTGTCGGTCGAAATTGCACAAGACCCGGACCTGCCCGGTTTGCAGATCGAAGCGACCGTCAAAACTACCGGCCAGACCGGGGTCGAGATGGAGGCGCTGACGGCTGTCTCAACCGCAGCGCTGACGGTCTATGACATGGTCAAGGCGGTCGACAAAGCGATGGAGATTGGCGGTATTCGTGTGCTGTTGAAAGATGGCGGCAAGTCCGGGCGGTACGTGGCCACATGATTTCCGTCGCCGAGGCGCTTGATCAGCTTTTTGCGCTGGCGCGCCCGCTTGGCGTTGAAACTGTCCCGCTCTTGCAGGCGCATGGCCGGGTGTTGGCAGAAGACGTTGCCGCGACGCGCGACCAGCCGCCGTTTGATGGCTCTGCCATGGATGGCTATGCGGTTGTTGATGCGGCACCGGGCATGACGTTGCGCGTGATCGGAGAATCCGCCGCCGGGCATGGGTTTAATGGCGCGGTTCGATCCGGTGAAGCGGTGCGGATTTTCACCGGTGCGCCTATCCCAATCGGCGCAAAACGCGTTGTGATTCAAGAGGATGTCGAGCGCGACGGTGATCAGATCACGATCACGGACAAG
>CAZCOX010000345.1:0-1098 GCA_964500115.1 uncultured Rhodobacterales bacterium
GGAAAGCGCCCAAGTCGCTGAGGAGGCCTAAACCATGGCGAAAACAATTGTTGTAAAGCAGATCGGTTCGCCGATCCGTCGCCCTGAAAAACAGCGCCAGACACTGATCGGCCTGGGTCTGAACAAGATGCACAAAACCCGCGAACTGGAAGACACACCTTCTGTGCGCGGCATGGTCAACAAGATCCCGCATCTCGTTGAGATCATCGAAGAGCGCGGCTGAATTTCCGTCGATGGAAATTCGTAAACGCGTCGACGCGTTTACAACCTGAAACAGATCAGGCCCTTCGGATGTCCGAAGGGCCTTTTTCGTGGTGGAAGACATCGGCGCTTACTTCAATGCGCGCGCCAAAAAGGCTTTTGTGTCTTCTTGTTGCGGAGTGTCAAACAGTCGATCTGGCGGGCCTTCCTCGATGATGCGACCGTCCTTGAGGAAACACACCTTGTCGGCGGCCTGACGTGCAAACCCCATCTCGTGTGTGGCCAGTACCATCGTCATGCCCTCTTTCTTGAGCATCAGCAGCACATCCAGTACCTCGCCGACAAGCTGCGGATCCAGCGCTGAGGTGATCTCATCAAACAGCATGACCTCCGGCCGCATCGCGAGCGCGCGCACGATAGCAACGCGCTGCTGTTGCCCGCCAGAAAGCTGATCCGGGTAGTTCTGCATGCGATCCGCAAGGCCAAATCGTTCGAACAGACTCTCGATTTCCGGCCGAATGGCCTCTCTGTCTGCGCCGCTCACCCGGCGCGGGGCAAGCATGGCGTTCTCCAACGCGTTCATGTGCGGGAACAGGTTGTAGCTCTGAAAGACCATCCCGATCCGCGCGCGCACAGCTTGCGGGTCGAGTCCGGGGATCGAGATGTCGTCGCCATCAAGATAGATTTCACCGTCTTCAATCGGTTCAAGCAGATTGATGCACCGCAGTAACGTTGACTTCCCGGCGCCGGATGCGCCGATCAAACAGACCATCTCGCCTTCTTCGACGTCCAGATCGATCCCGTCACAGACCGTGCGGTCGCCAAACCGCTTGACCACACCGCGCAGTTCCAGCTTTGCCATCAGCGCCGCTCGCGCATTTGGCGGGCCATCAGGTA
>CAZCOX010000345.1:1198-2909 GCA_964500115.1 uncultured Rhodobacterales bacterium
GCCAAGCGACAGGGCTGCGGATCGTTGGCTGTGATGCACACTGTCGATGCCAGACCGGAATATTTCGGCGACGTAGGCGGAGTAGGTGAGGATCAGTGCCAGTGATCCCCATATATAAGGTGAATTCCATGGGCGGGGCAGGCCAAGGCCCGGAATGCCAAACCCGATAAGGTAAACGGTCAAAATCACCGGCACGCCACGAAAAATGTCCGTGAACGCAGCACCAAAGATCCGCAGCGGAAAGAGCGCTGGTGATTTCGCATCCCGCGCCAATGCGATGAACAGTCCCAAAACGGCGATGGCGGGTGCGCTCCAGGCAAAGATCATGATGTTGACCAGAAACGCGTCCAGCAGTTTCGGAAACGACTGGATCAGCACATCGCCGTTGAAAAAGCTTTTCTGAACCTTTGCCCAACCCGGTGTCATCGGCACAAGAATGATCAAGCTCGCCACGACCAGAACAGTGCTGGTTGCTGCGATGATGATCGATCTGCGCCGCTGCTGTGCCTCGTATCGCGCGCGGCGGGTCATGCTCGCCGCTTTTGCCTCTGACATCTTACTGGATCAGCGGAACGCCTGTGGTGTCCTGCAGCCACTTGGCTTCAATCTCGGCCAAGGCACCGCTTTCCTTGAGCGCTGCCAATGCCTCATCGACGCAGGCTTTCAAAGCGCTGCCATCCTCCATGAGCATGCCAAAATGATCGGGATTGTCGGTCTCGTCAGGCGCAAACTGCCCGATAACTTTGGATCCTTCGATCATGACAGCACTCAGAAAAAGCGCCGTGGGCAAATCGAACAGCGCAGCATCAATCTGGTTTGCGCTCATTGCGGCATTCACATCTGCGTTGTCGCCGTAGAGTAGCGGGTCGCTGTCGGGCTGGATGACGCTCGCCAGTTTTGGAACGGCCGTGGTTGACCCGACTGCGCCCCATTTCAAACCTTTGAGCGCGGCTATCGTTGGCTCCGTATCCGTGGCACCGGGGCTGACCAGAACCGCCATCGGTGCGGTATAGTAAGGCTCGGAGAAATCCACGACCTGATCGCGCTCCGGCGTGATCGAGTATTGCTGCATGTTCAGGTCAAAATTCTTGGCACCCGGCTGGATCGCTTCGTCAAACGACGAGCGCACCCAGACGACATCTTCAACTGCAAACCCCATTTCCTCGGCCACGGCATAAGCGACGGCTGCCTCAAAACCTTCACCGCTTTCCGGCGCATCGTTCAGAACCCAAGGATAGTAAGCCGGGTTGCCGGTTGCGATGGTCAGTTTGCCGTCAGTCAGTGTTTTGCCTGCCGCGCAGTGACCTGCGGCAAAGGCTGTGGTGGCGGACAAAGCAAGGGCGGCAACGGTGGTGAGGATGATTTTCGACATTTTCAGAAACCCCGTGTTGGACTGTTTTTTGTGACGTTAGGTGCGCGTATGAAGCGAGTCCAGCGCGTTGCCTCGGTTGAGCGTCGCAAACGCATGCACATGCGCAAGAAATCTGCATATTTGCCTTGACCATACGGTGTGAACTCCGTAGCACCGCTCCAACCGCGCAGCCCCGGATTCGTCCGGGGCTTCGTTGTTGCGCAATTTGGGGACCTTCGGGGCCCTATACCGATGGCGGGATACCCCGCCCAAACATAGCGGGTCGCAAAGACCTGCACTTGCTAACGGAAGACAGAAAGCATGGCACTCAAGTCGTATAAACCGACGACGCCGGGCCAG
>CAZCOX010000346.1:0-2909 GCA_964500115.1 uncultured Rhodobacterales bacterium
GCGACCGCAATTACGGATGAGCACAAAAGCGGATACCTTCGCCACGCGCGAATTGCGACTTTGGGATCCGCTTGGTCAGCGGATTCAATTTAATCTCAAGACATTTCTGCAAGTCATCGAAGATAAACGGTTTTTGTTGTTCGGTGGATTGGCGCTCGTGCTGTTTTTCGCCACGGATCCGTCGAATAATCGGGACTTTGTTCCGCTTTGGGTCAGTGCTGCGATCTGGCCTGTGGCGTATGTTGTGTACATGACCGGCTACGGGCTACTGCTGTCGGGTCTTTCGGTGCTGACGCGGCTATGGTCGCGACTGCGTATACCGACGATACTCATTGCCTTCACGTCGCTGGTGCCGTCCGTCTATATCTGCGAGGAGCTGATCCTTCATAAGATGAGTAATGGACTGTACCCCAATGATTTGCGCGGGAATTTCCTGTTTTATTTCCTGGCAGTTCTGGTCATTGAAGCTGTATTTTTCAGGTTTGTGTTTCCGGTCCTCGTGCCGCAGGTCGCGGAGCCGGCCCCGTCCGTTCAGAGAGCGGCCAATGATGACGAAACGCTGCGTCACATCATTATCGGCGGCGAACGCATTCCGCTGCACAAAATTCGCACCATAGAGGCGCGCGCGCATCACGTGCAGGTGACCATGATCGATGCAGAAACCCGGCTACGCGCCCGCTTGGGTGATATCGTGGCGCAAACAGACCCGACCGACGGGGTGCAGACACACCGTTCCTGGTGGGTGTCCCGCGCTGCAGCGAGTGCGGTGGTCGAAAATGACGGTCGCCCCTCCCTCCGACTGATCTGCGATGGGCACGTGCCAATTGCCAGAACGCGCGTCGACGACGTACAGGCCTGGGCGTCTGAGCATCTGCAGGCCTGATATTCCAGACGCGGCTCAACCTGCATTCAATGTTAGGGAATGGTGGGTGATGAGAGGCTCGAACTCCCGACATCTTCGGTGTAAACGAAGCGCTCTACCAACTGAGCTAATCACCCGATGGCGTGTGATTTAGCCAAGCGCGGCGCGCCGTGCAAGGGGCAGATGCCACTTTTTTCACAGTTCTCGCAGAACAGTTTCCGTGCGGTTTTCCATGACGTAGATGCAGGCCTGTTCATTCGTCAATCTGGTGGTCTCCTCCCACGTAAGACCACGCACAAATCCGCGCATCACCTGCCCCCATAGCCCATGACCCACAATCACGCTTGGAGCTGTCAAATCCGAAAGAAAACTCAGGATGCGTGCCCTGAATTGGTCCAAACCTTCGCCACCTGGCGCTTTGAGGTAGAGTTCCAATGGCGATATGTCCGGGGCAGACAGATCAGGATGATCTTGCAACACATCTTTGCGCAACCGTCCTTGCCAGTCGCCCGCATGCGCCTCGGCCAAGCGGGTATCGTTCGAATATGTGTGACCGGCCAGCGCAATTTGCGCGGTTTGCTGTGCACGCCGCAAAGGCGAGACGTAGCATTGCGGATTGGTGGCGAGGATTGGCTGTATCAGTCGCGCTTGGGTTTCGGCATCTTGGATGCCACGCTCCGTTAGATCAGAGTTTAGCTGGCCCTGAATGCGCCGGATTGCATTCCAATCGGTTTGTCCATGCCGCAGAAACCAGATCTTGGGCAAATCACGCGGATCAGGTGTCATGCCACCCACATCTCAAACACGCCACGGCAAGGAAAATGGTGGGTGATAAGAGATTTGAACTCCTGACATCTTCGATGTGAACGAAGCGCTCTACCACTGAGCTAATCACCCATGCGCGGTCGTTTAGCGTTACTCTGCCGCCTGCGCAAGAGCGTCGTCTGGCTTGGCTTGCGACCGATCATTGCGCCGCAACCGTGCGGTAATCACTTGCGCCTTGGTGGTCTTTTTCATCCGCGTGATCTTGAGTTTGCCCATCGGCGCAAGGTTCAACTCGCGGCCTTCCGCAATTGTTTCGCCCAGTACAGACAGCATCGCTTCGATCACTGGTTTAGCGTCGCGCTTTTTCACGCCGCTCATGGCGACCACCGTGTCGATCAGCTCTTTCTTTTTGAGTTCCGGCTCCGCAACCGTCGGGCTTTCGGTCACGACGACCTCTGGGTCGAGTGGCTTTGCCCGAGAAACAGGGGTTTTGGATCGCGTTTGGGGGGCCGTTGTGGGCTTTCGTGCCGCCATTGTTGATATCCTTTAACTGCTCGGTTTTCGTCGGCGCATGCGAGCAGCATATCAGGGCATCAAGAATTATCCAGTGGTCGATGTGCCAAAACACACCAAATATAGCGGTGAATCATATGGCCGGGCGTCTTTGCCCGGCCATTGATGTCTTCGTAGTCGACTTAATGCGCAGTTTGTGTGGCTGCCAATGCCGCCGCCGCGTCGGCCGCCCGCGCCGCAGCCGCCGCTTCTTCAGCTGCTTCGTCCCATTCGATGGCGTCAGGTGTGTCAACCAGGGCCATCTTGAGAACGTCCGACACGTGATCAACGGGCACAATGTTCAACCCATTTTTCACATTGTCCGGCAACTCGGCGAGGTCCTTTTCGTTCTCACGCGGGATAAGTACGGTTTTGATCCCACCACGCAGCGCCGCCAGTAGTTTTTCCTTTAAACCACCGATGGGCATCGCATTGCCGCGCAAGGATACCTCGCCCGTCATCGCAATGTCGCGTTTGACCGGGATGCCGGTCAGGACAGACACGATCGATGTCACCATGGCCAAGCCAGCCGACGGGCCATCCTTGGGCGTGGCACCATCGGGGACGTGCACGTGGATGTCCATCGTGTCGAACTTCGGCGGTTTGACCCCGATCTGGGGCGAGATGGACCGCACATAGCTTGCTGCGGCGTCGATGGATTCTTTCATCACATCACCCAGCTTACCCGTTGTTTTCATCCGGCCTTTGCCCGGTAGGCGCAGCGCCTCGA
>CAZCOX010000347.1:0-2893 GCA_964500115.1 uncultured Rhodobacterales bacterium
CACGATCAAGGCTAACTTCCCGACCCGGATTTCCTTCCAGGTCACGTCTAAGATCGACAGCCGCACCATCCTCGGCGAAATGGGCGCGGAACAGCTCTTGGGGCAGGGCGACATGCTCTATATGGCAGGCGGTGCCAAAATCACCCGCTGCCACGGCCCGTTCGTGTCGGATGAAGAGGTCGAGGAGATCGTCACCCACCTTAAAGCCTTCGGCCCGCCGGAATACGTTTCAGGCGTCGTGCAGGGTCCCGAAGACGAAAAAGCCGAAAACATCGACGCGGTGCTTGGCCTGAATACCGGTGGCAACACCGACGGCGAAAATGCGCTCTACGATCAGGCCGTTGCGATCGTCATCCGCGACCGCAAATGCTCCACTTCCTACATCCAGCGCAAACTCGCCATCGGCTACAACAAGGCCGCCCGCCTGGTCGAACAGATGGAAGACGAAGGCGTCGTCAGCGCCGCCAACCACGTCGGCAAACGCGAGATCTTGGTGCCGGAACAGTAAGGGCGGGGCCTCGCCCACCAGAGGTTCACGCTACCTTTAATGGCGAGGCAACTCGACCTCCAACGACGCAGCCGCTGCCGTGAATGACCGTTTCGAGCACAAGGAGGACAACCACTTCCTGCTACCTGTCCTCAAAGAGCGCCTTCGCACGTTCCGGGTCCCAGCGGCGCTCCGTCAAACCTTCGGCCTCCCATTCGAGACGCTCGGCCTCGAAGAAGTCTCCGCCATAGATATGGATGGCGCCGGTGTACTTGGTCAGCGGGTTGATCACAGAGTGGATCACGTCCTTGCCCAATGGTGCCACATCGCCCGCGCTGAGCGCCTTTGCTCCAGCGGCTTCAATCCGCCCATCCTCAGAACCCTTGGAGCGACGCCAAAAGATATTGTCCTCTCGCCCAGTGTAGATGCCTATCACGGCCCACATGTTGTGATCATGGGGCATGAGAACCATCTCGGGCCGCCAAACCATATTCAGGATTGTCAGCTCGGGTGATTTGTAGATCGTATTAAGGCCACCTGATGTCGGCTCGCCAAGAGCGTTCGACACAGCACCGTGGTCGGACATCGCGGATCTGAGAAGTTCGGCAATAGCGCCGTGGCTCGCGTCCTTCCGTATGGTCGTTTTGCAGTCCTCAACGAATTTCTCGAGATCAAACATGCTGGCACCTCTAGCAGTCGCTTTCGGTTGATTTTGACGATCTGGCCAGCATGCGCTTGGAGAAGACCTTTAGAAGACGTTGGGATTTCGTTGATTTGTCACCTAATACTGTAGGCAATCACGAATGGTACTAAATGAGGCATCACTCAGGTATGCGGTTCTTCTTTGCCGATTGCATACTCGACATCGCGAGCCATTCCTTCTTGCGGGACGGCTGTGCGGTGCGAATCGAACCTCAAGTTTTTGACCTTCTTCATTTGCTCGCTCAGCGAGCCGGTCAGCTCGTCACAAAGGACGACTTGGTTGATGCGGTTTGGAATGGTCGCATTGTGTCCGACGTGACAATCGGTTCCCGCATTAGCGCCGCCCGCAAGGCCGTCGGCGATAACGGAACTGATCAGAACGTTATACGAACAATCCCGCGTCGTGGTTTCTCACTGGTGGCCCAAGTTTCCAGCGACGTTGATGAAACCCGAGTTTCCGACATGACGGCCAAGCAGACCATTCGGTTCGCGAAATCTCAAGACGGGACGCAGGTTGCATACGCAAAATCGGGAAATGGCCCGCCTTTGCTGCGAGCAGGCCACTTTCTCACGCATTTGAAGAGAGATTGGGAGGGGTCGGTCTATCAACCGATGATCGCAGCGCTTAGCGCGGCGCACACCTTGGTCCGATACGATCAACGCGGCACAGGACTGTCGCAAGCCGACGTCGATGACTTGTCCCTCGAGGCGTATGCGGATGACATGCTGGCGGTCGCGGATGCGGCTGGTCTCGACAGGTTTCCGATATTCGCCACGTCGCAGGGCGTTCCGGTTTCAATCCATTTCGCCGCAACGTACCCCGAACGTGTCAGCAGGCTCGTGCTCTTTGGAGGTTTCGCAAAAGGCCGGATGGTTCGCGAAGATGACTTTTCCCACGACGATGCGGAAGCATTGATGACCCTTATTAACAAAGGCTGGGGCAATCCCGACGGCCCATTCATGTCAGCCTTCGTGTCTCTGTTTTGTCCTGACGCTTCGCGCAAAGAGCGCGCCAGCATCGCCGAAAGCCAAATCGCATCTGCAACGCCCGAGATGGCGGTTCGCATTCGCAAGACAATTGACCAATTCGATGTGACCGACAAGCTTGGTAGCGTTCAAGCACCCACCCTCATCCTTCACGCCAGCGGGGACGCGATACATCCCTTGTCACAAGGCCGTATGTTGGCCGCAGGCATATACGGTTCAGAATTCCACATGGTCGAGAGCAACAACCACATAATCCTGCAGTCATCGCCTGCGTGGGATGAGATAGTAAAGGCAACGCTGGAGTTCATCATACGCGGCAGCAGAGCGGATAACCCAGAGCGCCGTCCGTAAAACCTGACCCATTCTGACGCGGCCATTTTCGCACCTGACCAAGCTGACTTTCCGGAGGATAGCGGGGCTATCTGACGGAAAGACGGCGCCGTGTCAGGGGTTAAAATGGCCCGTCCCGAAGGGCTTACATCGGCTGGCGCATCGGCGGGCACCGCGATCGACCACGATCAACCAGATCGCGGCCGATCCCTGCACCCACTGCTGACATCCAACCCGTGCAAGCAGAATTGGATCAGGTTTTCTGGACGGCGCTCTAGCAAGCTAGTGCATCTGGGATGGGATTTGATGATCTCGTTGTCTGCATTCTGTAAATTGAATGAGAGCGTCGAGGGTTTGCCAAATACAACTGGGTTGGCGTCATCGGTT
>CAZCOX010000348.1:0-2852 GCA_964500115.1 uncultured Rhodobacterales bacterium
GAACGCATACGCGACGCCGTGCCATACACGCTTGGCGCGTCAGAACCCGATTGGACGGCAGAAGACGCCCTGTCTGCGGCCAAGGGCGTATGCCAGGATCACACGCATATCTTTCTGGCCGCGGCGCGGTCTTTGGCAATTCCCGCGAGGTATGTGTCGGGCTACCTCATGTTGAACGAAACCATAACACAAGAGGCCATGCACGCCTGGGCTGAGGCATTTGTAGATGGCCTGGGGTGGGTCGGTTTCGACATCTCAAACGGGATTTCACCTGACACCCGCTATGTGCGTGTGGCAACAGGGTTGGATTATTCTGATGCCGCACCCGTTTCGGGAACGCGCGTCGGTGGGGCAGGCGAACAATTGGATGTCCAAATCCAAGTCATCCAACAATAAAGGACGGGCAGCGTGACATATTGCGTTGGAATGATGCTCCGCGACGGGCTGGTCTTTATGTCCGACACGCGCACAAATGCGGGGCTCGACAATATCTCGACCTTCAAAAAGATGAAGATCTGGCACGAACCCGGCGATCGCGTCATCACGCTGATGTCGGCAGGTAACCTTGCCACAACTCAGTCGGTCATCAGCCTGCTCGATGAGCGCAGCAAAATGCCCGAGGATCGCACCTCGTCTTTGATGAAAGCGCCGTCAATGTTTCAGGCCGCGTGCATGGTTGGTGACACTTTGCGCGAGGTAATCCACGATCTGACGCAAGGCGGCCAACGCGCTGACGCCGGGTTCGACGCGACGCTTATCTTGGGGGGTCAGGTTGCAGGCGGTGCGCCGCGACTGTTTCTGATCTATCCCGAAGGCAATTTCATCGAGGCGGGTGAAGACACGCCGTTTTTCCAAATCGGCGAGATCAAATATGGTCGCCCGATCCTTGTTCGCGCATATGACAAAGACCTCAATTTCCCAAGCGCGCTGAAACTTCTGCTCGTGAGCTTTGATTCGACGCTCAAAGCGAACCTGTCGGTTGGGATGCCGCTGGATTACTTTTGCTACGAAACCGACAGCTTTCTGGTCGAACATCAGGGCAGGGTCGACGCGGACAATCCGCAGTTCCAAACGATATCGACAGGGTGGGGAGATGCACTGAAGCTTGCGCTCGACACCCTGCCGGATGTATCGATGGACCCGGATTGTTAACGCTAACGTAGGCTGCTGCCATGACCAACTCTTCTGCCATCGCCGTCGGCGGTGAGAACTTAATCGACTACATGACACGCGATGGTGAAGTGACAGCGCTACCCGGTGGGTCACCCTTTAACGTGGCGATGGCACTGGGTCGGCAAGGCGCCAACGTACACTACGTCTCTCCGATTTCGACGGATGCGTGGGGCGACGATCTTGCCAAAACGCTAGAAGGCTCTGACGTCATCTTGGCCAGCGCTCGGGTCGATGCGCCGACGACAATGGCACGCGTGACGGTCACTGACGGTATTCCAGATTATCTTTTTGAACGTGAAGGCACGGCAGAGCGTGCAGTGACGGTTGAAAGCTTGGCCGCTACACTTCCGGATGATCTTAAGGCGCTGCACACGGGCTCGCTTGCCGTGTCCGAAGGAGACGACGCGGCTGCGTGGGAAACCACATGTGCAAACACATATCAGGCTGGTACTTTGGTATCGCTCGATCCCAATGTGCGTCTGTCGGTGATCCAGGACTCTGACAGTTACCGGGACCGCGTGTTTCGCATCATGACTGCTGTTCATTTGATGAAGTTTTCGGACGAAGATTTGGAGGGCCTATACCCAGACGCGACACAGGCAGATGCGCTGGAGAAGATACGCGAGCAAACGTCTGCCATTCTGTTGGTCATGACAAAGGGGCCAGACGGGGCATGCGCGTGGATGGGCGACGTATTCGTCGAAATAGACGCGCCGCCAGTTCCTAACTTGATCGATACAGTTGGAGCGGGTGACACGTTTATGGCAACGCTGCTTGCTGGGTTGGACCGCCGAAACGCGTTGACACCCGATGCGATTGGTGGGCTTTCAGAAGCAGATGTGACGGCATTGTTGCAAGAGGCCGCGATGGCGGCGGCCATCAATTGTGGGCGCGCTGGCTGCAACCCGCCCACTTTGGATGAACTTAAATCCGCCTTAAATTAAAGGTCTACAAAGACAGCCGGCGTTCTTTCGCTCCACCGCGACGGCGTGGTTTCGGCAATGACAGGTCGAGCGGGACCAGCGGCTTTTCAAGCGATGTTTTGAGAAGCGCGCAAAAGACCGCGACGGCCGGATCGGTGTCTTTGAACGGGGCAGCGGCGAGGTATGCGCGTGTGGCCTCAGTTTCGTAGCAAGCGCGGCCGGGAAGGCCGCCGAGCCATTGCATGTACCCAAGTTGGCCCATTTCTTTGGCGCGCTCGGGTGATTTTGGACTGACCTGCAATTGGGTCAGGGTTCGTGCGATTAACATTCAGCGCCCTCCGCGCAAGATGTGGGCGAAAGGGCAGAGGTCCGTCAGGTGTCCGTCGAAACGGACTTGGCACTAACAATGACCTCCGGTGCACCCCGCCCGGGTTCAGTTTTCATGCAATGGCAGGTCTCCTGACTTGCGGGTCATAGTGCGCGTCACACCTTCCCAGGCTCTCGCCCAGTGGTTCTGCGACGCCACTCACCGCTTACAGTTGCGGGGGCAGTCACGGAGTTTCACCGTATTCCCTCTTAGGTTCTCGACTGGATCGAAAACCACCATCACGCGTGCAACACTCACAGGGTTTGCAGCGAAGATCAACAAAAACCGACAACGATTCTCGGGCTAAAAGCGCGCGCCGAAGTAAAGCACCTTGATTAGAGCACCGTCCCTGAAATCTGAATCGATGGGATTCCGCTGAGGCTGATTTT
>CAZCOX010000349.1:0-2842 GCA_964500115.1 uncultured Rhodobacterales bacterium
TCTGCCTGATCGCCCTGCCCCGTGGCCTGTGCCGCAAGGCCGGTGGTGCCCATGCGCAGGAAGCCAAAGACCCAGTAGAAGGCAGAAATCACAATCGCGCCTATTCCAACCGCGCCGATGGGCGCGGCCTGCTCCATCTGGCCAACAACGGCGGTGTCCACCGCGCCGAGGATCGGGATCGTGACGTTGGACAGGACGATGGGCAGCGCGATGGCAAGCACGCGGGTGTGGGTCACCGCGCGCGGTTGGGCCGTCGCGTCTGTCATTCAGGTGTATCGGGGCGGGGCATCAGGAAATGCGCGGTCGCCTGCGCGAAGGGGCGGTCGCGGTTGTCTTGCCAGGCTTCGGCTTTGACGCTGGCATAGCGCCGGCCTGCGCGGGTGATCGTGGCCCGCGCGTATGCGTCGCGTGGCAGGCCCGAGCGCAGGTAGTCGACGGTGAAATCGATGGTCTTGGGCAGGCGTGGGAGGTCTCCGGCGGCCAATGTCTCGACATCCAAAGCGCCGCTTTCGAAATCTTCCCAGATATAGGCCCAGCTGAGTGTGATGACGGCTGTCACCTCAAGAAAGGCCGCCGTCACACCACCGTGGATCGCGGGCAGGATCGGGTTGCCGATGAGTTTGTCCTCGAAGGGCAGGATCGCTGTCAGCTCATCACCGCGCCGGTCAAACCGGATGCCCATAAAGGTGATGTAGGGCACACCGCTGACCAGCGCCGACAGGGCCGCATCACGCCGCTGTTTGACGACTTGAACGGGTTCGGGGGCTTTGCGTGGCATGTCAGCGGCCCTCCACCGTGAAGGCACCGGTGGCCATGGCAACCGGGCGCTCCGCGTCATCATCGCAGGCGGTGGCGCGCACAAATGCGACGCTGCGAGTGATGTGGTAAACCTCGGCACGAGCGGTGATCGGTTGACCCGGCGTGGCGGCACGCATGTAGTCGATGCGCAGGTCGATGGTGGCGGTACCAGCGGGCGCGTCCGGGTGGCTCATCACGGCAGCCCCGCCGCAGGTGTCCATCAGCGCCGAGACCGCCCCGCCATGGATCACGCCGGTTTTCGGGTCACCGATGAAGCGCGGATCGTAGGGCATCGCAATCTCGGCCATGCCGTCACCAAGCGAAGTGATCTGCATGCCCAAGGCCCGCGAATGCGGGATCGAGTCGATGAATTGCTTGGCGATCTGGGTTTTGTCGGCGGGCATGGGGCGCATCCTCTTTGACGTGATCTTTACGCCGACACATCCGCAAGGGCCAGAGACCACAACTCGCGGTTGCCCTGAAACACCGTCGCTCCTATGATTCTGCTGAGGGAGAGGGAGCCGCATGACCGAGGGAAAGCTCAGTTTCAAAGAAATGTGCGCCAAGTTCGACGTGACGCCGCGCACGCTGAGGTACTACGAGTACATTGAGTTGCTTCAACCCGAACGGGAAGGCCGGTCACGGTGGTACGGGCCGAAAGAGGTTGCGCGCATGACGTTGATCCTGCGCGGGCGCAAGTTTGGCTTTCAGTTGGAAGACATTCGCCAGTGGTTGCTGATCTACGAACACGAAGGCAACGAGGCGCAGATGCGCGCCTGGATTGACCTTGCCGACCGCCAGTTGGGCGAGCTGGCCGAACAGCGGGTGCAGCTTGACGAAGCCATCAACGAGTTGCAGAAACTGCGGGATGACACGGCTGCAAGCCTGAAGGGCTGACCCTGTTTGGACGGCGGATTGCGTGCGTTGAGCCGACCCTCCGCGCGAATAGGTGAGTCGTTTAGGAAATTTCAACTCTTTGGGGTAAGGTATTCCATACCTGATATATGAATTGTCCCCAAAGCGCTTTGAAAGAATGTTTCGGCAAGCTGCGACTGACGTGGAATGATCTTACGTCAACCAAAAAGTGACGTGGCGTCTGAGTTACGTCAACCATTTTTCCCATTGTAAGAAGACGCCAAGCTTCGCAATTCGGTGTCATCCAGACAACGGACAAGGAAACCGAACAATGACCGACGACCGGACCATGACAATACGCGAGATGTGTGACGCATTCGATGTCACGCCGCGGACATTGCGTTTTTACGAAGCCAAGGAATTGCTGTTCCCGAAACGGGAAGGCCAGAAGCGCCTGTTCACAAAACGCGATCGCGCGCGGCTCAAACTCATCCTGCGCGGCAAGCGCTTTGGGTTCAGCCTCGAAGAAATCCGTCAGTTGCTTGATCTCTACCACATGGGTGACCAGCAGCAGACGCAGTTGGCGCGCACTTACGAGATTGCAGAGCAGCGACTGAAAGACATGGAAGCGCAGCGCGAAGAGCTGACGCAGGCCATCGACGAGCTCAAGGAACAGATGCGTTGGGGCGAGAAGATGCTCGCGTCAATGGATCAGACAAAACGCGCGGCTGAATAAGACCGCACCGCATTTTTGGGAGACCCACATGCCTAGCTATACCGCACCTGTGAAAGACATGCAGTTCGTCCTGCACGACGTTCTGAACGCGTCCGAGCAGGATATCCCCGGCTACGAAGAGCTGGACCGCGACTTTACCGGCGCGGTGATCGAGGAAGCGGGCAAGGTGGCCTCTGAAGTGCTGATGCCGCTGAACGCAGTCGGCGACCAGCAGGGTTGCGTGCTGGAAAACGGCGTGGTGCGCACGCCGGACGGCTTTAAAGAAGCGTTCGAGGTCATGAAAGAAGGCGGCTGGACCGCGCTGGATTGTGACCCGGAATATGGTGGGCAAGGCCTGCCCTACCTGATGCACACAGCCGCGCAGGAACCGTTTGTGTCGTCGAACATGGCGTTCAACATGTACCAGGGCCTGACCCATGGTGCCTATTCGGCCATCTATTTCCACGGTTCGGA
>CAZCOX010000350.1:0-2834 GCA_964500115.1 uncultured Rhodobacterales bacterium
TTCATGGCCTTCATGGCCTTCATGGCCTTCATGGCCTTCATGGCCTTCATGGCCTTCATGGGCGTGAGGCGCTGCACCCGAAACCCTACGTTCCACAAGGAACATCCCGCATTTCGGGCATTTGCCGGGTTCGGCCGAAACGACTTCGGGATGCATGGGGCAGGTGTATTCGATCCGCTCTGACAGGGCAGGCGCATCAAATTCCGCAATGTCTGGTGCAAAAGCCCCCTTGCGGAGCAGTTTGCGCAGATCCTCCAGTCCGGAGATCAGGCCCGCCTGCGACATCTCCGCCGTCACGTCCGCAGAGGGCAGAGGGCCAAGATCGACCTCACCAAGCGCCAGAATGCACCGGGGGCGTGGCATCTGGGCCCAGACGACGCTGGCCGCATCGGCCAGCTCGGTCGGCAAGGGCCCCGCGATCAGCAAGACGTTCGCGTGGCGCGGCGTCACCGCGCGGATCAGCCCTGCGGCGTCCAGATCGAGACCAAGGGCATTTGCGACATCCTCACCGGGAACAACGAACGCGCGCAAATCCCGCGCCATGGCCCCGGCGACCAACCCGCGGAAACCGCGCAACAGACCCTGACGTGCCCCGGACAAATCCATCATTGCCGCCTCAGCGCGCCCTGGCTCCATCCATAGAGCAGGCCGAGAAACAGGATCGCGAGGAAAACGCCCATGTCGAGCAGGGCAACCAGCCCCTCTTCGCGGTAAACGACCGCCCAGGGGTACATGAACGCCATCTCCATATCGAAGGCCAGAAACAACAGCGCATAGCCGTAATACTTGGCGTGGTATCGGACCCAGACCGGATCGCGGGCCAGCGTGCCGGCGGTTGCGGGCACGTCCTTGGCGGGTTCGGCGCGGGCCCGCCCGATCGCACGGGCAAGGGCATAGAGGCTCAGGACCAGCCCGACCGTGCCAAGCGTCAGGCCGAGCAGAATGGCGTATTGCGTCAGTTCACTCATGTCCGCACTGGCTCCTGTCGTGCTTGGCCTTTTTTTGCCAGATCTGGTAACGCGCACGAAAAAGCCGTACGTAGTCCTTTCCATCCACGTTAAGGCAAGGACGCTCAAAAAGAAAAACGATTACAAAAAATTACTTCCCCAACCTGACGACGCGACTCGAAGCAATGAGACTTTGAAAATCGCTGCGCCTTTGTCATCAGCAACGATGCGGATAGATTTCATCGGCACGATGGATTGCTGATTTCAAAATCACTGACATTGGAATTTCGCCTTGGAATGGATAGGTTCAAAACATCTGCCTACGGCGATAGGTTCGATGTATCCGCTTGCCGGGCTGGATCGGAACTTCGGTGCAAGGGCGGCGTGCAACCATGTCGGAAACAAAAAACCATATCCCAAAAGGCAGCGACGCCGGTCAGCCCGGCCTTGAAGCAACTCTGTCGGTGAACAGAAACGCGTTTTTGGGCTTCCTAGTCAAACGGCTGGGAAACCGAGCCGATGCTGAGGACGTGCTGCAGGAATTTTGTATTCGCGTACTGGCACGTAAGGATCAGCTGCGCGAGGCGGACCGCATGGATGCCTGGCTCTATGCGGTGTTGCGGTCAGCGCTGAATGATCACTATCGCAAGTCGGGGCGGTCCCGGCGTCTGAAGGAAGCTGTCGCACTGGAGGTTCAGTCTGCGGTTGTCATAGATGACCCGGTCGAAGACATGGACGTGATCTGCAACTGCGTGAAAGGGCTGGTCACCGAACTGCGTCCCGGTGATGCCGAACTGATCCGCCGCATCGATATCGACGACGAGGATCGCGGCATTGTGGCAGCGGACCTCGGGCTCAAATCCGGGACACTGAATGTGCGTCTCCACCGCGCCCGCGCCGCCCTGGGTGACGCGTTGATGGCCCACTGTGGCCCTTGTTGCCGTCATGGCTTTGACGATTGTTCCTGTCCGCCGGACGGCTGCGAGCATCCGGTTGAAGAGACCGATTGTGAGGACCAACACACCGCGTCTTGAGGCGGTTTTGTAATACTGCGCTTCAAACGGCGTCTTCATTCAGAAGCCGCTCGGGAGGATCGTATGACCACGGAACCGGCAGATGCGCAGGCAGTCGCAGACTTGATTTCGGATGTGTTTTGCGAGTGTCGAAGCAGTGTTGAGGCCGATGTTGGAAGGCTGTCGGGCGAGTTGTTTCTGAAAGTCGATGTCGAAGGGCGGAGCCTTCGGTCTGCGGCAGACGCGGTCGGGCTCAGCACAGGTGACGCCAAAACAGTTCTTTTTATGTTTCGCCGCCAGATGGCCAGTGCTTTGGTAGCGTCAGTCCTCAAAGTACCGGCGTCGGACGCAGATCAAACGCGCGGGGAAGGTAGGCGAAGGGTGGGCCACTGAGTGGTCGGGTTACGGACCGCACCCCGATGTGTGTAACGAAAGGACTGAGCCGGCGTCTACCCTTATGAACCGCGCAATCAGCGTTCATCAAAAAGGAAGACAGACATGTTCGGACCTCTCATTCTCGCTGGTATCCTCGTTTCGGTTTTGCTCGCAGGCAGAATAGTCGAAGCACATCGTGATGGCCCTGTCGTCGAAGAGTCTCTGTTGGCCATCCCTGTGAAATGCCCCCCAGACAAGGGCCGACATTAGGCGCAAGGCAGGGAAGGCCGCCCGCCGACCACCTGACGCCACAGCGACCAAACCAACCAAGACAGTCAAAGCCCGCACGACGAAGCGCAATAATCGATGACCGACCAGACAGCCCGCCCAGCCATTCACGCGCCGGTACCATGGCAGAGTCCAGGAAGCCTTGACTGTCAGCCTCGGCAATCTGGCCGACGAGAGCAAGAAAACCAGATGCGGGGGGCGGAATGACGTA
>CAZCOX010000351.1:0-2811 GCA_964500115.1 uncultured Rhodobacterales bacterium
TTGGCTTCCGCATGGAAGGTGACAAGAAAGTGCGTTTCGCCAAGACAACAGGGGATGTGATCGATGCTTGATGCTGCAAACTACACCCCGCGTCTCAAGACCGCGTACAAGGACAACATCCGCGCCGCTCTGAAAGAAGAGTTCGGCTACAAGAACGATATGCAGATCCCGCGTCTGGACAAAGTCGTTCTGAACATCGGATGTGGCGCTGAAGCTGTCAAAGACAGCAAGAAAGCGAAAGCCGCCGTCGAAGATCTGACCGCAATTGCTGGCCAGCAGGCACTTCAGACCAAAGCCAAGAAATCCATCGCGGGTTTCCGGGTGCGTGAAGACATGCCGATGGGTGCGAAAGTCACACTTCGTGGTGACCGGATGTACGATTTCCTGGATCGCCTGATCACCATTGCGATGCCGCGTATTCGCGACTTCCGCGGTGTGAAGCCGTCCTTTGATGGTCGTGGCAACTTTGCCATGGGCATGAAAGAGCACATCGTCTTCCCTGAAATCGACTTCGACAAAGTTGACGAGGTTTGGGGCCTGGACATCATCATCACGACGACCGCTGACACTGACGCGGAAGCCAAGGCGCTGTTGAAGCATTTCAACATGCCCTTCAACGCCTGAGGAGATTGACCCATGGCGAAGAAAGCAATGATTGAACGCGAAAAGAAGCGTCAGAAGCTGGTGGAAAAGTATGCCGCCAAGCGTGCTGAGCTGAAGGAAATCGCGAACGACGAAAGCAAGCCGATGGAAGAGCGTTTCAAAGCGCGCCTCAAGCTTGCGAAACTGCCGCGGAACTCTGCACCCACACGGTTGCACAACCGCTGCCAACTCACCGGGCGTCCGCACGCCTATTACCGCAAACTCAAGGTCAGCCGTATCGCGCTTCGCGAACTTGCCAGCAATGGTCAAGCCCCCGGCATGGTCAAGTCGAGCTGGTAAGGAGGGCATAGAGAATGAACGATCCTATCGGCGATATGCTCACCCGTATCCGCAACGCTCAGATGCGCGGTAAGTCCACAACTTTGACGCCAGCATCCAAAGCCCGGATGCGTGTTCTGGAAGTGATGGCGGACGAAGGTTACATCCGCGGTTTCGAAGAAACCAAAGATGTGAACGGCCATCCCGCTTATGAAATCAGCCTCAAGTACTACGATGGCACCCCAGTGATCCGCGAACTCAAGCGCGTGTCCAAGCCGGGCCGTCGTGTGTATCTGGGTGTGAACGATATCCCACAGGTCCGTCAGGGTCTGGGTGTGTCCATCGTGTCCACATCCAAAGGCGTTATGACCGATGCAAACGCTCGCAGCCAGAACGTCGGCGGCGAAGTGCTCTGCACGGTATTCTAAGGAAGGTCAGACATGTCTCGTATTGGTAAACAACCGGTCGAGCTGCCCTCGGGTGTTTCGGCATCCCTGTCCGGCCAGACCATCGAAGTGAAGGGCCCGAAAGGCACCCAGAGCTTTACAGCAACAGACGATGTAACGATCTCTGTAGAAGACAACGTGATCAAAGTGGACCCGCGCGGTAAATCCAAGCGTGCCCGCCAGCAGTGGGGCATGTCCCGCACAATGGTGGCAAACATGGTTCACGGCGTGACAAACACCTTCAAGAAAGAACTTGAAATTCAGGGTGTTGGTTACCGTGCTCAGCTTCAGGGCAATGTTCTGAAACTGAACCTCGGTCTGTCTCACGACGTTGATTTTCAAATTCCGGATGGTGTGACAGTCACATGCCCCAAGCAGACTGAGATTGTGATCGAAGGTCACGATGCGCAGTTGGTGGGCCAGGTGGCAGCGAACATTCGCGACTGGCGTCGGCCCGAGCCCTACAAAGGCAAAGGCATTCGCTACAAAGGCGAATACATCTTCCAGAAAGAAGGCAAGAAGAAGTAAGGGCGCAAGGATATGGCAAACAGTAAAAGAGAACTGTTCCAGAAACGCCGCCTGCGCGTTCGGAACAAACTTCGCAAGGTCAATGCAGGGCGCGTGCGCCTGAGTGTTCACCGCTCGAACAAGAACATCAGCGTTCAGCTGATCGACGATGTTCAGGGCGTGACGCTGGCATCGGCCTCGACCATGGAAAAAGACCTCGCAGGCAAAAATACCGTCGAGTCGGCAACCAAAGTGGGCGCGGCTATTGCCGAGCGTGCAAAGAAAGCTGGCGTCGAAGAAGCGTATTTCGACCGTGGCGGTTTCCTCTTCCACGGCCGCATCAAGGCTCTGGCCGATGCAGCCCGCGAAGGCGGTCTGAAGATCTAAAGGCGTGCCGGGTCTCGGCCCGGCGCACCATTTGTGGAAGGCACGACCTTCCCGATGATCCGGGGGTCTTTGGCTCACCAGGATTGGACAATCGGGCGAGAGCCCACCAAATAAAGGATGCCGATACATGGCAGAACGTGAAAATCGTCGGGGCAACCGCCGCGACCGCGAAGAACAGGCCCCCGAATTCGCTGACCGTCTGGTCGCGATCAACCGGGTCTCCAAAACCGTAAAAGGTGGTAAGCGCTTTGGCTTCGCCGCTCTTGTCGTTGTTGGCGACCAAAAAGGCCGCGTCGGCTTTGGCAAAGGCAAAGCGAAAGAGGTGCCCGAGGCGATCCGCAAGGCAACCGAGCAAGCCAAGCGCAAGATGATCCGCGTGCCGCTGCGCGAAGGCCGGACACTACACCACGACATCGAAGGCCGTCACGGCGCGGGCAAAGTTGTGATGCGCACTGCGCCAACCGGTACTGGTATTATCGCCGGTGGTCCAATGCGTGCTGTGTTCGAAATGCTGGGCGTGCAAGACGTTGTTGCAAAGTCCATCGGTTCG
>CAZCOX010000352.1:0-2769 GCA_964500115.1 uncultured Rhodobacterales bacterium
TTCGGCAGACCCGCCCGCATCGGGAAGTCGGTTTTCGGCAGGTTCAGCGTGTCTTTATAGTCGGTCGTTTCGGCGCACATTTGGGGCGTCCTCGGAAAAGCGTATCAGTCAGATGTGAGAGGATCGGCGCGGGTGTCCATACGCCTTGTCCCGGCGGCTCGTATCGTCAGAGCGCCGGGCATGTAATTCGAATAATGATCGCGGGTGCGTAGATCATGCGCGGGCTTATAGGGACGTGCTGCGGCGACGTCCAGAGGGCGCATTGTGGCTGGATTCTGCCAAATCGGCGCGTGGGCATGGGTGGTTTCTTGCCGGGTGCGTGGAAGCCTTGGAAAACCGCCGGATTGTGCCGAAGGGTCGCGTGGATTCTGGCTGGTTTTGGCCGGATTTCGCGTGTTTGGCCGTGCCGCATGGCCCGGCGTTTTCTGCGTCTCATACTGGCGGCACTTGGCGGGCGTGACCGAATGCTTCGACGCGCTGCGCCGATACCAGACAGAAAGGACACAGCCATGTCTTACGATTCTGACTATCGCTCTCAGACACACGGGCAAAAGCGTCTTGGCGGGGCGGACCGTCCGCACCACATGGCGATGTCGCCTTCGGGCGGGTCTGCCAAGGGGCTCGCCATTGCTGCGGTTTGCATCCTTGCGTTTATCGCGTTTCTGGCGCTGCTGCCCGGAGGTGACGGGGCGGAGGTGATCGCGCCGGTTGGTGATGGGACTGCGACCGAGACATTGCCGAGCCTGGAGCCGAGCGGCACTGTTGCGCCCACTCCGGCACCGGCGACGGGCGAATAAGAGCGTATCGCCTGCCGTTGTCGCCCGGTCCGTTGGGCCGGGCGTTCGATTGTCGCGGTACGGGGTTAGACGTCGAAGAGCGTTCCGACGAAATACGCGATCAGCGCTGCGGTTCCGCCGATGGCGAGGGTCTCAAACCCAGACCGCCACCATGGGCTGAGCGACCATTTGGCCTTGTAGGCGCCGATGGCGAAGAAGGTGCACAGGGTTGCGATCGTTGAAAGCTGGAACGCGTTGGGCAGGCCCACGAGAAACGGGAGCAGCGGTATCATACCTGCGACAAGGAAGGCCGCGAATGTCGCCCAAGCGGCCTTGAGCGGGTGCGGATCGACACTGGCCAACCCGTATTCGCCCTCGAGCATGAGTTGCACCCACTGTTCGTGGTTCTGACTGATCTGATCCACCGCGCTTTCGAGTGGTTCGCCGGACAGGCCCTTGAGCCGCAGGATTTCGCGCAACTCGCGGCGTTCGCCTTCGGGATCTGTCCTGATGTGGCGCTCTTCGACGCGGCGCAGGCGATTGGCGTCATCCAGTTCGGCCTTTGTACCGGAATAGTTGCCGGCGGCCATCGAGAACCCGTCGGCCAGCACGTTGGCGATGCCAAGCGCAATGATCACCCACGTAGAGAGACCCGCGCCTGCGACGCCTGCGACGATGGCAAAAGTGGTGACCGACCCGTCGATGCCGCCGTAGACGATGTCGCGCAGGTACCCCCGACCGGCGGGTTGGGTGATGCGGGCTTCTACTTCGGCTTGCGAATGACCGTGTTCGCTGGCGTGTTGCTCCATATGTAGAGTATGCTCCGGTTCGGGTGCGGGGGCCTTGCGTTAGATCAAGCGCTGCGACTGCGCGCCCAGCGGTCGACCCAGGCCATACCGGCGAGCATGAGGCCGAGACCTAGCAATGAGAACACGCGGATTAGGCCAGTGAGGCCAGAGATGTCGACGAGGAAAACCTTGGCGATGGCGAGCGCGATCACAGCAAGCCCGGCGCGGCGCAGAAGGTCTGATCGCCGGGCGAGCGACTGGTAGAAAATCGCGCCGCCCACGATCAGAAGCGCCAGTGTGTAGCTGTAGAGTTCTGGCTGGGTGAAGCCTTTGAACAAGCGCAGGTCACCGTCTGTCTGCCAAAAGTCGCGGATTACCAGCGTTGCCCAGACAGCGGCGATCAACGTTGCAAGCGCGATCATGCCAATGCGTGCCTTGCGAGGTAGTTTTGTGAGCTTCCATGCGCCCAAGGCAAGTGTGAGTGCGGGTAACAGGTAGGCAGGGATGAGCGAATTCAAAAGCGGTGGCCCGACTACGATTTCGCGACTGAGCAGCGGGTTGACGAAGCTGCCAAGCGCAAAGAGCCACACACATCCGATGCCGCCGAAGACCACGGCCAGCACAACGCGCAACCACTTGAAACTAGGCAGGCGGTGGAGTTGCGCCATCGCGAGGCTGAGCCAAACAGATGCGAGTAGACCCGCTGACCAGTGGTTCAGCGGATCGCTATCTGGCGCAATGGTGGACATGGCCTGCGACAAGGCGGTCGAGATGAGGATGCCCGCAAATACCCAGGCCCCGCTTTCGAGTGCAGCGGTCGCGCGTGCGCGAGGCAGGTCGCGCAAGAGCCAAAGACCGGCGAGACAGGCGAAGAACGCAGCGCCCTGCGCCAGCATGGCTTGAGCGAATGGCGCGTCGAAGGCCCAATCCAAGCCGGGGTCAGCCACCAGCCGATAGCTGAGGGCAGCGACGCCTGCCATGATGAACCATTCCATCAGGGGCAGTTTGAACTGCCTGTCGAGCGCGGCTGCACTGACAACAACGGCAGCAAAGGCCAGAGTTAGCGCGGCCGTTGTGAAAAGGATCGAAAAGGTGAAGGCGACCGTCGCCAATGCGGACATCGTGGCGAGTGCTGCGCGCGTGCGGTCTTGGCCATCGGCCCGTGCGAACCGTTCGGCCAGGAAGACCATGAGCGCCGCAACGGC
>CAZCOX010000353.1:0-2744 GCA_964500115.1 uncultured Rhodobacterales bacterium
TCGCATCGCTTTCTGCGATCCAGGTCACCTGGGCTTGTTGTCCGGGGCTGAGAAGAAGATCGGCGTACTGGCTCGCGCCTGCGGCGTCGACAAGGCCTTCGGCCATCGCCTGCATGGCCTGCTGATAGCCACCTGTAAAAAACACGCGGCCAAAAAATGCGTCTGCGTCGCTTGGTGCGGCGATCAGGCCTGCGTCCACGAATTCGGCAAGCGGATACAGGTAGCCCGACTCTGAAATGGGATCGGCGAACGCAATGTCCTTGTCCCGCAAATCGGCAAGCGTCTCGATCCCGCTGTCCCGGCGCACAAAGATGCGTCCCGTATAATTCGGTGCGTTACGGTAGACTTCGGACAAAAGCGGTACCGCACCGATCTCGGCCTCGGCGAGCACGAAAGGTAGGGCGCCCATGAACGAGATATCGGCATCGCCGTTGCGAAGCGCCTCTACGGCAGCAGCGTGATCAATCGTGACAAAACCCTCGACGGGAACGCCGATTTGGTCAGACAGCCAACCGGTGATCGCCGCAATGTCGCCCAGCAGCTTGTCTGGATTCTCTTGCGGAATGAAGGCGAGGCGCAGGCGCGTCTCTTGGGCCGCAAGCGGTGTTCCCAGAGACAACGCACCTGCCGCGGACAGGGCCAGCAATGATCTGCGATTCAAACGGACCTGCATCAGAATGCCCTCGCTTCGAGTGTCAGGGCCTCGGCCTTGAATGCCGTCCAGTTTGCCTCTGCGGTGTCCCAGTCCTCTGCGCGCACGGCCGCGCCAACCTGGTTCAACCGCTCGGCAAGCGCATAGACATCCGGGCGGGCAGACAGATTGGACATCGTACTGGCGTCAGCCGAAAGGTCCGCGCCGACCGTGTCGACCAGGAGAAGGATGTGCTCTGCGTCCCGGCGGGGCAGCAGCGTGTCCAGCGTCGAGGCGAATGTGGTCAGTTCGGCGAAGGCGAGACGGAAGGGCGTATTCTCGGCATCGAAGGCCTCATAAGGTTCGTCCGCCGCGCCGATGGTTTCGAGATAGGCGGTCAGGTTCGCGCGCTCGACGTCAGCGAGGCCAAGCGATTTCGTGTCGTTGAACCAGTCCACGACGCTGGCGAGCGTCGGCAGCGATCCGTCGTGAAAGTAAGGGGCCGTATAGAGCGCTCCAAGAAGTGTTGGGGTGTCGAATGACCCTGTCCGCGCGCCCTCGTATGGCGCACTGGCGGACCCGATGTCATAGGCCTGACGATCCAGGAAATTGCCGTCCGGCACATGACAGCTGGCGCAGGAGCGGTTGCCGAGTCCCGCGAATGGTCGGTTGAAGATCGCTTGCCCCCGCACCGCCGCCTCCGGGGCGGTCTCGGTCAACTGACCGTCCGCTGTCAGCATGGAGTTGGGCAGAAAATCGAACTCCTGCATGTAGGCCACCAATGCATCCAGCATGAAGGACGTCGGTTCTGCGCCACCGAATTCGTTGACGATCACGTTGCGGGTAAAGTCGCGCAAAGACGCAAAGCGGCCGTCGCGACCGTAGGGCCCCGTAAACCGCAGGCCGCGCAGGCTCGGTATATCTAGCGGATCGTCGCGCCGGTCGTTGAAGATCGGGTTGAAAAACGCGCCGTCCACGTCGATGGCACCGGGCTGATGGCTGGCGCCGGGCACAAAGAAACGCTGATTGATGTCCGACCGGTTGTGACACGTCGAACAGGCGATACCGAGGTCTTGTGCCGGGTTGCCAAAAATCTGCGCGCTGTCAAAGAGCATGTCGCCATAGGCGATCAGCGGCAGGTCCGTCTCGTCGATGCCCTGTTCCTCAAAGTTGAGGACAAGGAGCGGCAACGGGTCCTGATCAAAGATGTCTGCCCCCGGTGGAAGGCTTGCGGGTAGGTCGATTTCGCGCCCATTGCGTATGGCCGTTTCCGGGAGCGGGGTAAGCTGTCGTCTCTGGACGAAGTCGCCCGGCAGGTAATTCTCAGCGAGATAGTCTGAGACGATGGTCCGTGCGGCGACCATCGTTTCCCGGTCGGCAGGTGTCGCGCCCGCACCGAGAACGCCAGCCGAGCCGGCACTGTTGTTCAGTTCCAGCCATGCACGACCAATTTGACGCGCCGCATCGGGGTCGGCAGCGGCCACGCCATCTGCGAAGGCGCGGTAAAGTTCGCGTGCGGTTTGTACCGCTCGCCGCGCGGCGGCCGGGTCGTCCGTGTCGAGTGCGCGGTTCAACTCCTCTTCGATCCTGTAGGCGATCGTTTGCGTCCCGGCCTCGAAAAGGGCCTGGCGATCTCTTTGCGCAATCGCATCCAGAACGGGCGCTGCATCGATGCCGCTATTCGCGCTCAACCATGCAAGCGCGCCCGAAGAAAATTCCGAGTTGCGATAGGGATCGGACCATGCGGTTTCGACCTGATCCCAAGGGATCGGTTCCAGGTTGCCCAGAAACAGCGTCAGCCGATACGCAGCCGCATCCGGCATCCACGGCGCCTCCTTTGCCGGTGTTGCAAAGGACGGTCCAAACGCGCCCATTGCCGCGATCCATGCCGCAACCAGCAAGCCTGAGAATTTCCGGATCACTATGGCCTCCAGCCTAAAAGTTAGCCAAGTCTAAATTATGTAACTCAAGCAAACAAGTTGTCAATCGCTCAGGCGGAAGGCAAAGTCGCGATATGACGAAGTCGCAATCACATGACCGTGAAACCGTTCAACCCGCGGAACGGGCTCCGGAAGCGCAGGCGGAAGGCTTTGCCATCGTGCGGCAAGCACAC
>CAZCOX010000354.1:0-2738 GCA_964500115.1 uncultured Rhodobacterales bacterium
ATGGGGGCTGTGAGGAAGAGGAAGAGGGAGATGAGCAACTCGTGGATTGAGACCTGGCCTGTTTTGGCGAAGAAGTAGATCATGGAGGCGACGAGGACGCCGCCCACGCCGAGGGTTGTGGCTTTGGTCGGGGCGTGCAGGCGCTGGACGCTGTCTTTGAGTTTGACGAGCCCGTAGGAGCCGACAAAGCCGAAGATGCCGCTGATGACGAGGAAGGCCGAGATGAGGAGTTCTGCGAGGATGTTCATGGGGCCTCTACTCGATGATGTCGCCGCGCAAGAGGAAGCGGCAATAGGCGACGGTTGAGACAAAGCCGACCATGGCGACGAGCATGGCGGCCTCGAAGTAGATCGCGGTGCCGCGGGAGACGCCGTAGAGCACGAGAAGGGCGATGACGTTGATCACCATGGTGTCGAGGGCGAGGATGCGGTCGGCGGCATTGGGGCCTTTGGCAATGCGCCACAGATCGAGCAGCAGGGCGATGCCGTAGCAGGCAAAGGCGAACATCAGGGCATATGCGATCATGGGAAGATCTCCTTGAGGCGGGCCTCGTAGCGCGACTTGATCTCGTCGCGCACGGCATCGGGGTCGTCTGTGTGCAGGCAATGCACGAGCAGGGAATTGCCATCGGCTGACAACATGGCCGAGACGGTGCCGGGGGTCATGGTGATGGTGCCCGCGAGCACGGTGATGGCTTCGGCGGATTCCAGATCAATGGGGATCGGGATGTAATGCGATCTGATCTCGGGCTCGCGTTTGAAGAGGATGATCAGGGCCACCTGCACATTGGCGACGATGATGTCCCAGAGCACGATCAGCAGGTATTCGATGATCTTGAGCGGTTTGTGAATGCGCGGCCGGTCGGGCCAGTAGGCGGCGGTGACCATGGGGATGATGATGCCGATGGCGGTGCCAAGGATCAGGTTGCCCAGGGTGAACTTGTTGACCAGACCGATCCAGACGAGGATCAGCGTCAGGCTGAGGATCGGGTGGGGGACGAGTTTGCGCAGCATGGCTTATCCCTCCTCGCTCAAGCCCAGCACGGCACCGACATAGCCCGCCCGGTCAAAAAGCTGGTCCGAGGTCTGTTCGAGATAGGTTGAGACGGGGCCCGCAAAGGCGGCGAGCCCGGCGAGGGCTGCCACGGCGAGCATGGACGGGGCGAGCTGCAGGGCAGGGGCGATATTGCGGGGTTTGATGTCGTCGAAATCCACCTGGTGCGGGTCTTCCTGGGGCAGGATCGCGGTGGACTTCCAGAACAGCGTGCTGCCGGCGCGGGCAAAGCCGAGGATGGTGATGAGCGAGCCGATGAGGATGGCACTCCAGGCCCAGCCGATCTGGCCGGGGGCGCGCAAGGCATCGAGCACCAGAAGCTTGCCCAGAAACCCGCTGAGCGGTGGCATGCCGGCCATGGCGATGGCGGCGGCAAAAAAGAGCGACGCAAAAAGCCCGTTCTGCACCGTGGGGGCCTTGGGGATGAGCGCATCGCTCTTGCGCCGGGTGACGACGAGATCGGCGATCAGGAAGAGGCAGGCGGCGGCAAAGGTGGAATGCACCATGTAGTAGAGGGCCGCCAGCGTGGCCTGATGGGAAAACGCCGCCACGGCGACCAGCAGCGTGCCCATGGAGCCGACAACGGAAAAGCCGATGAGTGTCATCAGACGGCGCGCGCCCAGCACGCCGACAGCGCCGATGGCAATCGTGATGATGGCGGCAGGGAACAGCCAGGTGCCCGCCACATCATCGGTGCCCATGGAGCCGGGGCCAAAGACCGTGGTGTGCACGCGCAGGATCGCATAGGCGCCGACCTTGGTCATGATGGCAAAGAGGGCGGCCACCGGGGCAGGGGCGTTGGCATAGGTCGCAGGCAGCCAGAACTGCACCGGAAAGAGCGCGGCTTTGACCGCAAAGACGATCATCAGAAGGATCGCGGCGACGCGCACAAGGGCGGCCTCTTCGTCGGGGATCTGCGGCACCTTGGCGGCAAGATCGGCGATGTTGAGCGTGCCGGTGGAGGCGTAAAGCGTGCCAAGGGCAAAGAGAAAGAGCGTCGAGCCAGCAAGGTTCATCACCACGTATTGCAGCCCGGCGCGCATCCGGTCCTTGCCGCCGGAATGGATCATCAGCCCGTAAGAGGCGATGAGCAGCACTTCGAAAAACACGAAGAGGTTAAAGATGTCGCCGGTGAGGAACGCGCCGCAGATGCCCATGAGCTGAAACTGGAACAGCGCATGGAAATGCCGCCCGCGATCATCCCAGCCGGTGGCAATGGCGTGGATCAGCACGATCATCGCCAGAACTGCGGTCAGCAGCACCATGAGTGCCGAGAGCCGGTCGAGCACCAGCACGATGCCAAACGGTGCGGGCCAGTCTCCCAGCCGGTAGACAAAGGTCTCGCCGCCCGCGGCCATGAAGGCCAGGCGCAGGGCAATGCCCAAGAGCAGCAGGGTGCTGGTGACCGAGGCTGTGCGCGCCAGCGTGATGTCCCAGCGCATGACAAAGCCGATGAGGGGCGCCACCATGGCGGGCAGGACGACGGGCAGGATGATCCAGTGCATTACGCCTCGGCCTCCTCTTCTTCGCGGTCGAGTTTGGCCGGGTCTTCGGGGTCGATATCGATCTTGTCACTGCCTGCTTCTAGGAAGGCGCCAAGGCCGATCATCACCAGCACCGCGGTCATCCCGAAGGAGATCACGATGGCGGTCAGCACCAGCGCCTGGGGCAGGGGGTCGGTATAG
>CAZCOX010000355.1:0-2690 GCA_964500115.1 uncultured Rhodobacterales bacterium
GGGTCACTGATTGCGCAGATCATAATGGGAAAGAAGCAATGATTGTTACCACTACAAACTCAATCGAAGGTCACAAGATACTGGAATATAAAGGTATTGTTGTGGGGGAGGCGATCATGGGTGCCAATGTCGTCCGGGATGTCTTTGCGTCGATCACCGATATCGTTGGCGGACGGTCCGGTGCCTATGAGGCCAAGCTGCAGGACGCGCGTGATGTGGCTATGCGCGAGCTGGAACAGCGTGCGGCGGCGGTTGGTGCCAATGCGGTCGTCGGAATCGATCTCGATTACGAGGTGGTGGGCAACTCGATGCTCATGGTTTCGGCCAGCGGCACGGCTGTGCTGACGGATCGGGGATAGGCACAGTGGCAAACACGCAGACGGATATCCCGGTCATTGACCGCCCGGTTCTGACCTTTCCTGAAGAGGTCAGCGCTTGGGTGCGTGACCTCTACGAGCACGCCAATGTCATTCTGGAATATGGCAGCGGCGGTTCAACTGTTATGGCATCCGAAATGTCCGGCAAGACGGTGTTTTCTGTCGAGTCGGACCCCAATTGGTGCCGGATGATGCAGGGGTATTTCGACCATGCGGGCACCACATCGGACGTGCATCTGCACTACGCCAACATCGGCAAGGTTGGCAAATGGGGGCGTCCCAAGACCCACGACGCTTGGAACAAATACCATCGCTATCCCAACTCTGTCTGGGATTTGCCGGAGTTCAAAGCGCCTGATCTTGTGCTCGTTGACGGACGGTTTCGCGCGGCGTGCGTGATCACCGCCCTGCTGCGAACGGAACAACCGCTGACACTTTTGTTTGACGATTACACCGAACGCCGCGGCTACCACGCTGTTGAGCAGTTCGTGGATAGGGCCGAAGTGCGCGGGCGCATGGCGCGGTTTGAGATCGAACCGACGGACCTGCCGCGCGACAAGCTAACGGAAATTCTGAGACTTTATACGAAATCATTCTGACCGGGTGTGTCAGAGGCGGAAATGCGAGAGGAAAAGACATGCTGGATATCAAGAACCTGCACGTGAAACTTGAGGAAGAAGACAAAGAAATCCTCAAAGGGGTGAACCTGTCCGTTGAGGCGGGCAAAGTCCATGCGATCATGGGGCCGAACGGGTCGGGTAAGTCGACCTTGTCTTACGTATTGTCAGGCCGTGACGGGTACGAAGTGACCGACGGTGAAGCGACGCTTGATGGCGAGGACATCCTTGAGATGGAACCGGAAGAGCGCGCGGCGGCGGGCATGTTCTTGGCGTTCCAATACCCGGTCGAAATGCCGGGCGTGGGCAACATGACCTTTTTGCGCACTGCCGTGAACGCGCAGCGCAAGGCGCGCGGCGAGGAAGAGATGTCGGCGGCGGATTTCCTCAAATTGATCCGAGCCAAGGCCAAGGAACTGAAGATCGACGCTGATATGCTTAAGCGTCCGGTGAATGTTGGTTTTTCGGGCGGCGAGAAAAAGCGCAACGAGATCCTGCAGATGGCAATGCTGGAGCCCAAGATGTGCATCCTCGACGAGACAGACTCGGGTCTTGACGTTGATGCGATGAAGCTGGTTGCTGACGGTGTGAACGCGTTGCGCGACGAAGGCCGCGGTTTCCTGGTCATCACCCACTACCAGCGCCTTTTGGATCACATCAAACCGGATGTCGTGCACATCATGGCGGATGGCAAGATCATCAAAACAGGCGGTCCCGAGCTGGCGCTTGAAGTGGAAAACAACGGCTACGCAGACCTCTTGGCGGAGGTGGCGTAATGGCGCTCCCGCAGATCAAACAGGACGCCACCGATGCACGCCTTGCAGTGCTCGACATGCCGCAAGGCGGGTGGTGCGAACCTGCGCGTAAGGATGCGTTGAGCCGTGTTCAGGCGATGGGCCTGCCCGGAGCGCGCGACGAGTACTGGAAATACACCAAGCCCGAAACGCTGGTGCAGCCCGACGCGCCAAAGGCCGCGTTGTTTGAAACCGATGAAGACCCGGTTTTCAACGGCGTTGATGCGCTTAAGATCGTGTTTGTCGATGGTGTGTTCGATGCCGAAGCATCCGATCATCTGGCGATGCAGCATGTGACGATTGACCGGCTGTCCGAAGCGTCTGATATTCACTGGGCGAAAGACCTCTACGGTGTGTTGGAGACCAATGGACAGACACCCGTTCAGCGCCCTTTGGCTGCGTTGAACACAGCCTTTGCGACGGATGGCGTGCTGATCCACGTGACAGGCAAAGCGCCGAAACCGATCCGGTTGATGTACCGCCACGCGTCCGAGACATCTGACGCGATCCTGCATCATGTGGTTAAGGTGGAAAGCGGGGCAGAGTTGACCATCCTGGAAAACGGCCCGGCAGCGGCGCGGTTCAACAAATGTATGGAGATTGACATCGCGGACGGTGGTGCGCTGCATCACGTGCGTGCACAGGGGCGCGACCATGAACGTCGTGCGGCGACGGCGATGTTCGCACGTCTTGGCACGGAATCGGCGTTCAAATCCTTCACACTAACGGCCAATGGCGTGCTGACGCGCAACGAAATGGTTGTTGAACTGACCGGAGATGATGCGATTGCGCACGTTGCGGGGGCCTGTGTCGGGGATGGGGATTTCCATCATGACGACACCGTTTTCATCACCCATGATGCGCTGAACTGCGAAAGCCGTCAGGTGTAGGGAAAGAGTGTA
>CAZCOX010000356.1:0-2680 GCA_964500115.1 uncultured Rhodobacterales bacterium
CGGACAGCACCCGAAGTGCTTGGGGAGTTGGGCGCGGACGTGATCCCGCTGGGTACCAGCCCGGACGGCACCAACATCAACGCAGGGTGTGGCTCGACACAGCCGCAGTTGGCCTCAGCCGCCGTGGTTTCACACGGCGCAGACGTGGCCATTTGCCTCGATGGCGATGCGGACCGAGTCATCCTGATTGATGAGACCGGTCAGGTGGCGGACGGCGATCAGATCATGGCGCTGATGGCGGCACGTTGGGCCGAAGAAAGCCGGTTGCAAGGCGGTGTGCTTGTCGCGACAGTGATGTCGAACCTCGGGCTGGAGCGGTTCCTTGACGGGCGCGGGTTGCGGCTTGAGCGTACGGGAGTGGGCGACCGCTATGTGGTTGAGGCGATGCGCCGGGGCGGCTGGAACCTCGGCGGAGAGCAGTCGGGCCATATCGTGATGACCGATTATGCCACGACGGGTGACGGGTTGATGGCAGGGCTGCAGTTCCTGGCCGAGATGTGCCGCACCGGCCAGCCCGCGAGCGCGCTGGCGCGCAGCTTTGAGCCCGTCCCGCAGCTGTTGAAAAACGTGCGATATGCGGCGGATGCCACGCCGCTCGACAACAGTTCGGTCAAGTTGGCAATTGCTGACGCGGAAGCGCGTCTGAACGGCAGCGGGCGGTTGTTGATCCGCAAGTCGGGGACAGAGCCGCTGATCCGCGTGATGGCCGAATGCGAAGACGAAGGGCTGCTGACGGACGTGGTGGATAGCATCGTGGCCGAAGTGAGCGCGGTGGCCTGACGGGCGAAAATGCGTCGACGCATTTTCGCGTTTGCATCGATGCAAACGCCCCTGCTTAATTGGAAAAAATCGCGTCTGTGATTGTGGCGTCCAATGCGGACATCGCGGCCCAATCGACGCAGGCGTCATAGGCAACAACGACGTGCCAATCGTTATGAAAGCCAACGGCATAGGTGCCGGCGTTCAGTTGGTCTTCAAAGCACAGCAACCCAAAATGCCAGTGGTTTGCACCACCTCTCATGGGGCGGCCGTACATACCAAGGCCATAGTGCACGCCGCCGCCAAGGTCGGCAGAATACTCGGGCAATGCCGCACTGGATGTGTCGTACCAGTAGGCATGAAATTTCAGGTAGTCGGCAACGGTCATCACCCATCCGCCCCAAGACAGGAACGCCCCGGTTTGCGGTGAGGCGATGGCCTCTGCCCCGGCGGGGTCGAGCGCGCGGGCTATGCAGGTTTCCGTGTAAGGCGCATCGGCCACGTCTTCGATCACCAAAGACAGCAGCGCGTAATTGTCGTTGGAATAAGTATAGTCGCCATGCGCGCCGATCGGAGCTTTTCGTGTGCGCATCTGAGAGACGACATCGCGCGCGCGATGCTCTGTATCGCCCAGCCAGGCGCCCATGAATTGCTGTGTGGCGTCCTCAATAATACCGCTTTGATGTGTGATCAGGTCGCCGACGGTGGCGCCCTCGAACCCCGGCACGTGCTGCGACACCGGCGCGCCGTAGTTGAGCCATCCATCCTGAATGAGGCTGTGCGCGCAGATCGCGGTGATGGATTTGGACAGGCTTGCCAGTTCAACCTGCGTGTCTGCCGGAATACCAAGTGCGATGACCGCCATCTCTGCATCCGGTGGCTGGATCGCCACCACCCCGTTTGCAGAATTGGCTTTCAGCCAATCGGCGACCGCGTCAGAAACGCTCTCGACAGATTGCGCCATTGCCCCGCTTGTGACAAAGCACAAGACCGCAACGGCGCGGCATATCATGAGATCAATGCTTTGCCATAGATGCCAGCAACCTTGGCGATAGCCTGTTCCGGCGGCAGTTCTACGCTTTCGCCAGTCCTGCGTGAGGTGAGTTCGACAACACCGTTCTTGAGCCCACGTGGGCCGACCGTGATACGCCACGGCAGGCCGATCAGGTCCATGGTCGCAAACTTGGCCCCTGCCCGGTCCTTGCGGTCGTCATAAAGCGGCTCAAGGCCCAGCGCGGTCAGGCTGGCGTAAAGCGCGTCGCAAGCCGCATCGGCGTCTTCATCTCCCTGCTTGAGGTTCACAATGCCGCAATGGAAGGGCGTTACACCCTCGGGCCAGATGATGCCATTGTCATCATGGCTGGCCTCGATGATCGCGCCCAGCAAGCGGCTGACGCCGATCCCGTGCGACCCCATATGTACTGGCACGCGATTGCCATCTGCATCCGCAACAGTTGCGCCCATGGCGTCGGAGTATTTGGTGCCGAAATAGAAGATTTGCCCCACTTCGATCCCGCGCGCGGTGCGCTGACGGTCGGCAGGCACTTTCGCGAATTCTGCTTCGTCGTGCGTTTCGTCCGTGCGCGCGTAGCGAGAGGTAAACTCTTCCAACACCGCCTGACACTGTTCGACACTGTCGTAATCGATCTCGCGGTCGCCGAATTTCAGATCGGTGATTTCGCTGTCATAGAAGACTTCGCTTTCGCCGGTGTCTGCCAGCACGAGGAATTCATGCGTGTCGTCGCCGCCGATAGGACCTGAGTCCGCGCGCATCGGGATCGCTTGCAGGCCCATGCGTTCGTATGTGCGCAGATAGCTGACGAGGTGACGGTTGTACGCGTGCAGCGCGTCTTCTTTCGTCAGGTCGAAGTTGTAGCCGTCTTTCATGAGGAACTCGCGCCCGCGCATCACGCCAAAGCGC
>CAZCOX010000357.1:0-2645 GCA_964500115.1 uncultured Rhodobacterales bacterium
GGGTCGTCCGCCGCCTCTTGGCACAGCGCGTCTGAAAAAACCTTTGTATAACTCGGCGCATTGGACTTCGCCTTTTGCACCTCACCGGTGATCAGATCGAATTTTCCCCGCGCATGCCCCCGGTCGGCAGAGTGTTCAGCAGGGGCATAACCCTTACCCTTTTTCGTGACGATATGGATCAGCGTCGGACCGTGAGCACGGTCTTTGACGGTGCGCAAGACGGGCAGCAATTGGTCCAGATCGTGCCCGTCAATCGGCCCGATGTAGGAAAAGCCCAGCGCTTCGAACAAAGTGCCACCCACGGCCATGCCTTTGAGCATGTCTTTGGCGCGCTTCGCGCCTTCGCGGAACGGTTCGGGCAACAGGCTCACTGCACCTTTGGCCGCTTCCTTCAAGTCCTGAAACGGCGCACCGGCGTATAGCTGAGACAGGTAAGACGACAACGCACCGACCGGCGGTGCGATGCTCATCTCGTTGTCATTCAGAATGACGATAAGACGCTTCTTCAAGTGCCCGGCGTTGTTCATCGCCTCATAGGCCATGCCCGCGCTCATTGCGCCGTCGCCGATCACGGCAATGGCGTCGCCGTGCCCGGTCTCGCAAGCGCCACCCAGATCGCGCGCGACGGCAAATCCGAGCGCAGCAGAAATCGAGGTGGAACTATGCGCCGCTCCAAACGGGTCATAGGCAGATTCTGACCGTTTGGTAAAACCCGACAATCCATCGCCCTGCCGCAAAGTCTCCATCCGATCACGCCGCCCGGTGAGGATCTTGTGCGGATAACACTGATGCGAGACGTCCCAGATGATCTTGTCGCGCGGCGCGTCGAACACGGCGTGTAAGGCTACCGTCAATTCAACAACCCCTAGCCCGGCCCCAAGGTGACCGCCGGTTTTCGACACCGACGCAATTGTATCGCGACGCAGCTCATCCGCGAGTTGCTCAAGCTGCGCGTCCGACATGCGCTTGAGGTCGGTCGGGGACGACACCGTATCAAGAAGCGGCGTCGTGTGGAAATCTGACATGATCCGCCTCCGGGTACGTTCAGGTGTCGCGCGAGATAACGAACTGCGCGGCGTCGTTCAAGGTTTGGGCTTTTTGACCAAATGGCAAAATGGCGTCACAGGCCTCTGAGACAAGCTCTTTCGCGCGTTTCTTAGCTCCGTCGAGGCCAAGCAGGGACACAAACGTCGCCTTGCCCCGATCCGCGTCTTTGCCCACTGCTTTGCCAACCGTTGCCGCATCGCCCTCTACATCGAGAATGTCATCGGCAATCTGGAACGCCAGACCAAGGGCCGTCGCATAGCGTGTCAGCGGCGTAATATCCGCTTGCCCCAACCGCGCGCCCGCCTCAGCGGACCAGACGATCAACGCACCGGTTTTGCCCGCTTGCAACTCGGTGATCTCATCCAGTGTCAGCGGCGCATCCGCCGTTTCCGCAGCGATATCGAGCGCTTGGCCCAGAACCATGCCACGATGGCCCGACGCGCGGGCAAGAGTTAGTGCAAGATCGGCACGCACCGCCGCATCCGAATGACATTGCGCGTCCAGAACCAGTTCAAACCCAAAAGTTTGCAACGCATCACCAACCAGAACTGCCGTGCCGTCATCCCATTTGCGATGCACCGTTGGCAGCCCGCGCCGCAGGTCATCGTCATCCATGCAGGGCAGATCATCATGAACAAGACTGTAGGCGTGGATCGCCTCAATCGCCGACGCGACCCAAATCGATTGCGACTCGGGCACGTCAAACAATCGCGCCGTTTCCATCACCAAAAATCCGCGCAAGCGTTTCCCACCGGACACCGCGTAGCGCATGCCCTCGATCACCGGCAGGCTTGGATGACTTGCCAACACAGCATCCAGATGCGCGCCAATCCGCGCCGCGTCTTGTGACAGGGCGTCTTTGAACATCAGGTTTATTGCGGATCGACTGGCGTCGTTCCAGTGGGTTGCCCATCCGCGTCCAACGTGATCGCGGCCACCTTTTCCTGCGCCTCATTCAGCTTGGTTTCACAGCGCTTTTTCAGAGCTGCCCCGCGTTCATAAAGCGCGATGGATTCTTCCAGCGCGACATCGCCGCGCTCCAACTGGCCAACAACTTTTTCAAGCTCTGCCATGGCAGCTTCAAAGCTCATTTCGTCTACAGGTGTATCGCTCATGGCGCGGCCCCCATCAGTTCTTGCACATGCACCCGTGTGCTTTCAGCCAAAGCTGTCAAATCATACCCGCCTTCCAGAGTCGAGACGATCCGCCCCTCGCAGAGTTCATGGGCCAGCGACACAAGCTGCCGTGTTAGCCAGCCAAAATCGTCTGTCGACCAATTGAGTTCGGCCAATGGGTCATCCTGATGTGCGTCGAAACCAGCAGAGATGATGATCAGTTCGGGTTCAAAATCCCGCAGCCGCGGGAACACCTGCGCCTCATAAGCAGCCCGCATCTCGGCCCCGCCGCTGCGCGGCGCCAGCGGTACGTTCATAACGTTGTTATGCGCGCCACGTTCAGACGGTTGCCCGGTACCCGGCCAAAGTGGCATTTGTTGACTTGTGATCACCAAAGCACGCGGCTCGCTCCACAGCAAATCTTGTGTGCCATTCCCGTGGTGCACGTCGAAATCGACGACCGCCACGCGCGACAGGCCATGT
>CAZCOX010000358.1:0-2606 GCA_964500115.1 uncultured Rhodobacterales bacterium
ACTTCCCATCGCTTATCACCAGCCCGTATCTCATACCTGGAAGAATCAATGACCTTGAGTTTCCGATCCTATGCCGACATGTCCCGCATCATTTCGGAGCATGCAAGCGCTCTGCCAGATATCGACTATGTAGTAGGAATTCCAAAATCTGGGATTGTTCCTGCCACCATGATCGCTACGTTGAAAAACGCTCCCTATCTGGATTTAGATGCGTTCTTGTTCACCCAATCGCGTCGAAAGGGGCGTCGCGCTCAGGCGGAAGGTGACGTTTTGGACGTGCCTCGCGTTTTGATCGTTGATGATTCTGTGAACACTGGCGCAGAATTTCGCCGCGTACAGCGCCGGATAAACACACTTGAAACCGATTTCGACATCACGTTCTGTGCGATTTTTGGATTACCAACGCGAACAAAAAACGCACCGAAACACATTGTGCTTGAGCGTGTGGCGCAACCGCGGATTTTTCAATGGAATTACCGCAACCATATCATCTCGGAGAGTTCGTGTTTCGATATGGATGGTGTATTGTGCGTTGATCCTACCGCCGAGCAAAATGATGACGGTCCACTCTATCTCGAGTTCTTACAGAACGCGCAAAGCATATTTGTGCCACAGAAAAGAATTAGTGCAATTGTGACGTCGCGATTGGAGAAATACCGCGCGCCAACGGAGGAATGGCTTGAACGGAACGGCGTTCAGTATAAAGATTTGATAATGCTGGATTTGCCGTCTGCCGAAGAACGCCGCCGTCTAAAGGCGCACGCTCCATTTAAGGCAGGCGTATATGCCTCGAGGGACGACATTCTGTTCGTTGAAAGCAATCACCGACAGGCGTGTGATATTGCGTTGGCAACAGATAAATGCACTATTTCGACAGATAGCGACACTTTCTTTTATGGGAAGGCAGACGCGGAGGACGTAATCAATAAAAAACAAAGTGCATTTGTTCTTGCAAATGAAAACCATGTTATGCGGAGTCAATTGACGGAAGCAGCGGAAGTATTGAGTGAAACAGCTTTCGAAATAACGCCTTGGGTGGACACTTTTTTGTCGAGCAAAATACGCCCGCGGCCAATCAAGACACCGTTTCAAAAAGCCCGTGTTCTGGCGAACGCAAGTATTCATCGCCCCGATCTGGAATTTCTGCCGGAGGTTCAACGCACCATAAGCGCCAATCCGCTTCGTATTGCGATGATCGGGACGAGTTTTAATGTAAAACGTGGAGCGGGTGCAGCAGCATCTTCTTCCAGATTGCGCGATACGTTGCGGGACCGTGGATATGATGTTCGCACGTTCTCCCTGGAGGACTATCCGGTCATTGGAACTGAGGCGAGTGATCAGCCAATCAAAGGCGTACACATTCCCACTTGGGTCTCAATTGGAAGCACAAGCATTTCGGATCGCGTCGTCGAGGATGTAGATCGTTTCAAACCCGATTGTGTGATTTTGGGTGCGATTGATCGGAGTATCTTGAGCATTCCCGACCTCTTGAAACTTCAGTACCCGATCGTCTGGATGGCAAGGGATAACTGGCTGCACACCGGCGGTTGCCTCTTTAAACTTGAAGACAGCCAGGTCGCTCAAGTACCTGATGAGCAGAAGGAATTCGTTGCCGCCCTCACATGTGACCGATACAAGATGGGATGTGTTGATTGCCCATCTGTTGTTGATCCGCGAGAGAGCGCCAAGGTTTCAGCGGCCTTTACGCTTCGCCAGATGGTTTATCGTCGGCGGCCTGACATCGTGTTCTGCGGTATCTCCAACTGGATGTCGAAGATGTTGCATGCGTCTCCTCTGACAGCCGACCACGATATCTTCACCGTAAACAATCCCATTCCGGCAATCCGTTTGCCCTCGAGAGCGGAATGTCGGGAAGAATTGGGTATTTCGCCTGAAGCAAAAGTGATCCTGCTTGCCGTGCACAAGGCGTCAAACAAGCGCAAGGGCTTCCGACTTGCGGCCCGCGCGTTGGCTAAACTCGCGATCGATCATCGTGGTGGAGACAAGATTTCGGTCGCCATACTCGGGAGCGTTGACAAGACTGCACTTGCGAACATGGATCTACCGTTCAAGGTCGTCCCGCTCGGGTTCATTTCTGACGAAGAACAAAAGGCGAAAATCTATAAATCCTCTGATGTGTGCTTAGTGCCGTCTTTGCAGGAATCCCTTTCAGTCATTGCGTCAGATTCGATCAGGAACGGAACGCCGGTGGTTTGCTTTAAAACCAGTGGGTTGCAGGATTTCATCCATCACAAGGCCAACGGTTACACGGCGCGGGCGTTCGATGCGGATGATTTGGCCGCTGGTTTGCATTGGGTGCTTTTCGAGTGCGACCCACGCGCAACACGGGAAGCAGCTCACACCATCGGGCACGAGATGTTCGCACCTGAAAATGTCGTGGAAAAGTATGAGGAAGTCATTGATAAAGCGATCCGCAATTTCAAAGACCAAGACTTTGATCTGCAAACTTTCGATGAGATTTCAGGCTTGTTCCAAAACGTTGGCCGCGATTCGCGCTTCCGCCACGTCGTCAGACGTCACTTGGAGAAAACAATCAAAAAGGCTAAAGCAAGTTGAACGAGTTCTTGCTTTTTCGCTTGGTTTAG
>CAZCOX010000359.1:0-2601 GCA_964500115.1 uncultured Rhodobacterales bacterium
AAATACACCACAAGTTCTTGAGATTTTGAAGCGACCGCAATTACGGATGAGCACAGAAACGGATACCTTCGCCACGCGCGAACTGCGGCTTTGGGACCCGCTTGGTCAGCCGATTCAATTCAACCTCAAGACCTTTCTGGAAGTCATCGAAGATAAACGGTTTTTGTTGTTCGGTGGGTTGGCGCTTGTACTGTTTTTTGCAACTGATCCCTCGAACAACCGGGAATATGTGCCGCTTTGGGTCAGCGCCGCCATTTGGCCAGTGGCATATGTTGTGTACATGACCGGATACGGGACATTGCTCTCCGGGTTGTCTCTCCTCACACGCGTGTGGTCGCGGTTGCGCGTGCCGACGATTTTGATCGCCTTCACCGCGCTGGTTCCGGCCGTCTACATTTGCGAGGAGTTGGTCCTGCACAAGATGAGCAACGGGCTTTACCCTAATGATTTACGAGGGAATTTCCTGTTTTACTTCCTGGCGGTTCTTGTTATCGAAGCCGTGTTTTTCAGATTTGTTTTTCCGATCCTGGTTCCGCAGGAAGACAGCGCTCTACCCGCCGTTCAGACAGCGGCAAATGACGACGAAACGCTGCGGCACATCATCATTGGCGGCGAACGCATTCCGCTGCATAAAATTCGCACCATCGAGGCACGCGCGCATCATGTGCAGGTCACAATGATCGATGCCGAAACCCGGTTGCGCGCCCGGTTGGGCGACATCGTTGCACAGACAAACCCGAACGATGGCGTGCAGACTCACCGGTCGTGGTGGGTATCCCGTGCTGCGGCAAGTGCAGTTGTCGAAAATGAGGGTCGCCCGTCCCTTCGTCTGATCTGCAATGGCCACGTGCCGATCGCCAGAACACGTGTTGACGACGTACAGGCCTGGGCGTCTGAACATCTGCAGGCCTGACCGCCTTGGAGCGGCTAAAGCTGAAATCCATAGGGAAGAATGGTGGGTGATGAGAGGCTCGAACTCCCGACATCTTCGGTGTAAACGAAGCGCTCTACCAACTGAGCTAATCACCCGATGGCGTGTGATTTAGCCAAGCGCGGCGCGCCGTGCAAGGGGCAGATGCCACTTTTTTCACAGTTCTCGCAGAACAGTTTCGGTGCCATTTTCCATCCCGTAGATGCAGGCCTGCTCGTTTGTCAATTTTGTTATCTCTCGCAACGTAAAACCGCACAGAAAATCTGGCATCGTTTGTGAATGTGTGACCGGCCAGCGCAATTTGTCCGGTTTGATGTGCACGCCGCAAAGGCGAGACGTAACACTGCGGATTGGTGGCGAGGATGGGCTGTATCAGTTGCGCCTGGGTTTCGGCATCTTGAGGCCCGTGTTCTGTTAGACCGGAGCTCAACCAACCCTAAGTGCGTCGGGTCGCATTCCAATCGGTTTGCCCGTGCCGCAGAAACCAGATCTTGGGCAAATCACGCGGATCAGGTGCCTGTCATGCCACCCACACCTCAAACACGCCACGCCGTGGAAAGTGGTGGGTGATAAGAGATTTGAACTCCTGACATCTTCGATGTGAACGAAGCGCTCTACCACTGAGCTAATCACCCATGGGCGGTCGTTTAGCGTTACTCTGCCGCCTGCGCAAGAGCGTCGTCCGGCTTGACCTGGGACCGATCGTTGCGCCGCAAACGTGCTGTAATCACCTGTGCTTTGGTGGTCTTTTTCATGCGTGTGATCTTGAGCTTGCCCAATGGTGCGAGGTTCAGTTCACGACCTTCAGCAATTGTTTCGCCAAGCACGGACAGCATTGCTTCGATCACCGGTTTAGCATCGCGCTTTTTCACGCCACTCATCGCCACAACCGTGTCGATCAATTCTTTTTTTCTGAGTTCCGGGTCAGCGACTTTTGGGCTTTCGGTTTTGACCACTTCCGGCTCGACGGTTTTCGCCGGCGTTGAGGCGGTTTTCGTCCGGGTGCTGGTCACGGCTGTCGGCTTGCGTGTCGCCATTTCTGGAGATCCTTTGTCTGCTCGTTTTTTTGTTCAATTGCGGGCAGAATAACAAGGCGACAGGATTTATCCAGTGTCAGGTTGCAGAAAAGCTACCAAATATAGCGGTAATGCAGACAGCCGGGCCTTTCGGCCCGGCTGTCTCTTTGTGATTGTCTAATTAGTGGGCCGTTTGCGTCGCGGCCAATGCGGCAGCGGCTTCTGCGGCGCGGGCGGCTGCTGCCGCCTCTTCCGCAGCTTCGTCCCACTCAATCGCATCTGGCGCGTCGACCAAAGCCATCTTCAGCACGTCAGACACATGATCGACAGGCACGATGTTCAGCCCGTTCTTCACGTTGTCGGGCAATTCGGCGAGGTCCTTTTCGTTCTCACGCGGGATGAGCACGGTTTTGATCCCACCACGCAGCGCCGCCAGCAGTTTTTCTTTCAAACCACCGATAGGCATCGCATTGCCGCGCAAAGACACTTCGCCCGTCATCGCTATATCCCGTTTGACCGGGATACCCGTCAGGACAGAAACGATAGATGTCACCATGGCCAAGCCAGCCGATGGGCCATCTTTGGGTGTCGCGCCGTCGGGCACGTGAACGTGGATGTCCATCGTGTCGAACTTGGGCGGCTTCACCCCGATCT
>CAZCOX010000360.1:0-2587 GCA_964500115.1 uncultured Rhodobacterales bacterium
AGATGTTGCGGACTCATTGCCAGACCTCGGGTGTGAGCCTCGCGGAGCAGGACCCGTACAACAACGTGATTCGGACCGCTTATGAGGCGATGAGCGCGGTTTTGGGCGGTACTCAGTCGCTGCACACCAATGCTCTGGATGAGGCGATTGCGCTGCCAACTGAATTCTCTGCACGAATTGCACGGAACACGCAGTTGATTTTGCAGGAAGAAACCGGTGTGACCAACGTCGTCGATCCGCTTGCCGGGTCTTACTATGTTGAAAAGCTGACCCATGATCTGGCGACCGAGGCGTGGAAGCTGATCGAGGAAGTTGACGAGATGGGTGGCATGACCAAGGCGGTGGCATCGGGCATGCCGAAACTGCGGATCGAAGAAACCGCCGCCACGCGACAGGCGCAGATCGACCGCGGCGAAGACGTGATTGTTGGGGTCAACAAGTACCGGCTTGAGAAGGAGGATGAACTCGACATCCTCGACGTTGACAACGTTGCCGTGCGCGAAGCGCAAGTCGCGCGTCTGGAGGAGATCCGGAGCACACGGGATCAGGCAGCAACCGATGCCGCTTTGGCAGAACTGGAACGTCGAGCCGCCGAGGGTGGCAATCTATTGGAAGCCGCCGTTGAGGCGTCGCGCGCGCGGGCAAGCGTGGGAGAGATCAGCATGTCGATGGAAAAAGTGTTTGGCCGCCACCGCGCGGAGGTGAAAACCTTGGCTGGCGTCTATGGCGCGGCATATGAAGGTGATGAAGGCTTCGCAGCGATCCAGCGCGCGGTTGAAGGCTTTGCCGAGGACGAGGGTCGTCGCCCGCGCATGCTGGTGGTCAAAATGGGCCAAGATGGGCACGACCGGGGTGCCAAAGTGATTGCCACAGCCTTTGCCGATATCGGATTTGACGTGGATGTGGGGCCGCTGTTCCAGACACCGGCCGAGGCAGCGCAGGACGCAATCGACAATGATGTGCATGTGATCGGGATTTCGTCACAGGCAGCGGGGCACAAAACGCTGGCGCCCGAACTGGTCAAGGAGCTTAAGGCGCAGGGGGCGGGTGATATCCTCGTGATCTGCGGCGGCGTCATTCCTCAGCAGGACTACCAGTTTCTCTACGACGCAGGTGTGAAAGCGATCTTTGGACCGGGCACCAACATTCCCGAAGCGGCGCAGGACATCCTGCGGTTGATCCGCGAGGCGCGCGGCTGATATCCGGGCGGTGGCGGATGCGTCGACGTATCCGCGATTTTCCGTGGATGGAAAATCCACTGCGGTTTGAAGGGATTTGCAATGTTCGTGCTGGATCACATTGCTGTGGCAGGCGAGACGCTTGACGCCGCCGTTGCGCATAGCGAGGCAGCACTTAGCATGCCGCTTGGGCCGGGTGGACAACACACGCATTACGCGACGCATAACCGCTTGGTGGGTTTGGCCGATGGCCTTTATTTCGAGGCCATAGCGACGGACCCGTCACAACCCAAGCCGCCTTACGCGCGTTGGTTCGGGCTGGATGCGTTTCACGGGTCCGCGCGGCTTGATAAGTGGATATTGCGCTGCGACGACATCGCTGCAGCGCAAGCTGCCTTTCCTGAAATCGGTCAACCTGTGCACCTGACACGCGGAGATGTCAGTTGGACGATGATTGTGCCCGAAGATGGATTGCTGCCCTTCGACGGCTGTTTCCCGGCGTTCATCGAATGGCATATAGACGAGCCACCCGGGAAATCGCTGCCTGCAACTGACCGTCGATTGGCAGAGCTGCGCGTGTCACATCCGCAAGCCGATCAGATCAAATCGCGTTTGGGCGAGGCGTTTGCAGATACACGCGTTGTCTTCGACGTTGCGGAGACACCGGGTCTGACCGCAAAGTTTGACACACCTGATGGCCCGCGTGTTTTGAAATGATTATTCGACCGGCGGAGCGCCGTGATGCGGTTCATATTGCCGAATTGGTGAATGCCATTGTGGACGAGACCACAGTTACGTTCACAACAGTGCGTAAAAGCGAAGACAGCATTGTCCAAGACATCGCGGTGCGCGGCCCGGCGTTTCAGGTGGCGGAACTCGACGGATCGATTGTTGGCTTTGCTACGTATTTTCCGTTTCGCACCGGCCCTGGCTATGCCGCGACGCAGGAGCATTCGATTGTCATTGCGCCCAGTGCTAGGGGCCACGGCGTCGGGCGCAAGTTGATGACGGCATTGGAAGACGTTGCGCGCGACAATGGCGTGCATGCCCTGATCGCAGGAGTGAGTGGCGAAAATGCTGATGGCATCGCGTTTCACGCTGCACTCGGGTTCAAGGAGGTCGGGCGCCTACCCGCAGTGGGGCGCAAGTTTGATCGCTGGCTCGATCTGGTTTTGATGCAAAAGCGCCTCTGATGCCGCACTGACAGCGCGGCTGCTTTGATCTAGACTGCGTGTCATGTCGATCTGGTCTCGTATATCTGACGCGCTTGCGGCGCTGACTTCGGGCGAAAGCCTGTCAGAGGTTTTCGACCGCCTGCGCACGCCACCCGAAAAGACCGTGGCGTTTACAATTGCCGTCATCGCTCTGTCGGCGAAGATGGCAAAGGCGGATGGCCTGGTCACGCGCGA
>CAZCOX010000361.1:0-2573 GCA_964500115.1 uncultured Rhodobacterales bacterium
ATGCGGTCGGCGATCTGCGTGGGGTCAGACAGCGACGTGCGTTTGGTCACAAGCGCAAAGTTGGAGCGTTTGAGTTTCAGCGTGACCACCCGGCCCGCCAACCCCTTGGCTTTGGCGCGGTCGGCCACTTTTTCGCACATGCGCCACAGGTGACCATCAAGCAAATCGGGGTCGTTGGTGTCTTCATGAAAGGTGGTCTCGTTCGAGATCGATTTTATCGGCGCATGCGCCGACACGCGCCGCCTATCCTGCCCGCGCGCGAGGTGCCAAAGCCGGTCGCCCATACTGCCAAAGCGCGCAGACAGGTCCTGTCTGTCCCAGCGCAACAGGTCTTCGAAGGTTTGGATGCCTGCTTTGGCCAGCGCCTCTTGCCCGGCCAACCCAACCCCCCAGATCATGCGCACGGATTTCGGGCGCAGAAAGCTTTCCGTCTCGGCCTTGCCGATCACGGAAAACCCGCGCGGCTTGTCGAGGTCAGAGGCGATTTTTGCAAGAAACTTGTTGTGGCTGAGGCCGACCGAACCCGTCAGTCCCAGTTCCTCGCGCATGCGTTTGACCAGCCGCGCCAGCATCACAGCGGGTGGATGACCATGCAAGCGGGCTGTGCCCGTCAAATCCATGAAGGCTTCGTCAAGGGAAAGGGGTTCAACGACCGGCGTCAGTTCATCCATCAGTGCGCGGATCGCCTTGGAGGCAGCAACATAGGCGTCAAAGCGCGGTTTGATGATCACCGCATCGGGGCATAGTTTGAGCGCTTGGAACATCGGCATGGCAGAGCGCACGCCCTTGATCCGCGCCACATAGCAGGCCGTAGAGACGACACCGCGGCGGCCGCCGCCGATAATGACGGGTTTGTCGGCAAGCTCTGGATTGTCGCGCTTTTCGACGGAGGCATAAAACGCGTCGCAATCCATATGGGCGATGCTGAGATCGAAGAGTTCGTCATGCGCCAGAACCCGCGGGCTGCGGCAGGACGGGCAGCGCGACGCGGAGTCGAATTCTGTCAGGCAATCGCGGCAAAGGGCAGGCATGGCTTGGCGTTCCGATGAGCTGGGGGCAGAGTACACTGCGGGCCTTAGATGCAAAAGGGAGACGTGGGGGATGGCGGAGTTTCACGGCGCAAAGCTGATCCTGTTTGTAGGCGAACAGATCGTTGTTCTGCGCCGCGACCACACGCCGGGCATTCCGTGGCCAGGGTTTCTGGATTTGCCGGGAGGCGGCCGGGAGGGCGCGGAGACTGCGGAAGCCTGCGTGTTGCGGGAGGTGCGCGAGGAAGTTGGGTTGTCCCTTTGCGAGGACGAACTGGTTTGGCGAGACAGCCATCAAGGTGGCGTGATCTTTGCCGCGCATGTTGAGCCGGAGGCGGAAGCCCGGATTGTATTTGGCGGCGAGGGGGACGGGTGGCGTCTTATGCGACCCGAGGCGTTTGCGTGTCACGCGGAGGCGATTCCGCATTTTGCCATGATGGCGCGCCGTTATGGAGCGGTGCGGGAAGCCGCTTCGAAGCGGCTTGGGTAAAGCCTTTGCAAAGGCTTTCACCCGTTGGACAGAACGGCCTGCGGAGAGCGCATTTCGGCAACGATGGCGTCTGCCGCCGCGCGTGGGTTTGCGGTTTGCCAGACTGGGCGACCGACAACGATGTGATCCACACCGCTCGCGATGGCATTGGCCGGTGTTGCGACACGTTTCTGATCCCCCAGATCGGCGCCAGCGGGCCGAACGCCCGGTGTGACAATCAGGCGGCCCTCGGCCTCTGACAGGGCGCGGATACGCGCGGCCTCGTTGGGAGAGGCGATCACGCCGTCTGCACCGGCCTCCAACGCGCGCGCTGCGCGCTCGGTGACCAGATCAGAGATGTCGCCGTCCTGGATCAGGCTTGCATCCAGATCGTCGCGATCGAGAGAGGTCAGGATAGTGACGCCAAGGATCTTCAAATCCGACCCGGCGGCACCTTCCTTGGCAGCGCTGACCACATGCGGGTCGCCATGAACTGTCAGAAAATCGAGATCGAACTGCGCCAGGCCGCGCACCGCGGCCTCAACCGTGGCGCTGATATCGAACAGTTTCATGTCGAGGAAGATGCGCTTGCCGTGATCCTGTTTCAGCTCATTGGCAAGGGCCAGTCCGCCGCCGGTGAGCATGCCGAGCCCAATTTTGTAGAATGAGACGGCATCGCCCAGCTTGTTGGCCAGTTCCAGCCCCGCAAGCGCGTTCGGCACGTCGAGGGCTACGATCAGGCGATCATCGGACATTGGGCAGGCTCCTGTCAGGCAAACGTGTGCCTTCTACGCGGGGCCCACCCCAATGGTCAAGCGGCGCGACCCAGCAGCTGGTCGAGCAGGCTTGGCCCGGAAAAGAGTTTGCGGTGAAGTTCGGCGGGTTTGCTTTTCGCCGGGGCCTGCCGGAACTCGAATTGCCCCTTGCGCCGGTTGTCCAGTGCGACGCGGATCAGCCAGGGCCGCAGAGTTTCGAACGGTGTCGAGATCGGGCCGGGCACCTGCACCACATGGTTGGTTTGGACGTCGTCCTGATCGATCGTCACATATGCCTCGAACATGCCGGTCTCGGCGTCA
>CAZCOX010000362.1:0-2572 GCA_964500115.1 uncultured Rhodobacterales bacterium
CAGCCACTCTTCCATGTGAGCATGGATTCGGTCCGCGCCGCCAGTGGTGGTGTGGCAAAGGAACGTGTCTTCGTCGATACGCGCGACGACGCCATCGTCCGACAGGAACCCGTTTTCCGAACACATCAGGCCATAGCGGCATTTGCCCGGTTTCAGCGTGCTCATCATGTTGGTGTACATCATATCGAGGAACCGGCCCGCATCGGGGCCTTTGACGATGATCTTGCCGAGGGTCGAGGCGTCTAGCAGGCCAAGGCTGTTGCGGGTTGCCAGCACTTCCCGGTTCACCGCGTCTTTGACGCTCTCACCGGGTTTCTGGAAGGTGTATGGCCTGCGCCACTGGCCCACCGGTTCCCAATGCGCGCCGTTTGCGTCGTGCCAGTCATGCATTGGCGTTTTGCGGACGGGCTGGAACATCTCGCCCCGCGCTTCGCCTGCGATGGCCCCCATGGAGATGGGCGTGTAAGGCGGGCGGAAGGTTGTGGTGCCGACTTGCGGGATATCTTCACCCAATGCGTGCGCTAGCGTCGCAAGGCCATTGATGTTGCTCAACTTTCCCTGATCCGTTGCCATGCCGAGCGTTGTGTAGCGCTTGGTGTGTTCGACCGACTCGAACCCTTCCTGCGCGGCCAGTTGCACGTCGCTGACTTTCACGTCGTTCTGGTAGTCGAGCCATGCCTTCATACGCAGTTTCTTGGACGCGTTGGCGGGCATCATCCAAACCGGCATCAGCGGCGCTTCATCAGGCGATTGCGCCTCTGGCACGGTTGCGGACGCCTCAAAGCCAACACGGCTTGCAGCGGTTTCCCCAGCCTTGGCAGCGTTTTGCAGGACGTTGCTCAGGTGCATCTCGCCATCTGCACTGCCTGCCGGAATGACAAAAGCGTCGCCGTTTTGGTTGGTCGGAGCGCGCGTGGCGTCGGGGCGGAAGGCCGCTTGCGCCGCGTCCCAGTTCAGCTTGCCACCGCAATGGGACCAGAGATGGACAACGGGCGACCAGCCGCCGGACATGGCGACCGCATCGCAGAAGATCTCGGTCGTCTGGGACCCGTCGCTGTCCTGATCGGTGACCAGCACGGAATGTACCGTCTTGGCCCCTTTGACCTTGGCAATTGCTGCCCCGGTTTTGACGGTCAGGCCCAGCGCCTTCGCCTCTTCCATCAGCGCACCACCGCCTTCGGGCCGCGCGTCGAGGATGGCCGAGACGGTCAGACCAGCCTGAGACATGGCAATCGCGGTGCGGTAAGCATCATCATTGTTGGTGACCAGTACGGTGCGGTCGCCGGGGCTGACGCCGTAATTGACCAGATAGTCGCGCATAGCCGAGGCAAGCATAACACCGGGAATGTCATTGCCCGCAAAGCTGAGCGGGCGTTCGATGGCGCCGGTTGCGGTGATAATCTGGCCCGCGCGAATGCGCCAGAGCCGGTGGCGCGGGCCACCTGCGGTCGGCGCGTGATCGGTCAGGCGTTCGTAGCCCAGAACGTAGCCGTGGTCATAGACACCAGCCCCCTGCAAGCGCGTGCGCAAGGTGACATTGGGCATCGCCTTGAGCGCGTCCACAGTCTCGGCCACCCATGTCTCGACATCCTTGCCGTCGATCTGACCGCCGTCGACCGGTGCACGGCCACCCCAATGCGGGGATTGTTCGACCAGTAGCACCTTGGCCCCGGATTGTGCGGCTGTGAGCGCTGATTGCAGGCCAGCGACGCCGCCGCCGATCACCATCACATCGCAGAACGCGTAGAAATGCTCATAACGGTCCGGGTCACGGGCCTCGTCCCCCGGCGCTTTGCCAAGCCCGGCGGACTGGCGGATGAACGGCTCATAGACGTGTTTCCAGAACGACCGGGGGTGGATGAACATCTTGTAGTAGAACCCGGCAGGCAAGAACCGCGCCAACACGTTGTTGACCACGCCGACATCGTATTCCAGCGATGGGAAGTGGTTCTGGGTGGTGGCGTTCAGCCCGTAGAAGATCTCGGTTGTGGTGGCGCGCTGGTTCGGCTCGAGCGTGTCGCCCGACCCGAGGTTTACAAGCGCATTGGGCTCTTCCGATCCGCTCGCCACGACGCCGCGCGGGCGGTGGTATTTAAAGCTGCGCCCCATCAGCGTTTGCCCATTGGCCAAAAGTGCGGAGGCCAGCGTGTCGCCCTGACAGCCTTCGATCAGGCGGCCATTGAACTTGAACGTCACCGCCCGGTCGCGGTTGATCAGGCGGCCATGTGTGGGGATGCGGGTGCTCATATGTCAGCCTTTGCACTTGAAAGAGAGGCTGGGGGGCTGTCTGCCCCCCAGACCCCCCGAAGGTATTTTGAAACCAGAGAAGTCAGGACAGGTCGCGCCATGTGAACCCGGGGCGTTTTTGTCGGATCGTATCGAGGAGGTCTTTCGGCGGCTCGGTGGTTTGCGCCGGGTACGTGCCAAAGACTTCGAGCGTGTTTGTACAGCGCGCCGCGTGAAACCACTTGCCGCAGCCATTGGCATGCCGCCAGCGTTCGAAATGCACACCTTTGGGGTTTTCGCGGTGGAAGAGGTACTGGGTGAAGTCTGCATCGCTGCTGTCCGGGCC
>CAZCOX010000363.1:0-2564 GCA_964500115.1 uncultured Rhodobacterales bacterium
GAAAGTCCGCCCGATGGCGCGTAGGAAATCGAGGTAGTTCAACCCGTCCAGCCACTCCGCCTTGTTGAGCAGGATGGCCCCGGTGGGGCTGCCATCATACGACACGTATTTGGCAAAAACCTGTTTGATGCCCGAGATGTTGTCGTCGATCTGATCCGGCGTCAGCAGAGGGCGTTCGTCGGCGCGGAATGACGGATCACCGACCTTGGTCGTGCCGCCGCCCATAAGGGTGATCGGTTTGTGCCCAGTCTTTTGCAACCAGCGCAGCATCATGATCTGGATAAGGCTGCCCACATGCAGTGATTTGGCGGTTGCGTCAAAGCCAATATAGCCCGGCACCACCCCTTTGGTCAGCGCCTCGTCAAGGCCCTGATAATCGGTGCAATCGGCCAGAAAGCCACGCTGCATCATGGTTGCCATGAAGTCCGATTTGGGATGGTAGGTCATGGGGTTGCCTCGTTATAGATATGTGGCGGCAGCTATAGGCGGGCGAGGGGCAAAGGTGAAGGGCAAGTTGGCGGAACCGATCTGGGCTGTTGGGGCCATGTCCGGAACATCGCTTGACGGCGTGGATGCGGCGCTGCTGCGCACCGATGGAGTGTCGATTGCCGCGTTTGGTGCATCGCGGTACCGGGCGTATACGGCAGAGGAACAGACTGTGTTGCGCGCTGCGTTGGGGTCTTGGCAAGACGCTGATGTCTCGGACGCGGCTGAGGTGGTTTTATCCGCGCATGCCGAGGTGCTGGACGGGTTCGAGACAGCCGAGCTTGTGGGCTTTCACGGGCAAACCCTGGCGCATGATCCGCGGGGTCGCGGGACGCATCAAGTGGGTGACGGCGACCGCCTCGCGCAGGCGCTTGAAAAACCGGTGGTGTGGGATTTCCGGTCATCGGATGTCGAACTTGGCGGCGAGGGCGCGCCGTTGGCCCCCTTTTTTCATTGGGCCTGCGCCAGATGGGCAGGTTTGACAGCGCCGGCGGCGTTCTTGAACCTCGGTGGCGTCGGCAATCTGACCTGGGTGGACCCGAATGCAGAAGCCCCCGAGGATCCCGGTGCGCTTTTGGCGTTTGATACCGGGCCTGCCAATGCGCCGATCAATGATCTGATGATGGAACGGCGTGGGCTTGGCTTTGACAAGGACGGGGCATTGGCCGCGCAGGGGCAGGTGGTTGACGGGGCCTTGGAGTTGTTCCTGGAAGAAGGGTATTTTCGAAAGATACCGCCCAAGTCTCTCGACCGGAACGACTTTTCCCTGATGCTCGACCTTGTGCGCGAATTGGCGGACGCCGACGCGGCAGCGACTATGACGGCGATGGCGGCAGCGGCTGTTATGCAGGGCATCGAACACTGCCCGACGCCACCCTCCCGCGTGTTGGTCACAGGCGGCGGGCGGCGCAACCCGGTGATGATGGCGATGCTTGCGGCGTCGCTCGATTGCCCGGTCGAACCTGTCGAAGCGGTTGGTCTGGATGGCGACATGCTGGAAGCGCAGGCATTTGCGTATCTTGCGGTGCGTGTGTTGCGCGGTTTGCCAACATCTGCGCCCGGTACAACAGGTGTGCCAGCGCCGGTTGGTGGCGGGCAGATTTCACGGATCTGAATGATGTGCGCCTGCGGCGCGTTTGTCTGGCCTGCTGATCCTGCGGATCATCAGGCGGAATGGGGCGCTGCCCCAAACCCCGCGGTATTTTTGAACCAGAGAAGGGACAGGCGCGGGTTTGGTCTTCTTCCGTTTTGAAATACCTCGGGGAGCGCGAGGGGCTGGCCCCTCGCCATTGACCATGGTCAACCGCCGGTATGGCTCATGTGGCGCGAGACACGGCCATCGACGGTCTGGCGCGAATAGTCGAAATCGTGGCCTTTGGGTTTGAGAGCAATCGCATCGCGGATCGCCTGTTCCAGCGGTGCGTCGCTGTTCGGGTGATTGCGCAAGGCGCTGCGCAGATCGGCGTTGTCTTCCTGGCCCAAACACATGAACAGCTCTCCGGTGCAGGTCAGGCGGACGCGGTTGCAGCTTTCGCAAAAGTTATGTGTGAGCGGCGTGATAAAGCCGATTTTCTGACCGGTTTCTTCGAGCCGCACATAGCGCGCCGGGCCACCGGTATGTTCAGGCAAATCGGTCAGCGTGTATTCCTTGCGCAACTCGTCGCGCAATTCGCTGAGTTTCCAGTACTGGCCCAGACGATCTTCGTTGCCGATATCGCCCATTGGCATCACCTCGATAAAGGTGAGGTCCATGTCGCGATCTGCGCACCATTCGGTGATGGTGAACAACTCGTCTTCGTTGAAGCCTTTGAGCGCCACCGCGTTGATCTTGACGCGAAGCCCGGCGGCCTGGGCGGCATCGATCCCTTTGATCACTTGTGGCAGGCGGCCCCAGCGGGTGATGTCGGCGAATTTCTGTTCATCGAGCGTGTCGAGGGACACGTTCACACGACGCACGCCAGCCGCATAGAGGTCATCTGCGAACCGCGCGAGTTGTGAGCCGTTGGTGGTCAGCGTGAGTTCCTTGAGCGTCCCGGCATCAAGGTGCCGGGTCATGGCGCGGAAAAACGTCATGATAT
>CAZCOX010000364.1:0-2506 GCA_964500115.1 uncultured Rhodobacterales bacterium
AAGGAAATGGGCGCGCAGTTTGTTCTGGGCGAGACCATTCAATCGGCGATGAAGCGCGCGCGCGATCAGGAAGCCAAGGGATACACCTATTCCTACGACATGCTTGGGGAAGCCGCGCGCACCGAAGCCGACGCGCGGCGCTATCACCTGTCTTATTCGCGCGCGATCAGCGCGATTGCAGAGGCCGCAACCCACAAGGACATTCGGGAAAACCCCGGGATTTCGGTCAAGCTGTCGGCACTGCATCCGCGGTATGAAGAAGCACAGCATGCGACTGTGATGGGTGAGGTAGTGCCGCGCCTGCGGACCTTGTGCCAATTGGCGCGATCTGCCGGGATTGGCCTGAACGTCGATGCCGAGGAAGCGGATCGTCTGTCGCTGTCGCTTGATGTGATCACCGAGGTTCTGAGTGAGCCCTCGCTGAAAGGCTGGGACGGGTTCGGTGTGGTGGTTCAAGCCTACGGCCAGCGCGCGTCATATGTTCTGGATTACCTCTATGATTTGGCAGATGGGTTGGACCGCAAGATCATGGTGCGGCTGGTCAAGGGCGCGTATTGGGATACAGAGATCAAGCGGGCGCAGGTGGCGGGGCTGGATGGCTTTCCGGTGTTTACAGCCAAGCACCATACGGACATCAGCTACATCGCCAATGCCCGCAAACTGCTGGGCATGACCGACCGGATTTATCCGCAATTCGCGACGCATAATGCCCATACCGTTGCAGCTATCCTGCATATGGCGGACGACACGCGGGCCTTTGAATTCCAGCGCCTGCACGGGATGGGCGAAGCGTTGCACGACATTGTGGCGAAACGTGCAGGAACGCGATGCCGGATCTATGCGCCTGTCGGCGCGCATCGTGACTTGCTCGCGTATCTCGTGCGCAGGCTGTTGGAAAACGGGGCGAACTCTTCATTCGTGAACCAGATTGTGGACACGGATGTACCTGCGTCTGAGGTTGCGACAGACCCGTTTGCCATGACGGAAGTGCCGCGTTTGCCGAGAGGCCCGGAGCTGTTTTCGCCGGAGCGTCCGAACTCAAAGGGGTGGGAACTGACCCATCGGCCGACGATGGCAAATCTTGAGGCGGCGCGCGGTGCTTTTTCGGATCATACTTGGCAGGCAAAGCCGTTGGTTGCGGTGGAAGCGGCGGTTGGCGCGGTGTCCCCGGTGACAAACCCTGCTCGCGCCGGGAATTTTGTCGGGCAGGTGACCTGGGCCGCGCCGGAGACGGTGAAAGCGGCGGCGGAGGCCGCAGAAGCATGGAACGCTCTGGCGGAAGACCGCGCGCGCGTTTTGAACCGAGCAGCGGACCTTTACGAGGCGAACTTTGGCGAGCTCTTTGCACTGCTGGCACGGGAAGCGGGAAAGACTTTGCCGGATTGCGTGGCTGAATTGCGCGAGGCGGTGGATTTCCTGCGGTACTATGCAGCGCGAGGTGACGGCGCACCTGCGCAGGGTGTGTTTGCCTGCATCAGCCCGTGGAACTTCCCTTTGGCTATCTTCACCGGACAGATTTCTGCAGCCTTGGCGGCGGGCAATGCGGTGCTTGCAAAACCGGCGGAACAAACCCCGCTGATCGCGTATCGCGCTGTTGCCTTGCTGCACGAGGCGGGTGTGCCGCACACGGCGCTGCAGCTTTTGCCGGGTGCCGGAGATGTTGGGGCGGCACTCACGTCAAACCCGCGTGTTGATGGCGTGGCGTTTACCGGATCAACCGAGACCGCACAGATCATTCACCGCGCGATTGCCAAACATCTGGACCCCGGCGCGCCGTTGATTGCAGAAACCGGTGGGTTGAACGCGATGATCGTCGACAGCACGGCGCTGCCCGAGCAGGCGATACAAGCGATTGTGGAGTCGGCATTTCAGTCGGCAGGCCAGCGCTGCTCTGCCCTACGTTGCCTCTACGTGCAGGAGGATATTGCCACACACTTCACCGAGATGCTGACCGGCGCGATGGATGCGTTGGTGATCGGTGATCCGTGGATGTACGGCACCGATGTTGGCCCGGTGATCGATACCGAGGCGCGCGATGCGATTGCGGCCTATATCAATGCTGCCGATGCGGAGGGGCGTGTCTTGCATCGTCTGCCTTTGCCGGCAGGTGGCACCTTTGTGCCGCCGACGCTGATCAAGGTTGATGGAATCGCCCAGATGGAGCAGGAGATTTTTGGCCCAGTTCTGCATATCGCGACGTTCAAATCGCATCAGATTGACGACGTGATCGATGCGATTAACGCGACGGGTTACGGGCTGACCTTTGGATTGCAGACGCGGATCGATGACCGGGTTCAGCACATCTCGGAACGGGTTGAGGCGGGCAATATCTACGTGAACCGCAACCAGATCGGGGCGATTGTGGGGAGCCAGCCTTTTGGTGGCGAGGGCTTGTCAGGCACCGGGCCAAAGGCCGGTGGCCCGACCTATGTGGAGCGGTTTCGTCGCCACGATGCGCCTGCAAAGGCAGAGCCGTGGGATGGTGCGGACGATCTGAAACGGTTGG
>CAZCOX010000365.1:0-2503 GCA_964500115.1 uncultured Rhodobacterales bacterium
TCCCGAAGCCCGTGAGGTTTATCGGTTGGGCCTTGCAAAATCGTAAACCCATGCGCCTCGGCCTTGTCGCAGGCCGCATCAGGGTCAGTGTCGTAAAGGCGCACCTCAATTCCGCCCCCGCGCGGCGGGTTTTCGGGCAAAAGGCCAAGCAAAGGATTAGCGCTGTAAGTGCCGTCAGAGTGCAATTGGAAGACCTGATCTCCGTATGTCATGATGGCAAAATCATCGCTGAGGCGGTGGGCCGTCATGCCGATCACGTGGCTCAATCCATCGGCCAATGCGCGCACATCGCGTGTCACAATATTGAGACCCATCCCGCGCAAACTGGCCCCAAATACATCTGCCGTTACGGTCTCGTAATCCATTATCCGCGGTTCCCTGTACATCGACCGGAGTTCAGCTTGATCCCGTGCCTGCGACCTGTCAACCTGAGCCATCGCTGACAAAAAAAGACAAAGGGCAGCACATGCAGGATCGTTCCGTCAACCTTGAGGTCATTTCACCCGACACGCCCGCCGCTGAGCGGTTTGAAGACGCGGCGGCGGCTGTGGATCGGCTATGTGACCTTTACAAGATTGCGACCGAGTTTCTGTGCAAGACCTTTCAATCCGCGATGGAGCAGGGCCATCCCGGCGTTCGGTATCGCGCGTTTTACCCAGAGGTGCGGATCACCACGACCAGCTTTGCGACGATTGACAGTCGGTTGAGTTTTGGCCACGTCGCGCACCCGGGCACGCATGCCGCGACAATCACACGGCCCGATCTGTTCCGGCACTATCTAGAACAGCAGATCAGCCTGTTGATCGAGAACCATTCGGTCCCCGTCGAAGTGTGCGTGTCAGACACTCCGATGCCTGTGCATTTCGCCGTGGCCAATGATGAAGCGATCTTTGTTCCGCAAGAAGGCGCGGCAGAATTCATTCTGCGTGACGTGTTCGATGTGCCGGACCTGGCGACGACCAATGATGACATCGTTAATGGCGTCGCGGTACCGGGTCCGAACGGGGAAGAACCGCTCGCCCCGTTCACGGCGCAACGAGTGGACTATTCGCTGGCGCGTCTGGCGCATTACACGGCGACTGACCCGCATCATTTCCAGAACCACGTGTTGTTTACGAACTACCAGTTCTATGTGGCCGAATTCGAAGCCTATGCCCGTGCGCAACTGGCTGACCCCGACAGTGGCTATACAAGCTTTGTCAGCACCGGGAATGTCGAGATCACGGATGCCGATACGCCGATCCCGGCGGCAGAGAAGATGCCGCAGATGCCGACCTATCACCTCAAGCGCAAAGGCGGGGCAGGGATCACGTTGGTCAATATCGGGGTCGGCCCGTCCAACGCCAAGACCGCAACCGACCATATCGCTGTCTTGCGCCCACATGCGTGGCTGATGGTCGGGCATTGCGCGGGACTGCGCAATTCGCAGTCGCTGGGGGACTTTGTGCTCGCTCATGCTTACTTGCGCGAAGACAGAGTGCTGGATGACGACCTGCCGGTTTGGGTGCCGGTGCCCGCGCTTGCCGAGATTCAGATTGCGCTTGAACGCGCGGTGGCGACCGAGACGCAGCTTGAGGGCTATGACCTTAAACGCATCATGCGAACGGGCACCGTGGCCAGTGTCGACAACCGCAACTGGGAACTGCGTGACCAGCACGGGCCGGTGCAGCGGCTGAGCCAGAGCCGGGCCATTGCACTGGATATGGAGAGTGCCACCATTGCCGCGAATGGGTTCCGGTTCCGCGTGCCCTATGGCACCTTGCTTTGCGTCAGCGACAAACCCCTGCATGGCGAATTGAAGCTGCCGGGCATGGCGTCTGACTTCTACAAAACACAGGTCGCGCGGCATCTGATGATCGGTATTCACGCGATGGAACATCTGCGCGAAATGCCGTTGGAGCGGATCCACAGCCGGAAATTGCGCAGTTTCGAAGAGACCGCCTTCCTCTGACCGATTCTGTGGATTGTCTGTCTCGGCGCGTCATTTTACGTGGGGTCAGCCATCGATTGCCGCGAAAAACGGCTGAAAAGGGCCAAAAACCCTTGTTTTTATGATACCAGCCGTTGTGTTTTAACCCAATATACGGTTAGTTTTTGGGCGTGAGGCCCAAGATCGGGCAGTTAAGGAGACCACGAAATGGCGAAACCAATGACAAAGACCCAGCTTGTGGCCGCTCTGGCCGAAGAAATGGGCAGCGACAAGAAATCCGCAGGTGCAGCGCTGGATGCCATCACAGGCATCATCACCAAAGAAGTATCCGGCGGTGGTGCCGTGACGCTTCCTGGTGTTGGCAAAATCTATTGCCGCGAGCGCCCGGAGCGCATGGTGCGCAACCCGGCCACCGGCGAACAGTTCAAGAAAGAAGCCGACAAGGTTGTCAAAATGACAATCGCGAAGGCTCTGAAGGACAGCGTGAACGGCTAAGCCGTCGGTTCCGATCAATAGAAAGGCCGCTCTATTGAGCGGCCTTTTTTGTTCAGGTTTTCTCGGGATTGCCGTGTT
>CAZCOX010000366.1:0-2498 GCA_964500115.1 uncultured Rhodobacterales bacterium
TGGCCTCAAGCCGGGTCCAGGCAAGCTCTGCCGGGAACTTGTGCGCGATGGCCCATCGCGGCGTGGTGGAACGGAAGCCAAGGCGGGATTGCAGGGCGAGGTCATCGACCTTGTAGACGACGCCGTCGATGTCATAGCCCAGCGTGGCGCGCTGTTCTTCGATCCTGCGGTAATGGGCGAGCATTTCCGCAGGTCCGTCGCAAAGGGCTGTCAGGGGGTTCGTGTCGAAACCCAGTTCCGACAGTCGCTCAATTGCGCCTTTTTGCGTGTCCGACAACGGCTCGGATAAAGCCCCCCACGCATAGGCGAAGAACTTGAGCGGGCGGTCGCGGGTGATGCTGGAATCGAGCTGCCGCAAAGACCCGGCTGCGGCGTTGCGCGGGTTGGCAAAGGTTTTGCCGCCGCGCTCGGTCTGGCGGGTGTTCAGGTCGGCGAAATCGGCGTGGCTCATATAAACCTCGCCGCGCACCTCCAGCACGTCGGGCGCGCCCGAGAGATCCGTGGGGATGGTGTCGATGGTGCGCGCATTGGCGGTGACGTTTTCGCCGACAGCGCCGTCGCCGCGTGTGGCGGCCTGGACCAGCTTGCCCCCTTCATACCGCAGCGAGAGGGACAGACCGTCGATCTTAGGCTCTGCCGTGTAGGCCAAGGGCGCGCTGTCATCGAGGCCCAGGTAGCGGCGGATACGAATGTCGAAATCGGTGATGTCGGCATCGTCAAATGCGTTTGAGAGCGACAGCATGCGAACTTCGTGCTGAACCTTGGAAAAGCCCTCTGCGATTGGCGCGCCGACCTGTTCGCTGGGGCTGTCGGCGCGTTTCAGACCGGGGAACCGTGCCTCAATCGCCGCGTTGCGTCGCTTGAGGTGATCATACTCGGCATCGCTGATCTCTGGTGCGTCTTCGGTGTGATAGGCGGCGTTGGCGGCGGCCAGAACCTCGGCCAGACGGGCCAATTCTGCCTTTGCGTCGGCTTCGGTCAGGTCTTCAACAGAGATGTCTTGCGCTGCCATATGCCCCCCGACTACCACGCCGGGTCAAGAGATAGGCGGGTGATGCGGTGCTGTCTAGACAGCCTTTTCGCGCGGGCGGAACATCAGCCAGATAAGCGCACCACCCGCCAGCATCAGGAACGGCGCCATCGCCATGTTCACCGCGCTCCACCCCTCAACCGGGCTGCCGCCAGAGCAGTTGAGCAATCCGCCGGAGGCCAGCGAGGCGATGGTGACACCGCCAAAGACCAAAACGTCGTTCATCCCTTGCACACGCCCGCGTTCGTGCGGTTCGTGCGCAGACGTCAGCATGGTGGTTGCGCCGATGAAGCCGAAATTCCAGCCAAGTCCAAGCAGGATCAGCGCGAGGAAGAAGTTTTCCAGAAGGACACCTTGCAGCGCGACGGCACCCGCGGCGGCGAGAATGATCAGACCGGTTGCGACAATTTTCTCAACCCCGAAACGAACGATCAGATGGCCGGTGAAGAACGAGGGCGCAAACATGGCCAGCACGTGGGCGGTGACGATGTCGGCGGCATTGCCTGCGGTATAGCCGCCTCCGACCACGGCAAGAGGTGTTGATGTCATCACAAGGTTCATCAGCGCATAGGTAACCATGCCACAGATGATGGCGACGGCGATGCGCGGCGTCGTGAGCAGTTCCCACCGTGTGCGACCGCGCGGAGCATCTTCGCTGGGGGCCTCCGGCTTGGGAATGTCGAGGAACCAGAACAAGAACGACCCGATCACATTCAACGCAATGACCGCGATGTAAGTGCCAAGGAATGGCACGACGAAAGACGTTGCCGTCGCTTTCACCAGTTGTGGGCCAATGCCGGCAGCGGCCAAACCACCAGCCATCACGTAAGAGATCGCTTTGGGACGATACATCTCGGAGGCGGTATCTGCGGCGGCAAAGCGGTAAAAGCCTTGGGCGGACATGTAGATGCCGGTGAAAAAGCTGCCGATCAGAAAGATCGGGAAAGAGGCCACGTAGAGGCCGTAGGCTCCGATGGCGCCACCCAATGCACCGCCCATCGCACCGACCAAAAATCCGGCCCGACGGCCGTATTTTTGCATAAACGCAGAGATCGGCGTGGCCGTACACATGGAACCGAGCACGATCAGCGATATCGGCAAAGTTGCAAAGCAAATGTTGGTGGCGAGAGATTGCCCGGCCAACCCGCCGACGGTGAACAAAATCGGCATCTGCGCGCCAAGGACCGCTTGGGCCAAGACAAGAACGATAACGTTCCGCCTGGTGCGCGTGTTTGCGCTGGCGTCACTTTGCGGTGCGTGCTCGATGGAACCCATGCGCGTATCCGTAGGCGCAAAACGTGAGCGCCTCAAGTGGCGACAACAGCGCGTGTCGCTTTGCCTCGCGGGTGCAAGGGGGTAAGAAAATCACAGGTTTCGGGTTGACCTGCCTTCGGCAAACACGGCACGGCAGTGTTCGATAGAAGGTCAGGAGATGTCGTGGTTGGACGGGTGATCAAGGGCGACGCTT
>CAZCOX010000367.1:0-2497 GCA_964500115.1 uncultured Rhodobacterales bacterium
AAGGCGCTTGAGGGGCAGACCTACAAGCTGAAATGGCCGGACAGCGAGCATGCGATTTACCTGACGATCAATGACATCATCGTCGGGGGGCATCGCAGGCCGTTCGAGGTGTTTATCAACTCTAAAAACATGGAACATTTCGCTTGGACGGTGGCGCTCACGCGCATGATCTCGGCGGTGTTCCGGCGGGGCGGCGACGTGTCGTTTGTGGTCGAGGAGCTCAAAGCGGTGTTCGACCCGCGCGGTGGGGCCTGGGTTGGTGGCAAGTACATCCCGTCGATTCTGGCGGCCATCGGTGGTGTGATTGAACAGCACATGGTGGCAACCGGGTTTCTTGAAGGCGAGGGGATGGGCCTCAAAACCGACCCCAGGGCGGCAGTGGTCAACCTGGACGCGCCACGCGGTAAAGCGTGCCCGTCTTGCGGGCAGTACGACATGCACATGCAGGAGGGTTGCATGACGTGTGCTTCATGCGGTCACAGCAAATGCGGGTGATCTGACGGCGTTTTTTCTGCGCATCACAGCACAGAATTTAGGCATATCGGGCAACTGAACCTGTTCGGTTGCCGGAAACGAATGCGGCGAACCGCCGAATATGTTACGTTGCGTCATCCTGTTTATTGATCGGGTGATATTCACATGCGTATTTCGACACAGCGTTCCAAGTTCTTCATTTTGTCCTGCGTTTTGGGTGGCAGTGTATTTGCCACCACCGCCATGTCACAAGGGATCAGCGATGTTTCCCTGCCTGCCCTGGAATTCCCGTCTGACCGCGTGGCCTCCGCCGAGGCGAGCCAGACCTGTACATTCTGGCGATGCGATCAGACAGAGACCGTGACGCGGTCTTCTACGACGGTGTTGCCGGCGGCAACTGACGAGTAACGCGCAGAAACCTGCGTGGCAGACCCGCTGGGCGCGGGGAGAGCGGTGTGCCTTTGATGCGGTCGCTCCGCATGAAGCTTTGCGCGAACATTGGTTCGCGACGCGACGCTGCTCTGCGAATCGCACAGTGTTTTCGATGCTCTTCGATGCGCTGAAACTGGCCGAACGACCGCTCTGCCGGGGTGGATGGTGCGCAGAACTGCTTCATTTGGCTCAGTTTTCCACCAAACGGCGAAAGCAGAAGGTTTCCGTCTCGGTTTGTCATGCGTATACTCAAAGTTGAGCGCGGGTCGTCGACCGACGTTCACATAAGGGGATGCGAGACTATGATACGCTCGGAATTGATTCAGAAAATTGCCGACGATAACCCACATTTGTATCAGCGCGATGTAGAGCGCATCGTGAATACGATTTTCGAAGAAATCATCAATGCCATGGCGCGCGGTGACAGGGTTGAGCTGCGGGGCTTCGGGGCATTTTCGGTAAAGAAACGGGATGCACGTGTGGGCCGGAACCCTCGCACGGGTGAGGCCGTTGATGTGGAAGAAAAGCACGTGCCGTTTTTCAAGACGGGAAAACTGCTGCGTGATCGGTTGAACGGAAAGTAAAAACACATGCGCTACATTCGCTATGCATTTCTATTGGCTTTGACGGTGGTTCTGGTGTCCGTCGCCCTTGCAAACCGGGGGATGGTGACGCTGCAACTGCTGCCATCGGGTTTGGCGGATATGGCAGGCATGAACCGGTCGATTGAGTTGCCGCTGTTCATCGTGATCTTTGGCGGCATCATTGCCGGATTGCTGATCGGTTTTGTCTGGGAATGGCTGCGCGAGCACAAGCATCGCGCGGCGGCAGCGCAGCGTGGAGCCGAAGTGAAGAAGTTGGAGCGCGAGTTGCGGCGCACCAAGGCTGAGCGCGACAAGGACAAGGACGAGGTTCTGGCGCTGCTCGATCAGGCGAGCTGACGCAGGCTGATGTCTGGTGACATTCGTGTCAAAATCTGCGGGTTGACCCGCGCCGAAGACGTGGCTGCTGTTGCAGCGGCGGGCGCGGCCTATGCGGGGTTTGTTTTCTTTCCCAAAAGCCCTCGGAACGTCTCGATTGAGGCTGCGCGCAACCTGGCCATTGAGGTGCCGGTGGGCATCGCCAAGGTGGCGTTGGTGGTGAACGCGGATGACGCCGCATTGGATGCGATCACCGCTGCGGTGCCGTTGGATATCCTGCAATTGCATGGGTCGGAGACGCCGGAACGGGTGACCGAGATTCGCACGCGGTACGGGTTGCCGGTGATGAAGGCTGTGGGGGTGGCCGATGCGGATGATGTGGCCAAGCTCGATATCTACGCGCAGGTTGCGGATCAGATACTGGTCGATGCCAAGCCACCAAAAGACGCCGTGTTGCCCGGTGGGAATGGCGTGTCGTTTGACTGGCGCTTGATTTCTGCACGGCGCTGGACGCGCCCATGGATGCTTGCCGGGGGATTGACGCCTGAGAATGCCGCCGAAGCCGTGGCATTGACGGGCACGCGGCAGGTGGATGTGTCGTCGGGCGTGGAATCTGCGCCCGGGGTCAAAGATGCGGGGCTGATCCGCGATTTTGTGTGTGCGGTGCGCGT
>CAZCOX010000368.1:0-2445 GCA_964500115.1 uncultured Rhodobacterales bacterium
ATGGCCTGAACCGCCAATTCGGCCTGGGTTTCGTTTTCCAGATCGTAGCGGTCGAGTTTTTTGCCCGCGAGGACCGTCAGGCGCGCCTCGTATTCCTGACCACGCGGTGTGGCAAGAATGGCCTTGACCGACCAGTATTCGCGCGGTTTGAACGCCTCGATCTCCATCTCGCGTTCAACGATCAGGCGCAGGCAGACCGATTGGACCCGACCCGCGCTGCGTGCGCCGGGGAGTTTGCGCCACAACACCGGGCTGAGGTTAAACCCAACGAGATAGTCGAGCGCACGGCGAGCGAGATAGGCTTCGACCAGTGGCGCATCGATGTCTCGTGGGTTGGCCATCGCCTCTGTCACGGCGGCTTTGGTGATGGCGTTGAAGGTGACGCGTTTGACGTCCGTAGATTTTTTAATCGCGCGGCGCTTGGTCAGCGCTTCTTTCAGGTGCCACGAGATCGCTTCGCCCTCGCGATCGGGGTCCGTGGCGAGGATGATTGCGTCATCAGATTTGAGCGCATCGGCAATCGCCGCGACATGTTTGCGGGAGTCGTTCGCGACCTCCCATTTCATCTCGAAATCATTGTCCGTATCGACCGATCCGTCTTTCGGCGGAAGGTCACGCACGTGGCCGTAAGATGCCAGAACCGTATAGTCAGCGCCGAGGTACTTGTTGATCGTTTTCGCTTTGGCCGGAGATTCGACAACAACTACGGGCATGAAATACTTACCTTTTCTGACAATAACGGCGCGGTCTGCTCGGCACGCCCCGGCGGCGCTACATGTGGTGTGTCATCAAGGATTGTCAATCAGGACTGGTTGGTTCCGTCGAATTTTTGCACCGATACGCCCGTTTGACGTGCGTCGCGCGGTCCCGAGTGGAGGGCACATAGGGCGCCTAGCTTGCGCGCGCAATTAGACCTCCGGGCTGGCGGCGGATTTGGCCTGACAGCTCCAAGTCCGTCAGCACTGGCGAAACCTGGCGTGTGGGCGCACCCAGATCGCGGATCAATTGATCTTCACCCAAAGGCGATGGCCCAAGCCGGTCGAGGATTTGCTGATGCAGCTTAGCGATTTCTGGCAGAGGTTTCGGCGTTGCGGGCGGATCAAGCGGCAGTTCCGGAGCGGCGGCGATGGGTTGCAAGCCTTCGATCACATCATCCGCGTTGCGCACCAGACGTGCGCCGTCACGGAGCAGCATGTTGCAGCCCGACGCGCGTGCATCCATCGGGTGACCGGGCACCGCCATGACCTCCCGCCCCTGATCAAGCGCGTTGCGCGCCGTGATCAAAGAACCGGAGCGCGCCGCGGCCTCTACCACAACAACCGCTTGGCACATGCCCGAGATGATGCGGTTGCGCGTTGGAAAATGCCGTGCCTGCGGCTGCAAACCCATTGGCTGTTCGCTGATGCGCGCCCCGCCTTTTTCGACGATGTCGCTTGCCAGCTTGGTGTTCTCGGCAGGGTAAAGCACATCCACACCCCCACCGAGAACGGCAATTGTGCCATGTTTCAAGGCGGCCATGTGCGCCGCCGTATCCACACCGCGCGCCATGCCCGAGACAACGACATATCCAGCCTCTGACAACTCGCCCGCGAGGGCACGCGCCATTCTCGTGCCAAGCGATGACGCGTTCCGCGCGCCGACCAAAGCGATGGTGGGCTTTTGCAAGACTCCCAACTGGCCCACCACCCAAAGCACGGGCGGTGCGTCGGGTAGTTCCGCAAGCGTCGGCGGATAATCAGGTGACCCGCGACAGACGAGTTTAGCCCCCGCACGCGCCGCATCACGCAATTCGGCCTGCACAACGGCCTCGGGGCAAATTGCGTAATCCTTGACACCTGCTTTCGCAGCCACCTCTGGCAGTGCGGCCAGTGCCGCATCGGCATCGCCGTATTCGCCCATAAGGCGGTAAAACGTGCTGACGCCCACGCGCCGGGATCGCAAGAGGCGGAGCCACCCGAACCGGGCGTCTTCCGTGGTGGGTGGGAGTAGGGGGTGAGTGGAAGAGTGGTGTTCCTCGGTCATCGTGGCCCCGCCGTCTTGCTAAGACAGGGATAGCCGAGGAGTGGTTAATCAGCCGTGAACGATAAACCGGGTCACGCAGAAAAACCGCGCAAACCCGTCTATCTGGCTGAAAACGCGAAGTTCTTTAAACCTGCGCGCCGCCGACGGTCAGACCGCCGATCATCACCGTGGGCTGACCCACGCCCACAGGCACCCACTGCCCTTGCTTGCCGCAATTGCCCATGCCGGGATCAAGCGCCATGTCATTGCCCAGCGCCCGGATTTCCTTCAGCGCGCTGGCCCCGTCGCCGATCAAGGTGGCACCCTTCACCGGCGCGCCAACCTTACCGTCTTTGACGCGGTAGGCCTCAGTACAGGAAAACACGAATTTGCCGTTGGTGATGTCGACCTGACCACCGCCGAATCCCACCGCCCAGATGCCAT
>CAZCOX010000369.1:0-2426 GCA_964500115.1 uncultured Rhodobacterales bacterium
TTCCACGTCGCCACGCAGCCAGCCCACGACCAGATCACGCGCATCTTGAGCCGGTTTAGAAAATACCGCATACCAGTGCCCCTTAGATGTGGTCCAGATAGTAGCGCACACAATCCTGCACGTGGCGAAATCGATCTCCGCCAAGGTGTTTGCCGCCGTACCAACGTGTCACGACAACCACATGATCCGTCAGGCCTTCGCGTTCGAGCATCTGCAAGATCAATTGCCCCGCGCCGCCCTCACCATCATCGTTTTTCAAAGGTCCGCCGTCAGACAACACAACTGCCCAGGTGTTGTGTGTGGCCTTGGCGTATTTCTTGCCGCGTTTGAGCGTTTTCAGAAAATGCTGAACAGCCGCACGGCTGTCGGCTGGCCCACCGCTGACCGCGTATTTCGAACCCCGGTCCGAAATGACGCCTTCAAACTTGTTCATCTTCCAGATGCAGCTTCATATCCACCAGTACCTGTTGCAGTGCCAAGGTTTCACGCAACAACCGCCGTGCCTCGTTGGCGGTGATCACGCCGTCGTCGATGGATTGGTGATATTCAGACATCAACATCGCAAACCGCTGACTGAGTGCCACAACGTCGGAATTTACCCCACCCTTTTTGTCTTCGTTGGCGCGCCGTTCGTCAAAAGACAGGGTAATGCCCCCGATTTCGGCGAGGGCTGATGTGACATGCGGGTAGCTTGATTCCTGCTCTAACGCGGCAACTGCATCAACCGGCATGAACCGATCTGCATGCTCGTCATGATCGGCGTAATACCGGCCCAATGTGGCCTTCGACTTACCGGTCAGTTTGCAGGCGTTTTCGATGCCCACATCCTTAACCAACAGCTCTGTGTGCTTTTTCAGATAGGGTCCAAACTTTGACATGCCACTTTCCTTACTCGCTTCCCAATACAATGGGAACGCACCTGCCTTATTCCCCTGCCATTGAACCAAACGCAATGACACAGTCAATCGAGACCCGATTTAGACGGGCGACATGGACTTCGGGGTCACAGCCCCGGTGACTGGGATGCGCTTTTGTTTCATTGAAGGTTCAGACGCTGCCCCTGCGGTGTGACCGCAATGTATCTGACCTTCAGCTTAGTACCTCGTGTTTTTGCGCATCCCGCTTTTCCGTGAACTGTAGGGGCCTGACCCTAAGCGCACCTCTTGCAGGGCGCGCGCGCTTGCGGCACATCGCAGGTATGGCAAAGCTTTACTTTAACTATTCCACCATGAACGCGGGCAAATCTACTCTGCTTTTGCAGGCCGCGCACAACTACGAAGAGCGCGGCATGTCGGTGTACCGGATGATCGCGTCTTTCGATGATCGCGCCGGCAAAGGCCAGATCGGGTCGCGCATCGGCTTTGCACGCGAAGCAGATACCTTTGATACGTCAGACGATCTGTTTGAACGGATCGAACGGGTGATGCAGGCAGGGCCGTTGGCCTGCATTTTTGTGGATGAGGCCCAGTTTTTGACCGACGCGCAGGTGTGGCAGCTGGCGCGCGTGGCCGATGATCTGGGTGTGCCTGTCATGGCCTACGGGTTGCGGGTGGATTTCCGTGGGAAGTTGTTTCCCGGCTCTGCGGCCTTGCTGGCCTTGGCTGACAGCCTGCGAGAGGTGCGCACCATTTGCCATTGCGGGCGCAAGGCGACGATGGTGGTGCGGCAGGATGATCAGGGCACTGTGCTCATCCTGCGAGAGGTGCGCACCATTTGCCATTGCGGGCGCAAGGCGACGATGGTGGTGCGGCAGGATGATCAGGGCACTGTGCTCACCGAAGGCGCGCAGGTGCAGGTGGGTGGTAATGAGACCTATGTCAGCCTCTGCCGCAAACACTGGCGCGCGGCGGTTGGTGCGCCGTGATCGCGGTCGAAACGCTTTCTGCCGATGCGGCGATGGCCCGCGAGGCCGAATTGCTGTCATCCGTTTCGGAAGCGCCTGACACGCGGCACCTTTGGCTTTGGCAGGCGCCGCAGGGCTTGATCGCGCCAAAGAAAATGGCGCGGTTGCCGGGCTATGATCAGGTCGCGCAAGAGCTTTCTAACGCAGGTTGGCCGGTCTCGCTCCGAAGCACAGGCGGTGACGTGACACCGCAAGGCGCTGGGATCATTAACGTCACACATGTCTATAGCCGCCCCCCGAAAGAGAAATTCGATCTCGACCGTGAATACGACCGCCTCTGTACCCCGATCGAGAAAGCTTTGGGTGACGGCGCAACGCGCGGCTGGCAACCCGGCGCGTTTTGCGACGGCGCGCATAATGTTCAGTTTGCGGGTCTGAAATTTGCAGGCACGGCGATGCGGTTTCGCCCCTGCCAGGCGGACAAGACGCGTTATGCCGTGTTGGCCCATGCGTTGATGCTGATCAAACCCCCACCACAGGCCGCGATTGATGCAATAAATCTGTTTCTAAGCCGTTTGGCGCA
>CAZCOX010000370.1:0-2415 GCA_964500115.1 uncultured Rhodobacterales bacterium
CGCAGCTCGGGGCTGACATCCTGAAAGGCCAGGTACGCGGGCGCGTTGTGGTTGACGTCGCCGGCAGCTAAATTTTACCAAACGATAAAAAAACGGCGTCAGGTGTCTGACGCCGTTTTTCGTTTCAGCAAGGTGTGGTGTTACTCTGCCGGTGCATCCGACAAGACACCGTGCTTGTCACGCAGACCATCGCGGTAAAGCGCTTTGGTCAGGGCGATCATCATGAGGCCCATGACCATTGTGAAGGGCAGCGCGCCGATGATCATCGCGCTGCGCAAGGCACCCAAGGCATCGCCACCGTCACCTCCTGCGATCAGCAGAGTTCCGATAACAAGGGTCAGGATCACACCCCATACGATGCGGTGCTTGATGCCGGTTTCCTGCTCTCCGCCGGACATGATCGTATTCATCACAAGGATGCCGGAGTCCGCCGAGGTGACGAGGAACGTCATGATCAGAACCACACACATGATCGTCAGCGCCGAGAGCAGCCCGCCGTCGATCATCTGACCCAGCGTGACAAAAAGCTTGGCCGTGTTGGAGGCACCGATGATGGCACCGTCCGCACCCCCGGTCAGTTCCAGATCGATGGCTGTGCCGCCAAGGATTGTCATCCAGGCAAAACAGACAAGTGCTGGTGCAAACACGCAACCGAGGATGAACTCGCGCACGGTGCGCCCCTTGGAGATGCGCGCAAGGAAGAGGCCGACGAAGGGCGAGAATGCGATCCACCAGGCCCAGTAGAACGTGGTCCAACCCGCCTGCCAGCCGAAAAGGCGACCTTGTTCGCCAGCGTCGTAGGCCGCGGCCAGAACCTCTGGCGGCAATGCGGCAGCCTCGCCTTCAAGACCGGATACAAAGCCATCAAAGCTGCCCCATGCGTTGGTTGCGCCGCCACGCAGCGCATCTGCAAATGGTGCCGCCTCGGAAGGGAGGGCCGCGTCAAATTCTGCGGGCGATTGTGGGCCGTAGGCTTCGAAACTGAGTGCAACGAAGTGGATGATGTAATCGACCATCGCCGTTCCATACGTGGTCAGCGCAAAGAGGAACGAGCCGAAAACCACAAACGTGCCCAACAAGATCAGCGACAGAACCAGGTTCAGGTTCGACAGGTATTTCACACCACGCCCAACACCGGACACGGCTGAAATGATCGACAGGCCCATGATGACGACCAGTCCGGCGATCAGACCGACGCGACCCGGGGCAGGCGCGTCACCGGCTGTATCCATCATCCATTCCATGCCGGTGACCGCGTACAGCCCATCGATGAACTGGCTGACACCGTAGCCGATGGTGACAGACACGCCAAGGATCGTGGCAACCACACCCAAGACGTCGACGATATGCCCGATAAAGCCATTGGCCATCTTGCCAAGCAGCGGCGTGAGCGCAGACCGGATGGTGAGTGGCATATCTCGGGTGTAGGCATAATAGGCCAGACTGAGGCCCGTCACGACGTAGATGGCCCAAGCGTGAAAGCCGTAATGCAGGAATGTGTAGCGGTACCCGGATTGCAGGGCCTCTTCGGTGTTACCTGTGACATCACCTGCCACGACCACTGGGTTCGAGCCCCACAGGCCCAGTGGCTCTGCCGTTGCAAACACCATAAGGCCAACGCCAAGACCTGCGCCGAACATCATCGAGAACCACGAGAAATTCGAGAATTCGGGCTTCACGCCCGGCTGCCCCATGACCCGACGCCCAGTCGAGGGAATGATGGCGATGATGGCCAGGAAGAAAAAGAAGATCCCGACGATAATGATGTAGAACGTGTTAAACCCTTCGAGCAGGTTCCAGTTCCAGCTGCCGAGTGTGGAATTTGCGTTGCCTGGAAAAACCAGCGCCCAAAGAACCAAAGCCACCATGATGGATTTGGAGATCAGGGCGATGGGTAGAGAGTTTCCTTCGTAAAAGCCGCCATCGGCTTTTTTGATTTCTAAGTCTGTAAACGGTGGTTTGATCGACATGGTCCCTCCTGTCGCTTGCGACCGCCGTGCCGAATGATTGTTCGTTATGGTTATGTGGCACGTGGATCGTCCAGAATGGAGCTAGGCTAAGCCTCGCTTTTCCGGCCGGTCGTGCCGTTTTGCGAATTATTGAGACGACTTTCCGACCTTTCGGCAGTGATAATTGCGCCGATTTCCGGATTTTTCATTTGATTGTTGCAAGGATGGCGGTTTGCCCAGGCGCCCGCCAAATTTCACCGAAACCTGGGGCAGGTCGTAAAGCACCTGAAATCGTTCACAAAACGCGTGAAAAAAAGCAGTTGAGCGCGGGATTTGGGCCGATTCTGTTTCCGATCGCCTGCGACGTGGTGCGTTTCGGCACTGCAAAACGGCTTGAAACGCGGCTTTCCAGAGTTGTTTGAACCAGCGATTTGCCTAGGCTGATTGCACATAACAACAAGACAGG
>CAZCOX010000371.1:0-2409 GCA_964500115.1 uncultured Rhodobacterales bacterium
GCGTGCTCGAACGCCCCCGCCACGAAGATATGATCGCTGAAATCCGCTCCACCGGGGCCGCCATTCGACTGATCACCGATGGCGATGTGGCGGGGGTGATGCATTGCGCGGAACCGAACCAGACCGGCATTGACATGTATATGGGTACAGGCGGCGCACCCGAGGGTGTGCTGGCCGCTGCCGCGCTTAAGTGCATGGGTGGTCAAATTCAGGGTCGGCTTTTGTTCCGCAATGACGACGAACGCGGTCGGGCCGAAAAGGCGGGCATCACCGATCTCGACAAAATCTACGGTCGCGACGACATGGTCACCGAAGACGTGATCTTTGCCGCCACAGGAGTGACCAGCGGGTCATTGCTGGCTGGGATCAAGCGAGAGATTGGGTTTTACACAACCGAAACTCTTCTCATGCGGTCCAAAACCGGGTCCGTCCGGCGCATGACCTACCGCAATCCGATGCATTGATGTGACCAGCTATCTGGGGGTCGACCAGTCTTTGACAGGCCGACGCTGGATCGGGCCAGCGCCGCATATCGAGCGTTTGTCCGAAGCTTTGGCGCAAAAAACCGGCAAACCGGCTGCGCTTTGCCAAACGCTGGCGCGTCTGGGTGTCGAGGCAAACGACGTCGATGGCTATCTGGCTCCAACCCTGCGCGACCTGCTGCCTGATCCACGCAGCTTGCGGGACATGGAAAAGGCGGCGCACCGCTTGGCCGAAGCCGTTTCAAACGGCGACAAAATCGCGATTTTTGCGGATTACGATGTCGATGGCGGGGCCTCTGCCGCATTGCTCATCGACTGGCTGCGCCAGCAAGGACGACACGCCACCCTTTACGTGCCCGACCGGATCGATGAGGGTTACGGACCGAATGAACCGGCAATGCAGGCGTTGGCGAAAGACCACGACCTGATCATCTGCGTTGATTGCGGCACGCTTTCACATGGCCCGATTGCTGCAGCGGTTGGTGCCGATGTTGTGGTTTTGGATCATCATCTTGGTGGCGAAACGCTGCCTGATGCCTATGCAGTCGTGAACCCGAACCGACAGGACGAAGATGGCGCTTTGGCTCATCTGTGTGCCGCCGGTGTGGTGTTCCTCGCCCTGGTCGAGGCAGGTCGCCAATTGCGCGAGGCTGGCAAAACAGGCCCCGATCTGATGTCGATGCTCGATCTTGTGGCACTCGCGACGGTCGCGGATGTGGCTCCGCTCAAGGGGGCGAATCGCGCGCTGGTCAGGCAAGGTCTTAAAGTCATGGCCCGACGCGCGCGGCCCGGGCTGGTTGCGCTTTGCGATGTCGGAAGACTCGAAACCGCGCCACAAGCCTATCATCTTGGATTTGTTCTCGGCCCAAGAGTTAACGCCGGCGGGCGCATCGGAAAAGCGGACCTCGGCGCGCGCCTTTTGTCGAGCACCGATCCTCATGAAGCCAAAGCCATAGCGGATCGGCTTGATGCGCTGAACACCGAACGCCGAGACATCGAAGAAGCCGTGCGCGCGCAAGCGTTGGAGCAGGCCGAAGCACGAGGTCTTGATGCGCCACTCGTTTGGGCCGCTGGCGACGGTTGGCATCCCGGTGTCGTGGGCATCGTCGCCTCGCGTTTGAAAGAACGCACAAACCGTCCCGCGATTGTCATTGGTTTCGAGGGCGACGACGGCAAAGGCTCGGGTCGCTCTGTCAGCGGCATCGACCTCGGAGCATCTATTCAGAAGCTTGCAGCCGAGGGTTTGCTACAGAAAGGCGGCGGGCACAAAATGGCCGCCGGCCTGTCCTTGACGCGCGACCAGCTGGAGCCTGCCATGGAGCGCCTCAGCGTATTGCTTGCCAAACAGGGCGCGGAAACACTCGGCGCCGCTGACTTGAAACTGGATGGAGTACTCATGCCAGGGGCGGCCACGCCGGAACTTGTTGATCAACTTGAGGCGGCCGGACCGTTCGGGGCAGGGGCCGCAGCACCGCGGTTTGTCTTTCCGGATGCCGAAATTGCGTTTTCGAAACAGGTCGGCAGCGGTCATCTGAAGCTCAGCTTTGGTGATGGTCTTGGCGCACGGCTTGACGCAATTTGCTTTGGTGCCTTCGACGGCCCATTGGGCAATGCACTGGATTCTCACGGCGGTGCACGATTCCACCTCGCCGGTCGGCTGGATATCAACGAATGGGGTGGGCGGAGAACCGTGCAACTTCGCTTAGAGGATGCCGCGAGGGCGTCCTGATCGGGGTCGCTAGGTATCTGTAAAGGCAAGATAAAAATTGATGGCTTTGCTCGGTTTGCGCACCGCAAATTTCCTGAGCCCAATCATCAATTTCCGCTTGCAAGGCACCGCCGCTTTGCCTAGATACACCGCACGTCACGGTATGGCCCGTTCGTCTATCGGTTAGGACGCCAGGTTTTCAACCTGGAAAGAGGGGTT
>CAZCOX010000372.1:0-2401 GCA_964500115.1 uncultured Rhodobacterales bacterium
ACGCGGGCACCGCGTTGCGCGGGGGCAAAGCCATGCTGACATTGGGGTTGGAACGGGCTGGGCAGTATTCCGCCGAAACTGTCGAGCGCTGGTACCCGGAGCTATTGAGCGCATACGGCGATGCCATTGATGTGCACACGGTCATGTATCCCGGTGCCATGGAAGCGGTGGAAACTCTCAAATCCAGCGATATCCGGGTCGGCATTTGCACAAATAAACCCGAAGGCCTCGCGCAAACGTTGCTCACCCGTCTTGGCGTCCGCGATGCGTTTGAATCACTTGTCGGGGCCGATACGCTGCCCACCCGCAAGCCACACGCAGCACCCTACATCGCATCGGTCGAACAGGCGGGTGGCAGGGTTGGTCAAAGCTGTCTGATCGGCGATACCAAGACCGATAGGGACACGGCGCATGCCGTTGGTGTGCCTTGCGTGCTGGTCGGGTTCGGCCCCGCAGGCGGCGATATGGCCGCGCTGGAGCCCGCCGCGATCATTCAGCATTTTGATGAACTGCCAGAGGTGGTTGCACGCCTGTTGGGCTGATCAATCGGGTTGGTAGAGCGGGACGGTCGAGATCGACACCTTGGCCGAACCATCCGTCAGTTCAGCAGCATGCGCCACGTAAATCAGCGTTTGGTTCGCCTCGTCAAAGATGCGTTTCACGCGCAGAGATTTTAATACAATTGACCGCGACTCGCGAAAGACGTTCTCTCCATTCTCGTCGCGATCAATGTCGCCGATTGTGATCGGCCCCGTCTGACGGCAGGCGATAGACGCGTTTGAAGGGTCTTCGAACCAGTTCCCTTTGCTCAGGCGGTCAATCAGGCCACGCTCGAAATAGGCGATGTGACATGTCACGCCTTCAACCTCGGGGTCCGAAATCGCCTCGATAATGATGTCATTGCCCACCCAATCAACGCCCACTTCGCCGACCTGTTCAGCGGCGGCAGGTGTCGCAAGCGCAAGTGCGGCGGCGAGAGGGGCTAGAAATCGGCGCATGTTGGTCTCCAATCAGGACTGCATTTCCGGGGCGTCACAATCACAACGCTTGACCGGTTAGATAAGTTTCTCATAGTATTTGAACAAGTGTTCAATAAATTTCTCTCAAGGGGGGAGGGCGCATGTTCACGGCCACCATGCAATTTGATCTGGGCGAAGACGTGGGTGCGCTGCGCGAGATGGTGCATCGCTGGGCGCAAGAGCGGGTGAAGCCGATGGCGGCCGAAATTGACCGCTCCAACACTTTCCCGCCAGAGCTTTGGACGGAGATGGGCGAACTTGGCCTTCTGGGGATCACCGTTGACGAGGAATACGGTGGTGCCGGTATGAGCTATCTTGCGCATACCGTCGCCATTGAAGAGATCGCCCGCGCCTCTGCCTCCGTTTCGCTCAGCTATGGCGCGCATTCCAATTTGTGCGTGAACCAGATCAAGCTGAATGGTAACGCGGACCAAAAGGCGAAGTACCTGCCCAAGCTGATCTCGGGTGAACATGTCGGCGCGCTGGCGATGTCCGAACCGGGGGCAGGGTCTGACGTCGTGTCGATGAAGCTGCGCGCGGAAAAACGGAACGATCACTACCGCTTGAATGGCAATAAGTACTGGATCACCAATGGCCCTGATGCAGAGACGCTGGTGGTCTATGCCAAGACCGATCCCGACGCAGGGTCCAAGGGAATCACCGCGTTTCTGATTGAAAAATCCATGACAGGATTCTCCACCAGTCCGCATTTCGACAAGCTCGGAATGCGGGGGTCGAACACCGCAGAACTGATCTTTGAAAACGTTGAAGTGCCCTTTGAGAATGTCCTCGGAGAAGAGGGCAAAGGCGTCCGTGTGCTGATGTCGGGCCTTGACTATGAACGCGTGGTGCTTGCGGGCATCGGCCTTGGCATCATGGCCGCCTGTCTGGATGAGATCATGCCTTACATGGCCGATCGCAAACAGTTCGGACAACCGATTGGCAAATTCCAACTGATGCAGGGCAAGATGGCGGACATGTATACCGCCATGAATTCCGCCCGGGCGTACGTCTACGAAGTGGCCAAGGCCTGTGATCGAGGTGATGTGACCCGGCAGGATGCGGCGGCTTGCTGTCTTTACGCCTCGGAAGAAGCAATGAAACAGGCGCATCAGGCAGTGCAAGCCATGGGCGGCGCTGGCTTTCTGTCCGACGCGCCGGTGGCGCGTATTTTCCGCGATGCCAAGCTTATGGAGATCGGGGCGGGCACGTCGGAAATCCGGCGCATGCTGGTGGGGCGCGAAATGATGACGGCTATGGGCTAGGGTCCGTACCCAATTACAGCACCACGTTGGTCGGGCAGACTTGCCCAGTCAATAGGAGGAGGCATGAAGGAAATCTGGTTGATTTTCAAATGGCTACGACGCCGTGACTGGGCAAGT
>CAZCOX010000373.1:0-2399 GCA_964500115.1 uncultured Rhodobacterales bacterium
GCGAAGGGCTGAGCGCGGGCAAAACCGGGGTCGTGTCGCAGGCCGCCTCCATGCCCGAGGTGGGGGGTGATCTGGTGGCCTATTGCGACCCCGGGTCGATGCAGAGCATCGAAGCGGCGGTGCTGCGGCTGCTCGATCCGGAGCAACGTGGAGCACTGGAAGCCCGCATAGCCGGGGCCACTTTGCGCAGCTGGAAAGACGTCGGTCGCGACGTGCTCGCGGCCCTGTCAGATTAACCTGGTGTTAGTAAAATGTTTCGCGCGCGAAACATTGGGGCCGGATCGGACCTATTAAGGGTTTGTTAAGATTGTGGGCTTTGTGTCGAAAAATTACTCCAACGGTGCGTGCGAGCACGCACCCTACATTTGGCGATCAAGGTCAGCACCTTCAAGATTCCCAGAATCGAATGACTTTGTGTTCGGTTGTGTTACAACGTGTTCATGACCATGCATCCAGCTGACCCCGAGAACGCCAGCACCACATTGACGGTGCGCATGTCGCCGACAACCAAGGCAAAGCTCACCGCGTTGGCCAACCGTACCGACCGCAGTAAGTCCTACCTCGCCAATGATGCCATTGAGCGTTACCTGGAGCGTGAGTTGGGCATTGTGGAGGGTGTTGAGCGCGGGCTTGCCGACATGGAAGCGGGACGCCTTGTACCCCATGACGACGCCATGACGCAGATACGGGCGAGCATCGACCGCGCGCAGAAAGATTGATGCGCAGGGTCACTTGGGCGTTCTCCGCACTGCAAGACTTCGAAGACGCTATTTTCTACATTGCGAAAAAAGACCCGCGCGCCGCCATGGGTGTCGCGGATCGCATTGACCAGGCCGCAACACTGCTTGGTCAATCACCCATTGGCCGGTATGGGCGCGTTTCCGGTACTTACGAGAAGTCCATCGCGCGTACCCCGTATATCATCGCCTACGCGCTGACGGATGACGCCGTGACAATCCTGCGGGTCATCCACAGCCGCCGGGATTGGAGGGATGAAGAATGGCCCAAGTGAGGGTATCGGAACCTCTTCGAAGGTTCACCCCTACACACTAAAACTCACCAGCCGGCGCAGGAGTTCGATCTGGCTGCTGACGCCGACTTTTTCGAAGACGCGGCGGAGGTGGGTGCGGGCGGTGTTTTTGGTGATGCCAAGCTCGCCTGCGATTGCCGCCAGATCGTGGCCTTGCGCGATCAGGCGGACGATCTCGGTCTGGGTCTCGGAGAGGCCAAAGATCACGCGGGCGACGTCAAGCTGGGTGGTGAGATCGGGGTCATCGCCAAAGAGCACATAGACCCGGCCATCGGCCACGCGGACGCGGCAGATGAGCAGTCCGCCATCGTCGTCTTCGCCCAGCACCACGGGAAAGGTCACCTGCCCCCCGCCTTCTGATGCGGCCTGATTGAACACGCCAAACCCGGTTAACCCGTGGGAGCGGGCAACGGTGTCGCGCAGGGCTTTGTCCCAGGCCGGGCTGGCGGCGCGCAAAGTGCCGTGGCTGACCGTGAGCCCGGCAAAGGACTTGAGGCAGGTGGCGGCAGACATGTTCATCCAGAGCACTTCGCAGGTCTCCGACACCTCCACCGCGGGTGTTTCGATATCGCGCAGCGGTTCGGCCCAGCAGCCGTGAAAGAGGATGCGCCAGCGCCCGTCCTGCCGCTCCAGCAGGCGGAAATTATGCGACAGGTTGGGGGCGGCCTGCGGGTTGCTTGTGTCGGTCACCACCTCTTCGAAGGTCGCCCAGGCCAGATCACCGCGCATATCGATCTGCATGTTCTCAAGGCGAATGTCGGCCTCGACCGGGTCGGGATCTGCGTCCATGGCCGCAAACACGTTCTGGCGGAACGCCGCATAGCCTTTGGCGATCTGCATCGTGCCGCATTCCATAATGCTGTGAAAGCGGTCCTCCTGAACCCAGTGCTGCTCCCAGGCGTGCTTGTCGCGGGCCATGTAGCTGGCAAGATCCGCCTCAAGGACGGCGCGGACGGCGTCCTCTTCCGTCATGGGGTTTTGAAAGGCCGGGTCATGGCCGCAGCATAGCGCGACAGGCGCGCGGTTGTCGCGCGTGTCCAGCTCCACAGGTGTCGCGCGCGGTCTGTCACCCGATGCCCGTCACCCGCAAAAGCGGCGAAATAGGCGTCCTGTTCTGCGGTGCTGCGCCCTGCGAAATCGCCGGACGTGCGGGCATTGCGGGTGATCTCTGTCCAGTCTGTCATGGCTTTGCATCCTCATGGTCTGACACGTAATGCGACTGGTTTAGCAATAGCGGCGCAGGGGTGTTGTCACCCGCAGGGGTGACAGGGGGAGCATGATGTTCGGAAGATTTACCTAGGGTAAACTACGGAACTGTGCCATGCTGTCCCTCTGCTATTCCACTTTGGAATTTCAAATGGGGGGAAGT
>CAZCOX010000374.1:0-2399 GCA_964500115.1 uncultured Rhodobacterales bacterium
AGGCAAAGCTCGCATGATCCGCCGCCAGGATGATGTCCGCACTCAACGCCAGCTCCAAACCGCCGCCACAGCAAATGCCGTTCACGGCAGCGATCACCGGTTTGTTCAGATCACGTAACTCCTGCAAACCGCCAAATCCGCCGACACCGTAGTCGCCATCCACCTCATCCCCGTCAGCGGCGGCTTTCAAATCCCAGCCGGGGCAAAAGAACTTGTCCCCTGCCCCGGTGATAATCGCCACACGCAATTCCGGGTCGTCGCGAAAAGACTTGAACACCTCGCCCATCACCCGGCTGGTTTGCAGATCGATGGCATTGGCCTTGGGACGGTTTAATGTGACTTCGAGCACATGACCCCGGCGTTCCTGATGCAAAGGCGTGTCCATCACATGTCCTTTCGAATAAGCGCATCTGCCACCACCGCGCGGGTCGGTGTCAGAATAAGCGGGTTGATTTCAATCTCGGCGACCCGACCAGATTGCGCAACGACATAGTCTTGAAGGCGCAGGATGGCGGAGATTACCGCGTTGCGGTCAATGGCGGGTTTGCTGCGGTAGCCATCCAACATCGGACCGATGCGCAACGCTGTCAGGGCGGCATCAATTTCAGACGCGGTGGCTGGCACAAGCAGGTGCTGCGTGTCTGCCCACAATTCGGTCAGCACCCCCCCTGCCCCCAAGGTCAGCACATACCCATGAGCTGGGTCGGCCAGGATCGCGACCAATAGCTCGACCACGCCATCCGTGATCATCTCTTCGGCATAATAACTTTCCGCATCCATAGTCAGGGCTGCCGCACGGATGGCGTCTTCACACGACAGGTCTAGCACGACCCCACCGGCGTCACTCTTATGTGCGAGCCCGCGCGCTTTCAGTGCAACCGGGAGAATTAGAGCGGCTTTTGCCGCGATCTCGTCGGGGGTATCGGCTGAAACCCCTTTAGGCACATCCAACCCTGCCACCACCAGCGCGGCCTTCGCCGCCGCCTCGTCCAGCATGGCGGGATCGGCGCTCGGGCACGGAATCGGGATATCGCGATGCGGGTCTGCTGTTGCGCCGTCGTTATAAAGTGCGGCCAATGCATCCAGCGCCGCTTCCATTCCGCTGAGCGGTAGAATGCCGTCCGCCATCAACTCAGCCGCCAGCGCCTCGGGCATGTTCTCAGAGAAGGTTGCGAGTAAAGCGATCCGAGCGCCGGTTTTGCTCCGCGCCTGCCGTGCGGCCTCAATCACGCAGTCCCAATGCGTGGTCTGGCATCGGTCGGCCCTCGGGAAATCGACCACAACAATGGTCAAGTCTGCCGTTCCCTGCGCCATGGTCCCATAGACCTTGGCCATCGTGTCTGCGTCATTCCAGATAAAGGTGTGATAATCGAGCGGATTGGCGCGGGTTACCAAAGGCCCGAGCGTGGTTTCGAGGGCCGCATCCTGCTCTGGCGTCAGATCGGCGAAATGCAACCCGCGAAGGTCGCCCCCATCCGCCATCAGGCTCGCTTCACCACCGGAACAGGACAAGGACGCGATGCTGCCCGGCGCAATGGCACCATAAAGATGTGCATGTTTCAGCGCTTCAATCATCGCATCAAGCGTGCGCACGCGTTTGAGGCCCAAGCGTTGGAACAACGCACCAGCACCGGAATCCGATCCGGCCAGTGACGCGGTATGCGAGACAGCTGCAATCTGCGCCGCGTCTGAGACGCCGGGCTTGAACACGATGATCGGTTTGCCGAGCTTCTCGGACTGTTGGGCAAGCGCCTGCAATTCAGAAAGGTCACCGACACCTTCTATGTGTAAGCCCAGGGCCGTGATGCGCGGATCGTGGATCAAGTGCTGCGCCATTTGAGCGATACCAATTTGCGCCTGATTGCCGGCGGTTCCCAGAAATCCAACGGGCAGACCCCGCTGTTGCATGGAGATATTGAGCGCGATGTTGGAGCTTTGGGTCAGGATCGCCACGCCGGCCTCAACCGGCACCAGCCCATGCACATCCGGCCAGACCGCCACCCGGTCGAGCGCATTGACAAAGCCGTAGCAATTTGGACCGACAATCGCCATGCCGCCCGCCGCTTGAAGAAGCTGCGTGCTGAGGTCCGCCCCGTCCTCGGCCTCGGCAAATCCGCTGGCAAAACACACCGCGCCGCCTGCGCCCAGTTTCGACAATGCTTTGACCACGTCGATAGTCGCTGCGCGATTGACGCCGATAAAACAGGCATCGGGTGCGTCTGGCAGGTCCTTGACCGCGCGCACAGCCCCATCCGCCTTCGGATGCACATGCCAGACGGTACCTGCAAACCCCATCCGGTCGAGCGACTGCAAGACGGAGGAACACCACGCGCCGCCGCCAATGACGGCGACGGATTTCGGGGCGAAGAGCCGGTGCAGCCGGTCGCTCATGGGTGTTT
>CAZCOX010000375.1:0-2398 GCA_964500115.1 uncultured Rhodobacterales bacterium
CCATGCCCGCTTCGTCCATAAGCGCTTTGGCTTTGGCCGGATCGAACGGAATGCGAGGGACATCGGCATATTCCGGGTGCATCGGGCCAACATGGCTGTTGTCGGCCTCGATACCATAACCGGCCATGCCAAGTTCAAGGCAAACAGAGTTGTCAACCGCCATGGCCAAGGCCTGGCGGACGCGTTTGTCACCGTAGATCTTGTTGCCCGCGTCATCTTCGGCCAGCTGGTTCGGACGGATGACGATGGTAAAGCCGGACGGGATTTCCGAACGGGTCAGACCAATGGCGTCGAACACGTCGATGAATTCGCCGACGGATTCCCAGTTCATGTCAATCTCTTCGGACTCGTAAGCCGCGAGGAACGCAGCCGGGTCAGTGCCGTAGTCGATGAACTCGATGCGGTCGATGTAGCCGCCTTTGCCCGCCTCATAGCCCCACCAGTCGAAGCCTTCGTTGCGGACCAGCACACCCTTCACGCCAACTTCGTGGCTTTCCGGCAGCATGAAGCCTGTGCCAATCGGGTTGGCCAGCATGTTGTTGGCGTCAAAGCTCGAATGCACGATCGCGGCGGGGTAGTCCGCCATGCCGGGCACCAGCGTGATGTCTGGCACGTTGGCTTTCAGCAAAACAGTGTGGCTGTCCACAACCGTGATTGCGCCTTCTGCGGCTTTGCCTGTGGCTTCGTCCACCAGCGACGCCATGCGCGCGGCCATGGAGTTACCTTCGAGTGTGGAATCACACCAGCCTTCGATGTTGCGCGCCACGTCTTCAGCGGTGAAGTCGTCGCCGTTGTTCCACTTCACACCCTGTCGAACCTTCAGCGTGTACTCGGTGGCGTCGGCGTTGGCTTCCCAGCTTTCCAGCAGCATCGGCTCGAACGAACCGTCATTGTTGTACTCAACGAGGTATTCAAGCCAACCGGCGGTGAATGTCGCGATCTGTGTCCAGTCGTAGGTGCGCGGGTCTTTGAGCGCGCGTACTTCCATCTGGTAGCGGATCGTCCCGCCTTGCTGTGCATGACCTGCCGCCTGAACCGGCTGGGTCAATCCGCCAAGCGCGTATGCGGCTGACGCTGTCAGGCCAAGCGCTGTTGTCCGCGTCAGGAATTCGCGGCGGTCGATGTGACCGTCCTTGAATTCGCGCGCGTACATTTCGGCTGACGGATGCAGCCGATTAATCGGGGTGTGGTGCGTCATCTGTTTCTCCCTGTGACACGTGTATTGGCAGCGCTGACCATCCTTTTCCGGGTTATGCGTCAGCGCGTTTTGTGTTCCACGGCATTGCGCCCCATGCGCGCAGCCGCGTCAATCGCTAGTTTAGACGTTTTTAGGTCTGATTGCGACATAGACCTTGTCTTATTGCGACATTTGTTTGCGAGCGCCACTTCGCGCCGATCAAGCTGACTCAGTTTCCCTAGGGTCAATCCACTGCCAGCTTTGCATACGTGACCGGAACCACGTGCGTTGGCGTTTGGCGAATTGGCGGGTCAGGATTGTCGCGCGCTTACAGGCCTCGGAAAGGGTCATTTTGCCGTCGATCACCGCCATGAGTTCTGCCGCACCAATCGCTTTGGCTGAGGGCTGGTCTGGCGACCACGTGGGGTGGTTGGCGCAGGCCTCGTCCAGCGCCCCGGTTTCAACCATGGCCGCGAACCGCTTTTCGATGCGCGGTGTCAGCCAGTCTTTTGGTGCGTTCACAACAAAAGCTTGAGTTTCAGCAAGCGGTAATAGAGGTGGAGGCGTGTTAGCCTGCCACTCTGTCAGCGGTTTGCCGGTGGACGTCAAAACTTCCCACGCTCGCTGTACGCGCATTGGATTGTTCAGATCAATCGATGCGCGCGTTTCGGGATCGAGTTCGCTCGCCAACGCGTCATGTCCTTCTTTCGCGATACGCGTCATCGCTGCCTCACGAATGCCCGGTGGCGTCGGTGGTATTTCGGCAAGACCTTCGGTCAGTGCCGTAAAATAAAGCCCGGTGCCGCCCACAATGATCGGACGCTCAGACCCGTTCAGAAACGCCTGCACCTCGCGCAGCCAATCGCCCACGGAGTAGGGATGATCGCCCGGGATATGCCCGTAAAGCACGTGTCTTGCGCGCGCTTCGTCCACCGTACCGGGGCGCGCGGTCAGCACACGCCAGTCGTCATAAACCTGAATGGCATCCGCATTAACAATGACACCGCCCTGCGCTTCTGCAATCTGCACCGCAAGTTCGGACTTCCCACTCGCCGTAGGGCCCGCGATCAAAACAGGCGTGTTGGGGTCAAGTGTTCCGCACTGATCCAGTAAACTATCCGCCAAACCGTGAAACCCCGACTTCGATCTGCTGCCAAAACAAAGCAATGACTATGCCTTGCCCCTGATCGGGTTTTACGACACTTTGCGCGCGATTTAAGC
>CAZCOX010000376.1:0-2398 GCA_964500115.1 uncultured Rhodobacterales bacterium
CCATGCCCGCTTCGTCCATAAGCGCTTTGGCTTTGGCCGGATCGAACGGAATGCGCGGAACATCGGCGTATTCCGGGTGCATCGGACCAACGTGGCTGTTGTCGGCTTCGATACCATAACCGGCCATACCAAGTTCAAGGCAAACGGCGTTGTCGACTGCCATGGCCAAAGCCTGGCGGACGCGCTTGTCACCGTAGATCTTGTTGCCAGCGTCATCTTCGGCGAGCTGGTTCGGACGGATGACGATGGTAAAGCCGGATGGGATTTCCGAACGGGTCAAACCAATGGCGTCAAACACGTCGATGAATTCGCCGACGGATTCCCAGTTCATGTCAATCTCTTCGGACTCGTAAGCCGCGAGGAAGGCTGCAGGGTCGGTGCCGTAGTCGATGAACTCAATGCGGTCGATGTAGCCGCCTTTGCCCGCTTCATAGCCCCACCAATCGAAGCCTTCGTTGCGGACAAGTACGCCTTTCACACCAACTTCGTGGCTTTCCGGCAGCATGAAGCCCGTACCGATCGGGTTGGCCAGCATGTTGTTCGCGTCAAAGCTCGAATGCACGATTGCGGCAGGGTAGTCCGCCATGCCGGGCACCAGAGTGATGTCTGGAACGTTGGCTTTCAGCAAAACAGTGTGGCTGTCCACAACCGTGATTGCGCCTTCTGCGGCTTTGCCTGTGGCTTCGTCCACCAGCGACGCCATACGCGCGGCCATGGAGTTACCTTCGAGGGTGGAATCACACCAGCCTTCGATGTTGCGTGCCACGTCTTCAGCGGTGAAATCGTCGCCGTTGTTCCACTTCACACCCTGACGAACCTTCAATGTGTATTCGGTGGCGTCCGCGTTGGCTTCCCAGCTTTCCAGAAGCATCGGCTCGAACGAACCGTCGTTGTTGTACTCAACGAGGTACTCAAGCCAGCCCGCCGTGAACGTCGCGATCTGTGTCCAGTCGTAAGTCCGCGGGTCTTTAAGCGCGCGCACTTCCATCTGGTAGCGGATTGTCCCGCCTTGCTGCGCATGACCTGCCGCCTGAACCGGCTGGGTCAATCCGCCAAGCGCGTACGCGGCCGACGCTGTCAGGCCAAGCGCTGTTGTCCGCGTCAGGAATTCGCGGCGGTCGATGTGACCGTCCTTGAATTCGCGCGCGTACATTTCGGCTGACGGATGCAGCCGATTAATCGGGGTGTGGTGCGTCATCTGTTTCTCCCTGTGACACGTGTATTGGCAGCGCTGACCATCCTTTTCCGGGTTATGAGTCAGAGCGTTTTGTGTTCCACGGTATTGCGCCCCATGCGCGCAGCCGCGTCAATCGCCAGTTTAGACGTTTTTCGGTCTGATTGCGACATAGACCTTGTCTTATTGCGACATTTGTTTGCAAGCGCCACTTCGCGCCGATCAAGCTGATTCAGTTTCCGTTGGGTCAATCCGTTGCCAGTTTTGCATACGTGACCGGAACCACGTGCGTTGGCGTTTTGCGAATTGACGGGTCAGGATTGTCGCGCGGTCACAGGCGTCGTGGAGCGTCATTTCGCCTTCGATTACTGCCATGAGTTCTGCCGCACCTATCGCCTTAGCCGAGGGCAGGTCCCGCGACCATGTGGGATGGTTGGCGCGGGCCTCGTCCAGCGCCCCGGTTTCCGCCATGGCCGCGAACCGCTTTTCGATGCGCGGTGTTAGCCAGTCTTTTGGCGCGTTCACAACAAAGGCTTGAGTTTTTGCAAGCGGCACTAGGGGTGGAGGTGTGTTGGCCTGCCACTCTGCCAGCGGTTTGCCAGTGGATATCAAAACTTCCCAAGCCCGCTGAACGCGCATCGGATTATTCAGATCAATCGATGCGCGCGTTTCGGGATCGAGTTCGTTCGCCAACGCGTCATGTCCTTCGTTCGCGATACGCGTCATCGCTGCCTCACGAATGCCCGGTGGCGTCGGTGGTATTTCGGCAAGACCTTCGGTCAGTGCCGTAAAATAAAGCCCGGTGCCGCCCACAATGATCGGACGCTCAGACCCGTTCAGAAACGCCTGCACCTCGCGAAGCCAATCACCCACCGAGTAGGGGTGATGGCCCGGGATATGCCCGTAAAGCACGTGTCGTGCGCGCGCTTCGTCCTCCGGACCGGGGCGCGCCGTCAGCACACGCCAGTCGTCATAAACCTGAATGGCATCTGCATTCACGATGACACCGCCCTGCGCTTCAGCAATCTGCAACGCAAGTTCGGACTTCCCACTCGCTGTCGGCCCAGCGATTAACACAGGTGTTTCGGGGTCTAGTGTTCCGCACTGATCCAGTAAACTATTCGCCAAACCGTGAAACCCCAACTTCGATCCGTTGCCGCAACAAAGCGATGACTATGCCTTGCCCCTGATCGGGTTTTACGACACTTTGCGCGCGATTTAAGC
>CAZCOX010000377.1:0-2380 GCA_964500115.1 uncultured Rhodobacterales bacterium
TCCAATCGGGTTCTGACGCGCCAAGCGTGTATGGCACGGCGTCGCGTATGCGTTCCGAGAGCTCATGGAGGGCTGCAAGTCCGTCTTTTGCTGCCAAACCCTTGAGCAAGCCCTTGGTTCCAGCCCCGGCAACCGTCTGGGGTGTCGCGCGTTGATAAAGCCAAAGTGGCGCGCAACCCTGATGGTTGCCCAGGATTCCGTTGTTGTCCGTGATTTCGACCTCGCCATTGCAAACCACAGACAACGACTGTGTATCCGCGTCAAAGCTGACCAGTTCTGTCGTATTGCGGTGATGATCGTCGTACGTCGCTTCCCTCTTTCCGTTTTCGATCTGGGTGTCCCATTTCAAAACCGATTGGTTGTAGGTGCTTTTGGGCGTTTTGCGCAGCTGTTGCAGGCCATAACGGACGGGCGCGTCAAAGCTGTAGCGTGTCGTGTGTTTGATGGTCAGGCGCATAAGCGTATGGGTGTTATCAGATCAGGCATAGAACCTGAAATCCTGTTCAATCTGGTAAGAGATACCAGACAACTCCTGAAGGGTTTTTTGCAAGAATTCATGAAGACCAAAATCAAAAATGCCTTCGATGTTTTTTGACAACAGACCGTTTTGCAACTCACCCACGCGTGCGCGCGACTCAGCACCGTAGTCGCCGTCGCCCGCGAGATAGCCCAAGTTATCGCAAAGCTTACCCACACAAAACGCCAGCGATCGCGGCATGCGTTTGTCGAGGATCAGGAAATGCGCGATGTCACGCGGGCCGCCGCCGCCGCCGTATTCAAGACGGAACCCACCACGTGCAGACACGGATCGCAAAATCGTTTCCCACTGAACGTTGTCCAACGACGTTCCAACTGATCGCGCTGACGGCAATAGAACGTAGTATTTGACGTCCAAGATGCGCGCGGTGTTGTCGGCTCGTTCCATAAACGTGCCAAGCCGCGCAAAGTCATAGATGTCGTTGCGCAGCATTGTCCCATGGGTCACGCCCCGAACCAGCGCCGCGTGATGCCGGACCAGGCGCAGGACGCCGGGCAAATCCCTCTCAGTGACGCGGCGCGCCAACGCGTCTTTCAGCGCCATGTAGGCTGAATTGATCGCCTCCCAGACCTCGCCGGTGATACCTGTCCGTACGAGCCGCGCATTCTGCCGCGCGGCGCCAACGCTCGAAATCACGGATGACGGGTTGTCCTTGTTCCGAAGCATCCAGTCCACGGCCTGATCCCGCGTGATATCGTCATGCTGCGATTGGTAGCCTGTCCAACAATCCGCAGATTTCAAAACAGACGCCCATTCCTCGTCAGATTGATTGAGGCGGGTCAATGCAATGCGCTGCCCCGTTTCGATCAAGCGCGCGGCGTTTTCCGCGCGCTCCATGTAACGGTACATCCAGAAGAGGCCGTTTGCGGTTTTTCCCAGCATCGCCCTACTCCTCCAGAACCCAGGTGTCTTTGGTGCCGCCACCTTGCGAAGAGTTCACAACCAGCGACCCTTTCTTGAGCGCGACACGCGTCAATCCGCCGGGCGTGATCTTGATGCCATCCGGGCTGACCAAAACAAAGGGCCGCAAATCGACGTGGCGCGGCGACAGGCCCTGACGCGAAAAGATCGGAACCGTCGAAAGGCTCAGCGTAGGTTGGGCGATGTAATTCTTGGGCCGCGCCTTCAACTTTCGGCGGAACGCGGCGATGTCTTTCTTGGTGGCCGTGGGACCAATCAGCATGCCGTAACCGCCAGAGCCGTGCACCTCTTTCACAACCAGATCTTCAAGGTTGTCGAGCACATATGCCAGTGAATCAGGCTCTGAACATCGCCACGTCGGGACGTTCTGCAGCAGAGGGCGTTCGCCTGTATAGAACTCCACAATTTCCGGCATGTAGGAATAGATGGCCTTATCATCCGAGATGCCCGTTCCCGGCGCATTGGCAATCGTGATCCCGCCCGCGCGATACACATCCATGATGCCCGGCACACCCAACTGGCTTTCGGGGTTAAAGTTCAACGGATCAAGAAAATCGTCATCCACCCGCCGATAAAGCACATCAATCGGCTTGTACCCGCACGTCGTGCGCATGGCGATGCGGCCATCCACAACTTGAAGATCATGCCCTTCGACCAATTCGACACCCATCTGGTCGGCCAAAAACGCATGTTCAAAATAGGCTGAATTGTAGATACCCGGCGTCAACACGGCGACGGTTGGCTTGCCACCCGTCATCGAGGGTGCACAGGCCGCGAGCGAACGGCGCAGATCAGCCGGATAGCTTTGAACACTCTGCACTTTGTTCTTTGAGAATAATTCCGGGAACATCTGCAGCATGGTTTCGCGGTTTTCGAGCATGTAGCTCACACCCGATGGCGTCCGTGCATTGTCTTCAAGAA
>CAZCOX010000378.1:0-2365 GCA_964500115.1 uncultured Rhodobacterales bacterium
ATTTCGGAATGCGCGTGCTGGCCGATCTGGCGGATCAGGGTCTTGCGATGCCTCTGGGGCATTCACTCTTTCGGTTCTATCTTGTCACCGGCATCGATGCGGGCCTGAAAGGCGGCAAGCTTTTCAGGATCATCCTGTGTCGCCTCGGATTTGATCATCTGTGCGTACATCTCGTTAGATCCTTTCGATAATCATCGCCACACCTTGGCCGACGCCAACACACATCGTGCAGAGCGCGTAGCGACCGCCCGTGCGTTCGAGGTGCCGCGCCGCAGTGAGCACAAGCCTTGCGCCCGACATCCCCAGCGGATGACCCAGTGCAATGGCCCCACCGTTCGGGTTCACCCGTGGGTCGTCATCGGCAAGGCCCAACGCGCGCGTTGTTGCCAGCGCTTGTGCGGCAAACGCTTCGTTCAATTCTATCACATCCATCTGGTCGATGCTGAGATTTGCCCGATCCAGTACTCTGCGGCTCGCCGTGACTGGCCCGATCCCCATGATCCGGGGCGCGACCCCGGTGGAGGCCATGCCGATAACGCGGGCCATTGGAGTAAGGCTGTTGGCCTTGGCCGCCGCTTCGGACGCGACAATCAACGCGGCTGCCCCGTCGTTCACGCCGCTGGCATTGCCAGCCGTGACGGACAGGTCTGGCCTATTGATGCCTTTGAGCTTGGCGAGGTGTTCAACCGTTGTGTCGGGGCGCGGGTGTTCGTCCGTTTGCACGATCAGCGCGTCGCCTTTGCGCTGCGGGATCTCGACTGGAACGATTTCGTCAGCAAATACACCTGCCGCCTGAGCAGCCGCGCATTTGGCTTGCGACGCGGCGGCAAAGACATCCTGATCAGCGCGGCTGACGTTATAGTCGGCAGCAATGTTATCAGCCGTTTCGGGCATGGAGTCTGTGCCATAGGCCGCGCGCATCGCCGGATTGACAAAGCGCCAGCCAATGGTTGTGTCGTATACCGCATTGCTGCGGGTGAACGCGCTGGTGGCTTTCGGCATCACGAAGGGTGCGCGACTCATGCTTTCGACGCCGCCAGCGATGGTCAGGTCGTAATCGCCCGACTTCACGCCGCGTGCAGCAAAACCAATCGCATCCATACCGCTGGCACAGAGGCGGTTGATGGTGCTGCCCGGAACGGTGTCGGGAAGCCCGGCAAGAAGGGCTGCCATGCGGGCGACGTTGCGGTTATCTTCGCCTGCTTGGTTGGCGCAGCCGAGTATCACCTCGTCAATCGCGGCCGGGTCGAGACCCGCGTTGCGCGACATCAAAGCGGCAATGGGCAGCGCGGCCAGATCGTCGGTGCGGACAGAGGCAAGACTGCCGCCGTAGCGGCCGATTGGCGTGCGCACGCCATCGCAGATATACGCGTCTTGCATCGGTTTAATCCGTCTGTTCGCTTGCGCGTAAGGTAATCGTCTATCGGGTGTGTGGCAACAAATAAGTTACACATCGTGAAAAGACTAGAAAATTTGTAACATAAAGCGGCACGCGAAAACGTCGTCTATCAGCGTGACTTGATTGAGGGAGAAGTGGTGGCGTGGGGGGGACTCGAACCCCCGACCTAACGATTATGAGTCGTTCGCTCTAACCAACTGAGCTACCGCGCCACGGTGGGCGGGTGCTATGACAGCGGCGCTGTGCCGTCAAGTGGAATCGGCCAAAATTTAACCGCCGCCACACCCGTTTTCCGGCTGCGGTTTTTGCTATGAAAATCGCGAGCCTGCAGGCGTTACTTGACGATGTGTTCGTCCTTCACAAACATGTTCGCCCAGGCCCGATCAATCAGTTCTGGCGTCATCTTGTAGGGCCAGCCTTCGAAGTCACAAACCGCGATCATCTGGTCGATCAAAAAGATCGGCTGGTAGTTGGCATAGACGTTGTTGATCGTCGGGTATTTGGTTTTGAGCAGGTGAATGAGTGATTTCTCGCACAGCTGCATCTTTTTCTTTTTCGCCACCAGCGAGAAGATCTTGAGGAAGTTTGCCTGGTTCGGACCGTCGATTTTGATCTTGAAGAAGATCCGGCGCAGGGCGGCTTGGTCGAAAATCTCGTTCGGGTGGAAGTTGGTGGAAAAGATCACGAGGGTGTCAAAGGGAACTTCAAACTTTTCACCCGATTGCAGGGCAAGGATATCGCGCGCTTCTTCCAGAGGAACAATCCAGCGGTTCACCAGCTTTTGCGGCGGTTCCTGCTGGCGACCAAGGTCGTCAACGATGAAGATGCCGCCGGTGGATTTCAGCTGCAAAGGCGCCTGATAGGTACGCGCGGTGGGGTTGTAGACCAAATCCAGCATGCTCAGTGACAGTTCACCACCAGTCACAACGGTGGGGCGTTCGCATTGAACATAGCGAGTGTCGAACC
>CAZCOX010000379.1:0-2357 GCA_964500115.1 uncultured Rhodobacterales bacterium
ACATCCCCTGTTGTCTTGGCGAAACGCACTGTCTTGTCACCTTCCATACGGAAGCCAACGCGCGTTGCTTTGCCGTTTGCGTCGATCAGCGACAGATTGCTGAGGTCGATCGGCATCGCCTTTGGCGTGCGGCCACCTTGCGTGTTCTGTGTCTGACGCACATGGCGGATTGCCATGTTCACACCATCAACCACGGCTTTGCCAGCCTTTGGGTCAACAGAGGCGATGGTGCCCTGCTTGCCTTTGTCTTTACCGGCAAGAACGATCACCTTGTCACCTTTGCGGAGTTTCGCAGCCATTACAGCACCTCCGGAGCAAGTGAGATAATCTTCATGAAGTTCTTGGCGCGCAGTTCACGCACAACCGGCCCGAAGATACGCGTACCAACCGGCTCACCTGCGTTGTTCAGGATCACGGCTGCATTGCGGTCAAAGCGGATGGCTGTGCCGTCTTCGCGACGGACTTCTTTGGCGGTGCGTACGACGACGGCCTTGCGGACGTCACCTTTCTTTACGCGACCGCGCGGGATGGCTTCCTTCACGGAAACAACGATGATGTCACCCACCGATGCGTATTTCCGCTTGGACCCACCCAGAACCTTGATGCACTGAACACGGCGTGCGCCGCTGTTGTCAGCAACATCCAGATTGGTCTGCATCTGGATCATAAGTTTTCTCCCGACGTCCCGGACCGCCTGAGTTTAGGACATTGGCCCGGGGGTTTCGTAAAAGCCGAAAGGCTACCGCGATTAAGCGATAACCTCCCAACGTTTGGTCTTCGACTTGGGCGCACATTCCTGAATGCGGACTGTATCACCTACTGCGAATTTCTCGGCCTCATCATGGGCGCGATATTTCTTGGACTTCCGGATCGTCTTTTGAAGAACCGGGTGCTTGAAGCGGCGCTCAACAGAGACAGTCACGGTTTGTGCGTTGGCTGTCGATGTGACGGTGCCGGACAGGATACGTTTGGGCATCTATCGGGCCTCCTCTTACGCGTCGCTTGCGGCGTCTGCCGCTTTTTGGTTCAGCACGGTATTCACACGCGCCACGTCACGGCGCACCTGACGGATACGCGCGGTGTTTTCAAGCTGGCCTGTGGCCGCCTGGAAACGCAGGTTGAAAGCCTCTTTCTTGAGGTTGACCAACTTATCACGAAGCTGATCCGGTGTTTTATCACCGAGTTCCTTGGCGTTCATCTCGCCATTCCTTTCTATCAACATCACCGGAGAGCCCTGTCATTGGCGCAGGTCACCCTGATTCCCGGTGGAGGTGTATGAGGTGGCGCGTATAGGGGGGATGGGACGATGGTGCAAGGGGTTTGTTGGGGGCTTGGCGCGAACAGCGGCGCAGCGGCCGCGCCATCGCCGGGCCGCCCTCACGGCACGGCGATTTGGCTGCCGCAGTGCTCAAGTCTCAAGTTATGCGGGACGTCACCATGAAGCGCATCTCACAACCAGTGGTTCGCCGCACCGCGGCCCGTCAATCGCACTCTGGCACTCTCGCAATCGAATGATTTGGAGGGTAGAAGCGATGCATGTCAAATATCCGATCCCTTTTCGTCACCCGTCTCTATCACGCGCCCTTGTCTGAGCATGGGCCAACTATTGATGCCGATGAGATGGAAGCGTCCTGCTTTGCCATCGCTCAAGATGACGATGCGGGGCAGCAGTGGTGCGAGGACAATGGCTATCCCGGCTACACCTCTTACGCCTCACTGACCGATCTGCCTTGGCGGTTCCCAGTCTTTGCAGATCTGGTCAAATCGTTGGATGCCCATGTGGCGGCATTTGCAGAAGACCTTGAGTTTGACCTCGACGGGCGCGATCTGGTTTTGGAAGACATCTGGATCAATATCCTGCCCGAAGGTGGGTTTCACTCCGCGCATATCCACCCGCACTCGGTCATTTCCGGCACCACCTACGTGTCGATGCCCGAAGGCGCGTCTGCCCTGAAGCTGGAAGACCCACGCCACGCCATGATGATGGCCGCCCCGCCCCGCCGCAAAGACGCACGCGACGAGTTGAAGAGCTTTGTCTATGTCAAACCCGCTGTCGGCGACGTCTTGCTTTGGGAAAGCTGGCTGCGACACGAGGTTGTGATGAACGAGGCCGAAGACGAACGCGTCTCGGTGTCCTTCAATTACCGCTGGGAGTGATGCCCAACTTTGTTGACCTAACAATCGCCGCCGATGAGCTTTCCAAAGCTAAGCGCGTGATGGTGATCGGCAGTTCGGGTGCCGGTAAATCCACTCTATCGTCATCCATCGCCAAGACATTCGACATGCGGCATATCTCTCTTGACCGCGATATGCGCTGGCTGCCCGGCTGGCAGGTGCGGGATCGAGATGAACAGCGC
>CAZCOX010000380.1:0-2326 GCA_964500115.1 uncultured Rhodobacterales bacterium
GGCTTTCCCCACTCGACCGAAATTGAGCAGGTGGACAGCGCGACCTTTGCCCGTGGCGGCATTCTGGCGAAAGCCTTGGTGCCCATTCGCGTCGTTGGCGGCGTGCTGTCGATGGCAGGCCGGATGCTGCGGGACAAGCCGGATGTGGTGGTTGGCTTTGGGGGCTATCCGTCGATCCCGGCGCTGGGCGCGGCCTGGCTTTTGCGGCGGCCACGGATGATCCATGAACAGAACGGCGTTTTGGGCCGCGTGAACGGGATATTTGCCAAACGTGTGGATAAGGTGGCCTGCGGCACGTGGCCGACGACATTGCCGGAAGGTGTCGAGGGGGTACATGTGGGAAATCCGGTGCGCCTGTCGGTCAAGGACAAGGCAGCGGCGCCCTATATCGTTCCCGGTGATTACCCGATGTCGATCCTTGTGATCGGTGGCTCACAGGGCGCGCGCATTCTTTCCGACGTTGTACCGCCCGCCATTGCGGCGCTGCCGCTTGATACGCTGAACCGTTTGCGCGTGTCACATCAGGCGCGGGACGAGGATGGTGAGCGCGTTGCGGCATATTATGCCGAGCAGGGCGTAAATGCGGACGTGCAACCATTTTTTGATGACGTGCCCAACCGCATGAGTGAGGCGCAGCTTGTGATCTCACGCTCTGGCGCGTCGAGCGTGGCCGATATCTCGGTCATTGGACGGCCCTCTATTCTGGTGCCTTATGCTGCTGCGACGGCAGATCACCAGACCGCCAATGCGCGTGGGTTGGTCGAGGCCGGGGCAGCGATCCGCATTCCGGAAGGCAAGCTGACGATTGAGAGCCTGTCAGAGCAAATCCTCTCTGTCTTGCAAAACCCGGAGGCCGCCGTTCAGATGTCGCGTGCCGCACTTTCGGTCGCCAAGCCCGATGCCGCGCTGGATTTGGCCGCTCTGGTCGAGGAACTGGCCGGACACACCCCAACCGATACACAAGGAACAGCCGCATGAACGCCGCGACCAAACTGCCCGTTGATATTGGTCCGATCCACTTTGTCGGGATCGGTGGGATTGGGATGTCGGGCATTGCCGAGGTGCTGGTTAACCTTGGCTACACGGTGCAGGGGTCTGACCTGAAAGCGTCGAAGATCACCAATCGTCTGGCGGATTTGGGGGCGCGGATCTTTGAGGGGCAACGGGCGGAAAACCTGGATGGGGCCGAGGTGGTTGTTGTTTCGACAGCAATTAAACCGGGCAATCCGGAACTGGATGAGGCGCGGTTGCGCGGCCTGCCGGTGGTGCGGCGCGCTGACATGCTGGCCGAACTGATGCGGCTCAAGTCCAACATCGCGATTGCTGGCACACATGGGAAAACCACAACCACGACGATGATGGCAGAGCTTATGGTTGCCGGTGGGTTTGACCCAACGGTGATCAATGGCGGGATCATCCACGCCTATGGCTCTAACGCGCGCATGGGGCAGGGCGAGTGGATGGTGGTTGAGGCAGACGAGAGCGACGGATCGTTCAACCGCTTGCCCGCAACCATCGGGGTTGTGACCAATATCGACCCCGAGCATATGGAGCATTGGGGTGATTTCGACACGTTGAAACAGGGGTTTCAGGATTTCGTGTCGAACATTCCGTTTTATGGTCTGGCGGTCTGTTGCACAGATCATGAAGAGGTGCAGCGGCTGGTCGGCCAGATCACCGACCGGCGCGTGGTGACCTATGGGTTCAATGCACAAGCGGATGTGCGCGCGGTGGGGCTGCGCTATGAAAAAGGCGTCGCGCATTTCAATGTGGCGCTGCAATCCGAGGATGACGTGATCGAAGGCTGCACCTTGCCGATGCCCGGCGATCACAACGTTTCGAATGCCCTGTCCGCCATCGCGGTGGCGCGGCATCTGGGGATGAAAAAGGCTGAAATCCGGGAGGCTTTGGCGGCCTTTGGCGGGGTGAACCGTCGCTTTACCAAAGTGGGCGAATGGAATGATGTGACGATCATTGATGACTATGGCCATCATCCGGTCGAGATCGCCGCTGTCCTCAAAGCCGCGCGGCAAGCCTGCGAAGGCCGGGTGATCGCGGTGCACCAACCGCACCGCTATTCGCGCCTGTCGAACCTTTTTGATGACTTCTGCGCGTGCTTTAACGAGGCGGATGTTGTCGCGATTGCCGAGGTGTTTTCAGCCGGCGAAGACCCGATAGACGGCGCGTCGCGTGATGACCTGGTCGCGGGCCTGATCCGTCATGGCCACCGCCACGCGCGGGCGATCCTGTCAGAGGACGATCTGGAACGGTTGGTGCGCGAGCAAGCCCGACCCGGGGACATGGTCGTTTGCCTTGGGGCCGGTAC
>CAZCOX010000381.1:0-2323 GCA_964500115.1 uncultured Rhodobacterales bacterium
AGAAGGCGGGGTTTGCCGTCGGCGGCGACTACAGGGAATACGAGATGACGGGCGGTTCAGGCCGGTCCACATGGAGCGGTTTCTGCGGAACCTGCGGGTCTCAAATCACCCGGCGCAGCGCGAGGATGTCGGACAGGATTTACGTGCACGCAGGGTCTTTGGATGACACGTCGATCTATGTGCCGTCCCGGTTCATCTATACGGAGTTTGCCCCTGCTTGGGATCGGTACGACGATTAAGGACGCGCCTCAAGCAACCTGCTGATGCACTTCGATCACATTGCCTTCTGGGTCTTGAAAAAACACCTGATGCCATTCCGCCGCAAAGGCCGTTCCGTAGTCGGAATACGGGATGCCACGCGCATCAAGCAGCTTGAGAAAGGCAGCCAGATCGTCGGTGCGGAACGCGATATGACCGCGATCCACCGGATTGATCACTTCGCCATTCCGAAACGCAACCGTCAGGTCGCGTTCGGCAAGATGCATCTGCATGGATCCCTCGGTCGCAAAGCGGATTTTCCCGTCAAATCCACGCTCACCTGTCGCCTCTGTGCGCGGAAATCGCGTCGCCGGAATATCGTCCAAACCCAATACATCGGTGTAGAATTCATGCATTTTATCAACGTCTTTTGAGACGTAGTTAATGTGATGAAATTCCAGCTTCATACGGGACTCCGATGCGGAAAGGCGTTAGGCAAAATGACCCGCGAACGACGATCTGTGCAGCTGCGTCAGTTCTGACAGCGCCGCGTCACTGCCGCCAAATTTGACGCTGTCACCGGTAAAGCGACCGACGCTCACGATTGCCACACCGGCCTGACCCGCTGCCAGCATGAGAGCTTCAGCCTGATCGAAGTTGCACGCAACCAGATACCGCGCCTGATCTTCGCCAAAGAGCATAGCCTGATCAACCTCGTCCAGCTGTACGCCCACGTCCGAAGCCGCCGCCATCTCGAACGCGGCGAGGGCAAGGCCACCATCGCTCAGATCGGTGCAGGCTTTGATCAGGTCGCGATTGTCGCGGATGAAATCGCCGTTGCGTCGCTCCGCCGCCAGATCGACCTGCGGCGCATCACCGTCTTCGCGATTGAAAACTTCGGCCAGAAGCGCAGACTGGCCAAGATGGCCATGGGTTTCGCCAATGAGCAAAGCTACATGCCCGTCGCGGGCACGGCCCAGAATGGGCTCTTCGCCCGCCGCAATCAGCCCTACCGCGCCAATGGTGGGTGTGGGCAAGATCGGTTCGCCATCCGTTTCATTGTAAAGCGAGACGTTGCCGGACACGATCGGCATATCGAGCGCAAGGCAGGCCTGACCAATCCCGTCGAGCGCGCCGACGAATTGGCCCATGATTTCCGGCTTTTCGGGGTTGCCAAAGTTGAGGTTGTCAGTGGTCGCCAGTGGCTTTGCCCCAACCGCACAAAGGTTGCGGAAGGCCTCGGCCACCGCCTGTTTGCCGCCCTCGACCGGGTTGGCGCGCACGTAGCGGGGTGTGACGTCTGACGTGAACGCCAGCTTTTTGTCGGTGCCATGCACCCGGATCACGCCTGCACCAAAGCCCGGTGTTTCGACCGTGTCAGCCATGACCATCGTGTCGTATTGGTCATAAACCCAGCCCCGCCCGCAATAATTCGGACTGCTGATCAATGCCTTGAGCGCGTCTATGGGATCGACACTCGCAACCTCATCCATTGCCGGTGCGGGGTTCGTCGGCACCCATGGGCGGTCATATTCCGGCGCGGAAGAAGAGAGTTTGGAGAGCGGCATATCGCCTTTGACCGCTCCGTTATGGACGATGAGAAAACGGTCTTCTGCAATCGTCTCACCAACAATGGCAAAGTCCAGATCCCACTTCTCAAACACCGCCCGCGCAGCGTCCTCCTTGGCCGGGTCCAGCACCATGAGCATGCGCTCCTGGCTTTCCGACAACATCATCTCGTAAGCTGTCATGTTGTCTTCGCGCTGCGGCACGTTTTCCAGGTCAAGCCGGATGCCCAGACCACCCTTGTCGCCCATTTCCACAGCCGAACAGGTCAGGCCGGCCGCCCCCATATCCTGAATGGAGATCACAGCCCCGGTCTGCATCAGTTCCAGCGTCGCTTCCATCAGACGCTTTTCGGTGAACGGATCGCCCACTTGCACGGTGGGGCGTTTTTCCTCGATTGTGTCGTCAAATTCGGCAGAGGCCATGGTGGCACCACCCACGCCGTCGCGCCCGGTTTTGGCGCCAAGGTAGACAACGGGGCGTCCGACGCCCGACGCGGCTGAGTAGAAGATCTTGTCTGCATCGGCGAGGCCGGCAGCAAACGCGTTCACAAGGCAGT
>CAZCOX010000382.1:0-2321 GCA_964500115.1 uncultured Rhodobacterales bacterium
CTTCCGGTCCCGGAAAATACCCCTCATCCAACTCGTGAAAGATGATGTGGGGGACGTTGCCGTCTTCCCATTGGTGCAGAAACAGAGTTTCGATTTCGGTCCACGCCCGATCTTCATCGAAATGCGCAAAACCAATCGCGCTAAGCGCGCTGTCCCAATTCCATTGAAACGGATACAGCCCATGAGTTGGCACAGTGTAGGTGCCACGGTCATTCCGCCGCAGCACCTCACGCGCTTGATCAATCAAAGCTTGTGTCACGGGTTTGCCTCAAGCCACTGCAAGCGTGGTTTCCGGGTTAAACCAGCGAATACGATCCGCCGTCGGTTGAAGCTTGAGAACCTCACCGGGCTTCACTTGCATTTCGCTGTCCAGGATCGCGCGGAACAACCCACCGTCGAGTTCGCACGTGACCAAGAGGTGCGCACCGAGCGGCTCAACAACTTTGGCAGTTGCAGCAAGACCATCTTCGGACAAGCTCATGTCCTCGGGACGGATCGCGAATTGCAAATCGGTATTCGCCGCCGCCGGGCCGTCAAAGGTTTTGCCTGCAACGCTGAACTTGCCGCCACCCTGGGGCGTCGCCTTGAGGAAATTCATCGGCGGGTTGCCGATAAAGCCTGCGACGAACTTAGCGGCCGGGTTGCGATACACCTCAATCGGTGACGCCGCCTGAACAATTTTGCCTTCGTGCATCACGCTGATGCGGTCGGCCATGCTCATTGCCTCAACCTGGTCGTGCGTTACGTAGATTGCCGTTGTGTTGCTTTCCGCAAGAACACCTTTGAGTTCCGCCCGCATTTCCATCCGCAACAAGGCGTCAAGGTTGGACAGCGGTTCGTCCATGAGGATCACGTCTGGTTCCATCGCCAAAGCGCGGGCCACGGCAACACGCTGACGTTGACCGCCCGAAAGCTCGCCCGAGTACCGCGACAGTAGCTGTTCGATATGCATCAGACCTGCCGTACGCTCCACCCGGCGGGTGACTTCGGCGTCGTCCATCTTTTGCATACGCAAACCAAATCCGATGTTTTCGAACACGGTCAAGTGCGGGAAGACCGCGTAGTTCTGGAACACCATGGAGATACCGCGATCCTTGGGGGCAAGGTGGTCGACCCGACGCCCCCCGATCCAAATCTCACCTTCCGACGCCGTTTCCAGCCCGCAGATGATGCGGAGCAAGGTGGACTTACCGCAACCCGATGCACCGAGAAGAACCATGAACTCCTGATCTTCGATTGTCAGGTTGATGTCGTGCAACGCTTGGTACTCTCCAAAGCGCTTGGCGACGTTTTTGATTTCAATAACAGCCATTGTTTGGGCTCCTTATTCTGACAATCGCGATCAGCGATTGGCGATGCCCCACATCGCGAAGAGATATTTCCGGACAGCGAAGATGAAGATCAGCGCCGGGACGACAAGGATGAAACCGCCTGCGAATTTCAGGTGAAGCGGCGACGTATCAAGGTTTTGCAGAAGGAACGCTGTCAGCGTTCGGTTCTCGATTGTAAGCACCGCGGCGGCAAACACTTCGTTCCACGAGATCACGAAAGCAAAGATCGCGGATGCTGTGATACCTGGCAGGACCAGAGGCAATATGACCTTTTGGAAAGCCGTCAGGCGATTACAACCCAGCGTCCAAGCCGCTTCTTCCAGTTCAATCGGGATGCCCGAGAAAAGCGAGAAGGTGATCAGGACTGCGAATGGAATAGCCAGTGTCGTGTGCACCAGGGCAAGACCAAACACGGTATCGTCGATCCCGGTTCTGATGAACATCACCGCCAGCGGCAGCGCCAAAAGAGGCAGGGGGAACGCGCGTGTCAGAAGGATCAGAAGACGGAACAATTCTTTACCGCGAAACTCAAACCGAGACAGCGCGTATCCCGCCGGAGCTCCGATGGCGATTGACATCACCATCGTCAATGCCGCCACCAGTACTGAGTTCTTGAGGGCCGTCAGGATCCCCTCGAACCCGGCAAAGAATTGGAGGCTACCGAGATCAAACTCTGGGACGAACGACTTTGGGTAGGCATTCACAGCCTCGGGTGAGCTGAGCGTGTTGATCAGCAGGAAATAAAGCGGAACCAGAACCCATGCGCAGAGCAGAACAATCGCAGTAATGTAGACATACCGTCCTGCCTTGCGCGAATCCGCCGGGGTTTCGATGACATCTGTTGTTGCCGTTGTCATATCGTTGCTCCTTTTGGAACGCGCAGTGCACGCATGATGATCAGGGTGAAGGTGATCGAGATCGCGAGGATGATGAGCGCAATCGCAGCCGCCGCACCACTGTTAAGCAGTTCGAACTGGTAGGCGTATGTTT
>CAZCOX010000383.1:0-2312 GCA_964500115.1 uncultured Rhodobacterales bacterium
GTGGTGCATTCGGCAAAGGCGCCTTGGGTGGCGTCGCCGATGGCGGGTGTCGACCGGCGGATGCTGGACCGGATCGGAGACGAGGTCGCGCGGGCGACGTCGATTGTGCGCTATGCACCGGGCAGCCACTTTTCGGCGCATACGCATACGGGTGGTGAAGAATTTATCGTTCTGGATGGCGTTTTTCAGGACGAGCATGGCGACTTTCCTGTGGGGACCTATGTTCGCAACCCGCCGACCACATCGCATACTCCGGGGTCCGAAGAAGGGTGCACGATCTTTGTGAAGCTCTGGCAGTTCGATCTGGATGACCGCACGCAGTTCCGTAAAGATATGGCGGCAGAACTGGGCGCGCCGGAAAATGGCGTTGCGCGTGCCGAACTTCATCGCGATGCGCGCGAAGTTGTGTCGTATATCGCGGCCGAAGCGGGCAGCGATTTTTCGGAGGTTGCGGCGGGCGGCATTGAGGTTTTGGTGCTGGACGGCAGCTTGGAAGAGGGCGGCGATGTGCTTGAGACAGGATCGTGGCTGCGGCTGCCCGAAGGCGCGGAATTGCAGGCCAAGGCGGGTGGTGCCGGTGCCAAGTTCTGGATGAAGACCGGGCATCTGCCATTTGCATCGGCACCGAAAGTCTGACCTTGCACATTCAGGTTGCCATTGTCGGCGCGGGCCTGACCGGGCTGTCGATTGCGCGCGCCTTACACCGCGCGGGTATCTCGTGCCATGTGTTCGAGGCGCGGGATCGGCTTGGTGGACGCATCAGGACCGAGGCGCTGGGGGACGATTGGTTCGATCTCGGGCCGTCGTGGTTCTGGCCGGGTCAGCCGCGTATGGCGGCGCTGGTTCAGTCATTGGGTTTGGACGTTTTTGAGCAATACGCCGACGGCGCGCTGCTTTATGAGACGGAAACCGGCGAGGTTGTGCGGGACCGCGGGTTTTCGTCGATGCAAGGGTCGTTGCGGGTCAAAGGCGGAATGGGGGCCATTGTTGCGGGCATCGCGCGGGGATTGCCGGTTGGTGCAATTTCCTTGGGGCGGCGGGTCATGTCTATCGGGCCTGACGGCGCGTTGGTCTTCGAATCCGGTGAGCCGGTCTCGGCAGATTTGGTTATCGTTGCCCTTCCTCCGCGCGTTGCTGCGGGTTTGTCATTCGAACCGGCCTTATCATCAGAGGTCGTCGCCGCGTTTGAGAGCATTCCCACTTGGATGGCGGGCCATGCGAAGTTCGTCGCGGTTTACGATCAGCCGTTTTGGCGCGCCGAGGGATTGTCGGGTGACGCGATGAGCCGTTTGGGACCGATGGTGGAGATACATGACGCATCGTCGGATAATCGTGGCGCTTTGTTCGGCTTTCTTGGTGTGCCAGCGCAGGCGCGTGCGGGGCGCAGTGCGGACGTGAAGGCCGTCTGCGTTGCGCAACTACAGCGATTGTTTGGTGAAAAGGCCAGTCAGCCGGAGGCCATCTTCTATGCCGACTGGGCCACCGAGCCCGAGACCGCCATGCCACGCGATGCGGCGCCTTTGATGCATCATCCGGCATATGGCCGACCTGATGCGCTGCGCCCCACTGACAGCCCGGTCTTTTTTGCGTCGACTGAGTTGGCGTCTGACATGGGTGGTTTTCTTGAAGGCGCGTTGTATGCGGCGGAAGATGCAGTGGATTGGGCCATGTCTCGCTTTTAGGCGCGAGCATTTCCACGGGATTGTCCACTTAATGGCCTGATTTTGCCGTGAAGATTGGATCAGACTGCGGCCATTCTAAGGTTTCTGTCTGGATCGCCTTTCAATGCTTCTGTGGCTTTGCATTTTCTGGGTTTTCGCATCGGTGGTTGTCGCGATGTTGCCGATGCGCTGGCAATACGTGCCGGGCGTCTTGCTGATGCTGGCGGCACCGGTTCTGATTTTTCAGATCATGAACGCGGTGGGATTTTGGATTGCGATTTTGGGAGTGCTGGCTTTCGTTTCGATGTATCGAAACCCGTTGCGGTTTTTCTGGAAGAAACTGACACGACAACCTGTGGAGCTTCCGCGATGACGTATTCGCTGATCCTTGCCTGCTTGTGGACGGTTCTTGCCGCCATTCTTGGCATGCTGCCGTCAAACGACAATCACTGGCGGCGGGCGTATTTCCTGATGACCATCGGTGCGCCATTGCTGATCTGGGTTTTCTGGGAAAACGGAATTTGGTTTGGGCTGATCGTGACCTTTGTGGCTTTGAGCGTGTTTCGCTGGCCTGTGCGCTACCTCGTTGCATGGATGCGGCGGCAGGTGGCGGGCTAGAGCGCCGTCCAGAAAACCTGACCCATTCTGACG
>CAZCOX010000384.1:0-2312 GCA_964500115.1 uncultured Rhodobacterales bacterium
CCGATGATGGCATGCACGGTGTTCTCCGCGACGCTGAGGTTTACATCGCCAAGCGCTTGCAGGCCACCAAACCGTTTCCCTACGTTTTTGACTTCAAGGATACCCATCTGTCTTCTCCTTATTCCGCAGGCGTGGTTTTGCCATCAGGCGTGTCGGTGGACTTTTTCTTGCGGCCAAAGAGGCGCGCAATGCGCTGGCCACCTTCGACCAGACCACCCGGCAGGAAGATCACCACGGCCATGAAGATCAGGCCAAGTGTCAGGTGCCAGCCCTTCCCGATGAAGGGGTAAATCAGCGTGACCACGAAGTCTTCGAGCCCGTCGGGCAGGAAAGCGAACCATGTATGCAGGATCTCGCTGTTGATCTTTGACAGGATGTTTTCCATGTACTTGATCGCACCGGCACCCAGGACGGGCCCGATCAACGTGCCGACACCGCCCAGGATCGACATCAGGACCACTTCGCCCGAGGCCGTCCAGAACATGCGTTCGGCACCGACTTGTGTGTCCATCGCCACCATCAGACCACCTGCGAGACCGGCATACATGCCCGAGATCACAAAGGCGGCGAGCGTGTAGGGTTTGGCATTGAGGCCCGTGTAGTTCAGCCGTTGCTGGTTCGACTTCACCGCCCGCAGCATCATGCCGAAGGGCGAGCGGAAGATGCGGATCGACAGGTAGAACGCCACCAGCATCACTATGGCCGCAAGGTAGTAGCCCGCGTTGAAGGTAAAGAGCCAGCTGCCCGCGCTCCACTCAAAGCTCGACCCCATCTCAAGGCCAAAGAGGTTGGCCTTGGGTGTCGCGCCCTCGGCCAGTGCGCCATCCAGGATGCGGGGGTCGTTCACTTTGGGCTGCAGCCCCGTCTCACCGCCCGTGATCGGTGTCAGCACCGAATAGGCGAGCGAATAGGACATCTGCGCAAAGGCCAGTGTCAGGATCGAAAAGTAGATGCCCGAGCGCCGCAGCGAGATCCAGCCCACAGCAAGGCTGAAGAGCCCGGCAACGATGACGGACACGATGATCGCCGGGACCACATTCATGGTCAGCAGTTTCATCATCCAGATCGCGGCGTAGGACCCGACGCCCAGAAAGGCCGCGTGGCCAAAGCTGAGATAGCCGGTGAGGCCGAAGAGGATGTTGAAGCCAATCGCGAAGATCCCGAAGATCACGAAGCGCTGCATCAGGTCGGGATAACCCGCGTTGAACTGCGCGAGGCCCGAGCCTTCGGGGAAGGGGTTGAGGATGAAGGGTGCTGCCATCGTCAGGATCGCGACGAGGATCAGCAGGCGGGTGTCTTTGGCGTCCAGTCCGAACATGTGCTTACTCCTCCATCACGCCCTTGCGGCCCATGAGGCCCCGGGGACGGGTCAGCAGAATGATGATTGCGACAAGGTAGATGATGATCTGGTTGATGCCGGGCAGCACCTCGAGCACTTCGCGCATGGATGCGAAACTCTCCAGAATGCCCAGGACAAAGCCAGCCAGTACCGCGCCCGGCAGAGAGCCCATACCGCCGACAACTACCACCACGAAGGACAGCACCAGAAAGTCCATGCCCATGTGGTAGTTCGGTGAGTTGATCGGCGTGTACATGACACCCGCGAGGCCCGCGACCGCTGCCGCGATGCCGAACATCAGGGTGAACCGCTTGTCGATGTTGATGCCCAGCAGTTGCACGGTTTCACGGTCGGCCATGCCCGCCCGCACCACCATTCCGAAGGTGGTGAACTGGAGGAAGGCAAAGACAGCGCCGATGATGATCGCGGCAAAGGCAAAGTAGATGATGCGCCAGTACGGATAGATGATGACGTTCGGATCAAAGCCCAGCATGGCACCGAAATCGAACGACCCGGTGAATGCTGCGGGGGCAGGGGTCGGGATCGGGTTGGCGCCGTAGTAGAACTTGATGATTTCCTGCAGAACGATGGCGAGGCCGAATGTCACGAGGATCTGGTCCGCATGGGGGCGCTTGTAGAAATGCTTGATCAGGCCGCGTTCCATGATGACACCGATGGCGATCATCACTGGAATGGCAAAGAGGATCGACAGGGGCACGGCCCAGTCGATTATGGCGTCTCCCGTGGCTTGTCCGAACCAGTCATAGACGTAAGGAACGTCCACCTTGAGCGGATTGCCGAGGAAGTCCTTTTGCGTCTCGTCCACGACGGTGTGGCTGAGGGTGAGAATGCGGCTCAGGGTGACGGCACAGAACGCGCCGATCATGAACAGCGCCCCGTGGGCAAAGTTCACGACGCCCAGCGTGCCGAAAATCAGCGTCAGGCCAAGCGCGATCGGCGCATAGGCCGAGCC
>CAZCOX010000385.1:0-2311 GCA_964500115.1 uncultured Rhodobacterales bacterium
TTCGAACGCCATATGGCACCGCGCCGCGGCGCTTTGCGCGAGGCCGAGCGGGGCATTGTTGCCTGCGCGTCCGAACTGGCGGCGAACGGGGTGACAACAGCGGTTCTGGCGCAGTTTTTCAGTTGGGAAGGCGGCATTCGCAGCCCTGACTTTGCCGAGCATGTGTTTCAAAGTGTGACGGAGGCTCAGGGGGCAGTTCCAATTGATCTGCGTCTTCAGTTGCGTTTGGAGACTCATCTGATCGATGATTTTGGGCGTGCCAAAGACGCCGTTGACCGTTTTGGAATAGGGTACGTTGTTTTCAACGACCACCTCCCACATGAACGGCTGGCGGAGGGACGCAAACCGCCGCGTCTGACGGGGCAGGCGCTAAAGGCGGGTCGCAATCCCGAAGCACATTTCGCGTTTTTGAAAGACCTGCATGCGCGGGGATCGGAAGTGCCGGAAGCCGTCGCGGCGCTGGCTCACGACCTTAGGAAGAGGGGCGTTGTTCTGGGCAGTCATGACGACACAACGTCTGGGGATGTTGACCTTTGGTCAGAGCGCGGCGCTTCGGTAAGCGAATTTCCGGAAACACGGGAGGCCGCCAAGGCCGCGCGCGCGCGTGGTGCACATATCGTGCTGGGTGCGCCGAATGTCGTGCGCGGGGCCAGCCATGCGGGTAACATCTCGGCTTCTGATCTGATTTCTGAGGACCTGTGCGATGCAATCGCATCCGATTATCATTACCCGTCACCTCTGCGCGCAACCTTGCGTCTTGCAGAACTTGGGATTTGCGATCTGACAAAAGCGTGGCGTTTGGTTTCCAGCGGTCCTGCTGCACTGCTTGGTCTTACAGATCGCGGTGCGTTGACGCCGGGACAACGGGCGGACGTTGTTGTACTTGACCCGAATTCCAACCGGATCGTAGCGACCTTAGCTGAGGGCCAGTTCGCTTTTTTGTCAGGCCCGGTTGCAGAGCGCTTTATGGCCTAAAGTGCAGCTTTCGTCGCACACTTTTGCGATCCGCTTTACGCGTGTTACGGTCGACAAAAGAGGGGAGACATCACAATGGATTTAACCGCTTTGGTGTTCTACGCCCTTGTTTGCGGCGGTTTGAGTGTGGCTGGCCCGAAACTGGGCGCACCTTTTGTGAGGTTCGGGATCGGCGCTGTTGTTGGCATCATCGCGGCGTTGGTTTTGCCTGTCGTTCGTGGTGCCATCGGACTCTAGCGCCAGTCGACGTCCCCAAGGAAAATATAGCCTGCACCGTAGATCGTTTTGATCAAGCGCGGGTTCTTGGGGTCTTCTTTCAGCTTTGTACGTAGCCGCGAAATACGCACGTCCATGGCGCGATCAAAGCTTGCGCCTGCCGCACCTCCCAAGCTTTCCTGCATGAAGTCCCGCGTGATCAAGCGGTTCGGGCTTTCAAGGAACAACCTTAAAACCTCGCCCTCTGCGTGCGAAAAGGGCGTTTCTTCACCTCCTTCGTCTTCCAACGCGTATCGGTCGAAATGCGCCGTCCACCCGTTGAATTGCGCTGTTTGGCGCGTCTGGGTTGGTGCCGCGCGGGTGCGCAGCCTTGCGCGGACACGGGCGACCACTTCGGCGGGATCAAAGGGTTTGATGATATAGTCATCAGCCCCAAGCTCCAGCCCGGTGATCTTGTCTTGCACCTGCGCGCGGCCGGAAATGATGATGACAGTTGCCCCCTGTTCGAGGGCCAGTCGGTGTACAAGGCTCAAACCGTCGCGATCCGGCAGGCCCAGATCAACAAGGCAGACATCCGGCGTTGTTCGGCGAAGGGCAACTTCGAATTCGGCGGCTCGGCCAAAACACTGTGTGTCGTAGCCCGCGTCTTGCAACGCTTCTGACAGCATCATGCGAATGGCAGGTTCATCGTCCAGAATGGTGATCAATGGTTTGGTCATATTGCTGCGTCTGTATGCCCCAGAAACGCGGCCAACTGCGATTGCGAAAACGGCTTTGGCAGAACCGCCGCGCGTTGTGTCGCGTCAATACGCCTAGGGTCTGTGCTCGGAAGAGACGTCATCAGGTAAACCTGTTTGCGGGGGAGCGCATCGACCAATTCGGTGCCAAGCTTGTCGCCTTCGACAGAGAGGTCAGACAAGACGAAGGAGATTTCGGGAACACCTTTGGCGAGTGCGATGGCTTCATTAACCGATGCGGCTTCGATCACGGTGTGGCCGAACGTGGTCAACATTTCGCGGATCGATGAGCGCAAGTCGGGGGAGTCTTCGACAAGCAGCACCAGTTCATCTGTCATGTGCTTGCGCGCGCGACGCAATGGCAGGCGTAGAAGGGCTTTTGC
>CAZCOX010000386.1:0-2294 GCA_964500115.1 uncultured Rhodobacterales bacterium
AAATCAGCCTCAGCGGAATCCCATCGATTCAGATTTCAGGGACGGTGCTCTAGATTGAAGACAAGCACGCGGTTCGCTGTGCGTGATGCTCAGATAACTCAGCGGACCCCCAGCTGGCAGAGAAAGCCTTAAGCGGCTTTCCCTTTCTCAATCGTTAATCCAATGCTTGAGACCTTTGAGCGTGCGGTCGATTAGATTGCAAATGCATCAGTACTGACCCCAACCAATTCCATCAAGAAGTCGCCAGACCCGGCATCGAGTGCATCTTCATACAAACTGTCTGCTGCTGAGATACCTGCCTCCAGGCTTTTGTTTGTACCATCAAAGCCCTGCATCACCTGTCGCGCTTCACTAACGTCTGACATCCCATGCGTGATCGCGAAGTGACCGCCAAGCAGTACTTTGTTTGCGAGGTAAGTCGCGTCGTCAGCGCTGCCGCTGTCGGCTTTCGCGCCTGCGAGCAATGCCAAAATAAACGTCGCGGGGGTTGGCCCATCCGTCGCTTCCAATCGATCAAGCCAATAAGACATCCCATTGGTATCCGCGGCGCGACCGAGAACGTTTTGATACACGGCCCCGACGAATTCTGTCATGTCGTCAACGTTTCCGTACAACGCACGGGTCTCAGGCTGGTCGAAAAACAATTCGGCAATTTCTTCCAAGGATGTGCCGTTTGCCAGTCGGTCACCCCAGAAAAACAATCCGACGGCATCAGGCGCGCGGTTGAAATAGGCGATGTAAAGCTCGGTCAGTTGCATCATTGATGTCGTGTCGAGCTGCGCCATCCCGTCGTACGAGGCTAGCGCAATTCCAGTTCGATCGAACGGTGCAACTTCCTGTCCGAAATCAAGGCGTTCCACGTTTTGCAAAGTGGTGGTGGTGCCCGAGCCGCGGTCCTCTATGCGGATACCTCCGCCGGATACGGATAACGTGTACTGCGCTTGGCTGCCCTGCAAATAAACCGTGTCAAATCCGCTCCCGCCATCGATCTGATCGTTGCCGCCGCCGGTGAAAATCTGATCATCACTAGCGCGCGCGTTGATCACGTTGTTATCGCTGTCGCCCCTGATCACATCGGATGCGTCTGTTCCGACAATTGCGCCATCAGGGTCATCCGATGATTGCGTAAACGGATCGACAATTGGTCCGCCTTGACCAACGCCGAATTCCGAACTGAGCCAGTCAACAATCGCCGGAAGGTTGGTTTCAACAGCCGGGTGGATGCTGTCAGGGAGGCTGATATTGCCGGGCGGCGCGGTGCCAAAGGACGCCGTGTAGTGAACTAGTGATGCCAGGAAATAGAGTGTCTCGGTTCCGTGCGGGGCATCGTCAACGTAGAGGTCTGTCGGGCCAAGACTCTGCAAACCCAAATTGGGGTTTTCCAGCATTTGTGCAATTGTTGCACCCACGCTCATCAACGTCACGTCGATGTCGGGTCGTGCCGTTTGGATGGCTTCGGCGAGCGATACCCACCAGTCATGCCAATCGCCCATCATGTAATCGATCCAAGCGCCGTATTCGTTGGCTGTGGGCGGGAATGAGGACACAAATGTTCCCATATCGGGCCAAGATTCGTATAGGATAACGGAGGCATCTGGCGCTCGGGCATTCACCCAATCCATGATGCGGATTGCAGACTCCAATGGTGATGTGGAGGGATCAATCCAATAGGGTTGGTCTGGCCCTATGTCCTGAACATAGTTCGTCGCGGCGATGGTGATTTGTGTGATATCAGCATCGGCAAATCCTTGTGCGCCGTTTGACGTCAGCGCCTGCGTCACACCGTCGAGCGCGATATGCGGTCGCGCCGGATCGTCGACATGTTCCCACAACATGCCCGCTTGCATCGACATCGCGTAAGAGTTGCCTGCCGCATCGGCCAATAGGTCCAGCCAATAGGGGAGCGACAGCTCTGAGTTGCCAATCGCCCATGTAAAAAGTGAATGCGCATATACGTATTCGCGAACTTCGTTTGTGGGTGTGGGTGTCGGCATTGGCGTGGGATCCGGAGTTGGCTGCGGCGCTGGTGCGGGGTCAACGTCTGGTTCCGGCGCGGGAGGCGGGGTAAAACCGCTGGGTTGCGAGCTCCATATCCCGTCTTTCATGTGGTCGGGTGCCGGATGTGAAGACATGAAATCAACAACTGCGTCGTGACGCGCGCTTGAGTCATCCAAATGCCGGAGGGAGCCCCAACTGCCCCATTGCGTCGGTTTTGAGACATCAACGAAAGCATTGAACAATGTGCCTCCGGCAGCTTCCCATCCTGCCAGCAATTCAGAATAGAGCTGACCCAT
>CAZCOX010000387.1:0-2287 GCA_964500115.1 uncultured Rhodobacterales bacterium
AAGCTTTCCCAACGTGGTACTGAAACACGCCCTGCGCAACGCGCTGATCGCGCCGTTTACGGTGATCATGCTGCAAATCCCATGGCTGCTGAACGGTGTGGTGATCGTGGAGACGCTGTTCAACTACAAAGGCTTTGGCTGGACGCTGGTGCAGGCCGCCAGCAACAACGACATCGAATTGCTTTTGGGTGTTTCGGTTGTGTCGGTCTTTGTGGTGCTGATCACCCAGCTGATATCTGACATCGGCTACGTTTACCTCAACCCGCGCATCAGCGTGTCCTGAGCGGAAGGAGTATCACTATGGAACCGCTCAGCTGGTTTGACATCATCACCCGCGTTTTCCTGCAGTTCACCCCTGTCTGGATCTCGCTCATCGCACTTTTCACCCTCTCCATTGTCTACAAGCGGCGGCTGGGCCTCTATGGAAAGCTGTTTGACAGCACCATAGGCATGATCGGCTTTGCGCTTGTCATGTTCTGGGTTTTCACCGGCATCTTTGGTGCGCTAGACATGATCATCACCCACGACCCGCTTGCGCAGGTCTCGGGAATGAAGAACAAGCTTCCTGGCACACCGCTCAGCCGACCGGATGAAGGGCAATACGCCTATTACCTCTTTGGCGGTGACAACCTCGCCCGCGATGTATTTAGCCGCATGGTCAAAGGCGCCTGGATCGTGGTGCAGATCGCACCGCTGGCAACGCTCTTTGCCTTTATGGTTGGCATCACGCTGGGACTGCCGGCCGGGTATTACGGCGGCAAGCTCGACACGTTCCTGAGCTTTCTTGCAAACCTCATCCTCGCCTTTCCGGTGATCCTGCTGTTCTACCTCTTGGTGACACCCGAGATCGTGGAAACAGGTATCCCAAGTTATATGGCGACGGTGCTGTTCATCTTCCCGCTGGTCTTTGTCGGCGTGCTCTTGAACTCGCGCTACAAGACTCAGCCAAGCTTCCGCACGCCTCTGCTGATCGTGGTGCTTGGTTTGATGGGTTGGCTCTACCTGTCGCTGATTTCCGAGATCGGAACAAAGATCGCGGTTCTGCCAAACTTCCTTGACCTCTTTGACGTAGAGTCCGGCATCCTCGTCGTGTTCGTTTCAGTTGTGTTTGTGAACTCCCCTACCGTGTTCCGGATTGTGCGTGGCCTCGCCATGGACATCAAAACCCGCGACTACGTGGCAGCCGCACAAACACGCGGTGAAGGGCCTTGGTACATCATGCTATGGGAAATCCTGCCCAACGCGCGCGGGCCGCTGATCGTCGATTTCTGCCTACGGATTGGCTACACGACCATCCTCCTTGGCACGTTGGGTTTCTTTGGCCTGGGACTTTCACCAGAAAGCCCGGACTGGGGAACAACCATCAATGACGGTCGTCGCCTGCTGCAGATTTATCTGCATCCGGCCATCGTGCCTGCCCTGTCTCTTCTCAGCATGGTTCTGGGTTTGAACCTGCTGGCGGACGGGCTGCGCGAGGAATCGTTGCGCGATTGATTTCGGACAGGACTGGGGGCGCTGCCCCCAGACCCCCGAGGTATTTTTGAACCAAAGAAGCAGGGGACCTGCCCTGCCATCCCAAACGGGAGAGACACAATGACAGACAGCTATGACGGCCCGATCCTAGAGATTGATCAGCTATCCATTTCCTTTTTTACCCGCCTGCGCGAAATCCCAGCGGTGATGGATTTCTCGGTCAAGGTGATGCCGGGCGAGGCCGTAGGGCTTGTCGGAGAATCCGGCTGCGGTAAATCCACGGTGGCGCTTGGCGTCATGCAGGACCTTGGCAAAAACGGCCGCATCGTCGGCGGTTCGATCAAGTTCAAGGGCCGCGATCTGAACCAGATGAGCCAAGAAGAACTGCGGCAGATCCGCGGGTCAGAGATTGCGATGATCTATCAGGAGCCGATGGCGTCGCTGAACCCGGCGATGAAGATCGGCAAGCAGTTGATGGAAGTGCCGATCATCCACCGCGGCGTGTCGGAAAAAGAGGCGTATGACCGCGCCTTGCAGGTGGTCACCGATGTGAAACTGCCAGACCCCAAGCGCATGCTCGACAGCTATCCACACCAATTGTCAGGCGGTCAGCAGCAGCGGATCGTCATCGCGATGGCCTTGATGGCCGAACCGGCGCTATTGATCTTGGACGAGCCGACCACGGCGCTTGACGTGACGGTTGAGGCGGCAGTTGTGGAACTGGTCAAGGAGTTGGGCAAGAAATACGGCACGTCGATGCTGTTCATCAGCCACAACCTTGGTCTGGTTCTGGAAACCTGTGACCGGCTTTGCG
>CAZCOX010000388.1:0-2267 GCA_964500115.1 uncultured Rhodobacterales bacterium
GGTGCACATCACCAGAACTTCGTTTTTGAAACCCGGCACAAAGAGCGGGCGGATCGGACGGTCGATCAAGCGGGCGGTCAGCGTCTCCTTCTCGGTCGGACGCGCCTCGCGCTTGAAGAAACCACCGGGGACTTTACCGGCGGCGTAGTATTTCTCTTGGTAGTGAACGGTCAGCGGAAAGAAATCCTGACCGGGCTTCGGCTGCTTGGCGAACGTCACGTTGGCCATGACCGAAGTTTCGCCGAGGGTCGCGATTACGCTGCCATCGGCCTGACGGGCAACCTTGCCCGTTTCCAGTGTGAGCGTCTCCTCGCCCCACTGCATGCTTTTCGTTGTTGTGTTAAACATCATCGTTTCCTGTGAGGGAGCTCTCCCGGCCCTCCGGGTCTCCCGTTTTGAATGGCGGCCCCATTGCCGCCGACCCCTTCATCCATGTCATGCGCCGGGGTCAAAGCGTCACGTCTCAGATGAGCGTGCGTCTACCTGAAGATGTATCGATTGTGAAGCAAAACCCGCGCGACGTTGCGCCCGGTTTTACAGGGCTTTGACCTGCATCCACTGCGCGATGGCCTGACCTATTTCACGCCCAGAATCCTCTTGGATAAAATGGCTGCCTGCGACAGTCACTTCGGTCTGGTTTGGCCAGCTTCGGCAGAGCTCGCGGTTTTTGCCAATCAAGATCGCGCCCGGCTTGGCGTTGACGAACAGCTTTGGCAAACCGCTGCCAGCCAACCATTCGGAATACGCATCGACGAGCGTGACCATTTCAGCCGGTTCGCCTTCTATAGGGATGTGTCTTGGCCATGTCAGCGTGGGCCAGCGATCTTCGCGTTGCAGGAACGGACGGCGATATTCATCCATCTCCTCGGGAGTCAGGTCGCGGAGGATAGACCCCGGGAGAATGCGTTCGATGAACACGTTCTTGTCGAGGATCAGGTTTTCGCCGACATCGCTGCGAAGTGCCTGAAACAGCGGTGCAGCGTCTTTGTTGAAATCGCTCCACGACGCATAAGGCGCAACGATACCTTCCATGTAGGCAATACCACGGACGGCCGACTGGTTGCGAAAGGCCCAATCGAACCCAAGCGCGGACCCCCAATCGTGGATGACAAGCAAGACGTCGTTGGCCAGACCGAGTGCCTGCATAAATCCGTCGAGGTAGTGCCGATGGGTCATGAATGTGTAAGTGTCGGGTCCGGGATCAGGCAACTTGGCGCTGTCGCCCATGCCGATCAGATCTGGTGCGATGCAGCGTCCAAGTGTGGCCAATTCTGGCATGACGTCACGCCAGAGGTAGGACGAAGTTGGATTACCGTGAAGGAATACGATGGGCCGACCTTGACCCATCTCCACATAGGCCATGTCGTGACCGTGTACCGCAATCATCTTTTTGGGCATCAGTTCAGCTCCTGTGCCGTTATGTTTTTGGGCCTTGCGCATTTGGCACGGTGAGGGCCTTGCACATCACGCGGAAACCTCTTCCGCCACTTTGCGTTGGTGCGGGAAATCGCCTTCTGCGATGTACGCCTCTTCATCATGCGTGGACGGGCGACCAAGTATTGGGTTGCGGTGCGGATGGCGGCCAAAGCGACGTATGTTGTTCAGCACCCGGTTATGCTGGTCGCGGATCAGGTCTTCAGCCGGGGCAAGGACGTCTGGCAAATGCGTGCAGATCTGGTCGATCTTTGCCCAAAGCCACTCCATGCGCTCCAGATGATCTGGCCCTTCGCAATGCGTGACAGCGATGACGCAGAACATCTGCTCCCACGGTTTGAGCACATCGAAATGTCCGTTTGACATGCCATCCAAAGCAAGGCGCGTTGCTTTGATGTCTTGGGCAAATGCCGCTGGCGTGTCGCGCCACAAAGAGCGGGGAAATTGATCAAGGGCAATTATCAACGCGAGCCGACCGCGCGGGCTGTCGGCCCAGTGGTCAAGCTCGCCCTTCGCTGCTGCTTGGGTTACGTCAGCAAAGCGTGCGATGATGGCTTCGTCCATGCCGCCCTGCATGCGTTCGTCCCAAAAGGCGCTATGGGTTTCCAGCGCCAGTTCGTGGCCGCTGTCGGGAAACCAAAATTCCAAAACTGTTTGGAAGTCGTGCGAAGCCATGTCGTTCACCCCGTTGACGTGTTCGTCACGAGCATACACGAGAACGCCAATTCGGCAGAGTCCTTCACATCCCCTTTCAGAGACGCGATGCAGAATCAAAAAAGGGCCCGCTTGCGGACCCTTTAAAAACTTCTGAAAACGCGTTTAGCGGCGGATGC
>CAZCOX010000389.1:0-2259 GCA_964500115.1 uncultured Rhodobacterales bacterium
GCAGAAAAAGCGACATTTGTGATCACAGTAAAAAATCGTGTGATCACAAATTGCGAGCGAGCCATGTGCATCCCTGTGCCTTTGCACCCACGCCACACCTGATTCTAATGATTTTATTGAAAGTTGACGATAATTCGTCCTCTCAACTAACCTCTCGTCCAAGTCGCAATCCAAAAAGCGGCAGTTTGAGGAAGTAGCAGGTTTATGAACAAGGCGGTTCGCGCCTTTGATGCGTGCGTCGATGTGGGCGTCTCTGACGAGAGTTTAGGTCTTCCCTTCGACGAGATTGTGACCCATGACAACGCGTTTGTCGTGCCCTATCGGCGTGGCGTGCGCACAGGATCGGCGTTTCACGCAGGAGCCTTTGACGCGCAGGGGCGCGCATTGCCTGGGGCCGAAATCCGGACCATTCACCGCTCGACCCGCGTGACGCGCGATGTGTTTGACGCAGCTCTGCCCAAGGCCGAGACGTTAAATGGGGGCTACTTGTTTTGTGGGATCCTCTCGGCCCAGTTTGGCCATATCATCACCCGCAGCCTCGGGACGCTTTGGGCGACCGAGGAGATGCCGGAGGACGTGACGCTCCTTTTCGTGTCGATGATGTACAATGCGGATGAGCACCGGTTTCTGGAGCATCTACTGGCGTCTCTAGGCGTCAAAAACCGCTACAAGATCCTTCGCAAGCCGTCGCATATAGAAACGCTCTATGTGGCACCGAACCTGTTTAGCGAGGTGAATTGGTGTAAGGCACCACCCGCCTATCGCGATTGGATCCGGGGCCGGGCACCAAAGGCGAAGGCATCTTCTTTTGGCCGGAAGATCTATATCACGCGAGATCGGCTTTCGGGCTTGGCGGGGCGGCATCTGTGTGAGGATGTCCTTGAAGAAAATCTGGCGCGGGCCGGGTTTGACATTTTAGCCCCTGAGCAGCTTTCGCTGACGGAACAATTCGCGCTTTACGAACACGCCGATCTGGTCGTCGCCGCGGATGGATCTGCTCTGCACATCCTGCCCTTTACCATCCAGGACCGCGCCAAGGTGGTTGTCTTGCAGCGCCGTTCTGAGTTTCCGGTGCTGATCAACAATCACCTGGAAAGCTTTAGCGATACGTCCGTCGTTCGCGTGGACGCCATCGATGACATCATCTGGCCCAAGGAGCGCGCGGATAACTCGGCGTTGGTGTCGCTGGATTTTCGCAAGCTGCGCGACGTTTTTTTGGAGCATGGCGTCATTGACGCACAAGATCGTTGGACCATCCCCACGAAAGAGGATCTCGAGCGTTCGCAACAGCTAGGCCGCCCCAAGAGCGAGAGCTTTCTAACTGATGTGGAACGGCCGCAGTTCCTGAGAAACCTGCGGCAACAAAAACTGGAGAAAAAGGGCATGAAAGACACTGTCGAACAACTGCCGATTCCCGACATCAGCGGGTTGCGGTATTTCCGCGTGCTCAACCGGTTGCACAACACCTTGAAACCGGATTGGTACCTTGAGGTGGGGACCTTTACCGGCAAGAGTCTGTCGCTTGCCAAGAGCAATACAATTGCGGTCGACCCGCAGTTCAAGATCAAGTTTCCCGTGGTCAATCCCAAGGGCAAACAGATGTTCTTTTTCCAGCAAACCAGTGACGATTTTTTCGCTGATGGGTTTGTAAAAAAGAACAAGATTAAGATCGATTTTGCGTTTCTCGATGGCATGCATCTGTTTGAGTACTTGCTGCGGGATTTTATTGAGACTGAAAAGCTCATGAACAAAGGCGGCGTGATCGCGTTGCATGATTGCTGCCCGACGACCGAACATATGGCGCAGCGTGAGTTTCAGGAGGGTCAGTGGACAGGTGACGTTTGGAAGACGCTATTGATCCTACAACGCTACCGTCCTGATCTGCAGATCGATGTGACTACGGCGGCACCTACCGGGCTGGTGATCATTCGCAACCTCAATCCGCGGAGCACGGTTTTGTCCAAGAAATACGATGCTCTGGTCGAAGAGTTCATGGATGAAGAGTTGTCGGACATGGATGGCGGGCTGGGCGCGCTTTATGAGAACTTTGACCTGGTGGACCCGGTCGCGCTGATTGATAGTCTTTAACGCAAAATGGCGGCCATAGGGGCCGCCATTTGGATCTCTGCTTATGGTGGCATGATTACTTGAGGCTGTCATCAATGCCTTTGCACGCTTCGACAAGGCCTTTGACCGCATTCACTGAGTTGTCGAACATGGTTTGTTCGTCTTTCGCCAGTTCGATGTTGACGACTTTTT
>CAZCOX010000390.1:0-2257 GCA_964500115.1 uncultured Rhodobacterales bacterium
ACCGCTGGAGGGGAAGATCACCGCCGATTGGCTGGTGATTGGCGCAGGCTTCGCCGGTCTTGCCGCCGCACATCGTTTGGCGAAAGAGGTGCCGGGGGACCGGATTGTTGTTCTGGATGCGGTGCGGGTCGGTGACGGGCCCGCGGGGCGCAATTCGGGGTTCATGGTGGATCTGCCACATGACCTGACATCCGATGACTACGGCGGCGCGTTGGAAAGCGATCTGTTTCAGACGCAAGACAATCGCCGTGGCATTGCAAGCGCAAAAGCGATGGCCGAAGAGTATGATCTGGGATCAGAGGCGTTTGTCGCATCGGGCAAGATCAACGGTGCTGCCTCGGCGAAGGGTGCAGCGCACAACGCCAGTTTCGCACAGCACCTGACAGCGATGGGCGAGGCGTTCGAGACCTACGACGCGGTACAGATGCGCCAGATCACGGGTACGGATTACTACCAGAACGGGTTGTTCACTCCGGGAACAGCGATCATTCAACCCGCGCTTTTCGTGCGCGGCGTGGCCGCCGGGCTGTCATCTAACAGCGTGTCGATCCACGAAACCAGCCCGGTCACAAAGCTTGAACGCATGGGCGATTGGGTTGCAACAACGCCCAACGGTCAGGTCACAGCGCCGCGCGTAATCCTTGCTGTGAACGGGCATTTGAACAGCTTTGGCTATCTGCCGAACAGGCTGATGCATGTGTTTACCTATGCCTCCATGACGCGGCGGTTGACGGACGATGAGGTCGCAAAGCTGGGTGGTCGCGACATTTGGGGTATCACGCCGGCTGATCCTTTGGGCACAACGGTGCGTCGGATATCGGGAACCGGCGGGGACCGCATTATCATTCGCAACCGCTTCACGTTCGATCCCAGCCTTGAGGTTTCGGACACCCGAATTGGTGCTGTGGCCCGCACACATGATCGCGCGTTTGCGGCGCGATTCCCGATGCTGCAGGGCGTTTCAATGGAATACCGCTGGGGCGGACGGCTCTGCCTAAGCCGCAATAACGTGCAGGCCGTTGGCGAACTTGACGATGGTTTGTACTCCGCCTGCTGTCAGAATGGCTTGGGAACGGCCAAAGGGACTTTGGCCGGAGGATTGGCAGCAGAGTTGGCGCTAGGGCAAACATCGCCAGCGTTGAAACGCGCCTTGGCCTCAGATGCACCTACGCGGCTACCACCTTCGCCAATCGCGCAGATTGGTGCCAACGCCTACCTCAAATGGCACGAGCTTCGCGCGGGTCGGGAGTTGTGAGTTAGAGAGCGGCGACGGCAGCCTTCACTGCATTCTCCGTCAATTCCAGATCCGCGTCGGTTACCGCCAGGTGCGGGTAAAGCTTTCCAGGTGATTTGAAGACACCGTGCTCGCGCAGCACTTGGTTATACCGCGCGTTCCGCGCAGGGTCATCATGCTGAGCCGACCGGTAGTCGCTGCAGGTTTGTTCGGTGAACCAGATGTCGAACAGCGTTTCGTCGCCGCAAACCGTGTGAGGAATGCCAGCCTCCGTGAGTGCTTTTGACTGCATGGTCTGAAGCCGCGCGCCGATCTCGCGCAGTTGGTCATAGGTGCCGGGGCGGCGCAGAACCTCCATCGTTTTGCGCCCGGCAACCGCTGCAACCGGATTGCCCGACAACGTGCCAAGTTGCATCAGCCAGTTGTCTGCACCGACGTGATCCTTGTCAAAATGGGCCATGATCTCGGCACTTGCGCCAAGAGCCGCCAGAGGGAAACCGCCCCCAATGATCTTGCCTAAGGTGCAAATGTCAGGCGTCACGCCATACCGCTCCTGCGCGCCGCCATAAGCGAGGCGAAAGCCGGTGACGATTTCGTCAAAGATCAAAAGCACGCCGTGGCGATCGCAAAGATCGCGCAGGCCTTGCAGGAAACCTGGTTCTGCCGGGATGATGCGTTGCAGCGGTTCGGCGATAATCGCGGCAATATCATCATGTTCGATGAGCAAGGCTTCAACAGCCGCGAGATCATTGAACGGCGCGATGAGCATCTGGTCCGCGACAGATGCGGGAATGCCTGCGCTGTCTGGCACGGCTTGCGGAAAATTCACCCGCTTGGTGGGTGCAAGACTCATCTGGGCCTCGGCGGACATACCGTGATACCCGCCTTCGAATTTCAGGATTTTCGATTTGCCGGTGTAGGCGCGGGCCAAGCGGATGGCGTACATGTCGGCCTCACCGCCGGAGGCGACAAAGCGCACCTGTTCGCAGCATGGCACAGCAGCACAGATGTCTTCGGCAAGCG
>CAZCOX010000391.1:0-2217 GCA_964500115.1 uncultured Rhodobacterales bacterium
CCGCCGGTTTCGCAGGCATGAGGTGATTTCAGACCATCCCGGTCAAGCGTCGTGTTGGTGGCGATCAGCGCATCGATGCCCGTGTCGCTTGCGACTTGTGCGATATCGTCGAGATCAGCCCCGCTCAGGTCGGGGGCAATTTTGAGGAAGATGGGGATCTTGCGGTCGAGCGCGTCGCGCGTCTGCATCACACCGGTGAGCAGGGCGGTCAGCGCTTCTTTCCCTTGCAGATCGCGCAGCTTTTCTGTGTTGGGGGAGGAGACGTTGACGGTTGCGAAGTCAAGGTAAGGCCCGCAGTCGCGCAGCACGATCGCGAAGTCTTCCGCGCGGTTGGCGCTGTCCTTGTTGGCCCCGAGGTTAAGGCCGATGATGCCATCGCGGGGTCGGTTTTTCAGGCGGTCGGCGATGGCTGCCATGCCGTCATTGTTGAACCCGAAGCGGTTGATGACGGCGCGGTCTTCGCTGAGGCGAAAGAGCCGGGGTTTCGGATTACCGGGTTGCGGGCGCGGGGTGGCGGCGCCGACCTCCAGAAAGCCGAAACCGGCGCGGGACAGGGGGCGCAGGGCAATTGCGTTTTTGTCAAATCCTGCGGCAAGCCCGATGGGGTTGGGCAGGGTGAGGCCCGCGATGGTGGTGCGCAGCCGGTCGCTGGTGATGGTGCCGGTGGTGGGGGCCAGACCGAATTGCAGCGCGCGCAGGGCCAGGCCGTGGGCTGTTTCGGGATCGAAGCGGTGTAAAAGCTTCAGGCCGATCTGCTCCAACGCTGTCATGTCAGGTCATCCGGGAAGACATGTCCGTCGGGGCCGAGCGGCACGGGTTTTGACCAGATCGCGTCTGCAAGGCGCAAAGGTGCACCGTAGAGATGCGGGAAGAGCGCGCCGCCGCGCGAAACCTCCCACCGCAGATCGCCTGAGATGGTTTCGGGATCATAGGCCAGAAGCATCAAGCCTTCGACATCCGCAAAATGCTTGGCGGCGGTTTCGCGAACCTGATCGGCGGTCGAGAAATGGATATAGCCATCCGCCACGTCAATCGGCGCGCCAGATGTTTCGCCCTGGGCCTGCAGCGCGGCCCACTCTGCGGAACGGAGGAGTTTGTAGATCATGGGCGCGATGTGCCGCGCGGATGCCCGAAGGTCAAGGCGCTGTCTTATGCCTGTTGTGATGGCGCGCGAGATCAAAGCGCGTACCTATCGTGGCGTATCTTTTGACTCCCCGGCACAGGCGATGCACCATCACGCCATAACACTACGACAGAGAGGACTCACATGTCTTACCGACTTCTTACAAGTGCCGCGGCGCTGGCGCTCAGCGCGGGCGTGGCACAGGCGGAATATTCCCTGACGATCCTGCACACAAACGATTTTCATTCTCGGTTTGAACCGATCAGCAAATACGATTCCGGGTGTTCAGAGGAAGACAATACCGAAGGCAAATGCTTTGGCGGGTCGGCGCGGTTGATGACTGCGATTGCTGAGGCGCGGACACGCTCGAACAATGCCATCTTGGTTGACGGTGGAGACCAGTTTCAGGGCACGTTGTTTTATACGTATTACAAGGGCAAGCTGGCCGCCGAGATGATGAACCAGATGGGCTATGATGCGATGACCGTGGGCAACCACGAATTCGACGATGGCCCCGAGGTTTTGCGCGGGTTTGCGGATTCGGTCGAATTCCCTGTCCTGATGTCGAACGCCGATGTTTCGGGTGAGCCGTTGCTTTCGGACGCAATCATGAAGTCGACCGTCATCGAACGGGGTGGCGAGCGGCTTGGTCTGATCGGTTTGACACCGCAGGACACGGATGAATTGGCAAGCCCGGGGCCAAACGTGGTGTTCACCGATCCGGTCGACGCGGTTCAGGGCGAGGTTGATCGTCTGACGGCGGATGGGGTGAACAAGATCATTGTCCTGTCGCACTCTGGCTATGACACGGATATTCGCGTCGCCGAGAACACAACGGGCGTCGATGTGATTGTAGGGGGGCATAGCAACACGTTGCTGGGCGATATGGATGGGGCAGCGGGTGCGTATCCGACGATGGTTGGCGACACGGCGATTGTTCAGGCCTATGCTTACGGCAAGTTTCTGGGCGAATTGAACCTGAGCTTTGACGATGCGGGCAACATCACCGAGGCCAACGGCGCGCCGATTATCATGGACGCAGCCGTTGCCGAAGACGCAGGCACCAAGGCGCGGATCGCCGAAGCCGCAGCGCC
>CAZCOX010000392.1:0-2210 GCA_964500115.1 uncultured Rhodobacterales bacterium
AGCGCTGCCCTCCGAAGGCAGAGGCCAGAGGTTCGAATCCTCTCAGGTGCGCCATCAAATGTCCGATAGAACGACAGCCGAAACCTGCATTTCGTGTGAAACAACATGCGTCTTCGCGAGTTACCGTTTCCGAAACGCCGAATCCCGTCACGTTACGTCGGTGCATGGAAAGATTTACGTTGACTGACCTAGCGTCAACTCACGTCATTTGGGCACAATAAGACAAAAGTCCGGCGTGACTTAGGGGAGGAACACAATGTCCATCAAATCACTCGCCTTGGCGAGCACAGTACTGACTGCGGTCGCGGCGTCGGCCAGCGCCGAAGAATTGCGCTTTGACAATCTGTTTATCATCGGCGACTCGCTCAGCGATGCGGGGGCCTATTCGCAGTCCATCCAGGCGCAGGGCATGGGGGCGTTGCCTGCGATCAACTACAAGTTCCTCACCAACGCACCGGATGGATCGGCTTTGACCTTTGGCGAGGTGCTGGGCAATGAATTGGGCCTGTCGCTTGGGCCAAACGTTTATTCGGCTGTGCCGCTGGCCGGTCTGGATGAGGTCGCGCTTGGCGGCACCATCTACGCCGAAGGTGGCTCGCGTGTGACCGACCCCAACGGGATCGGCTTCAACGTCTCGCAAGGCATTACCACGCGCTCGCTGACCGAGCAGGTCGATCGGATGCTGGCCGACCAGGGGTCTTTTGGTGACAACGACCTGATGATCCTCTGGGGCGGCGCAAACGATGTGTTTGCCCAAGCCGGTTTGGTGGGCGCTGCCGCGATCACACCTGATCAGGCCGCTGCAAACATGGCACAAGCGGCAACGGAGCTGGTCGGCCTTGTCGATCGCGTTCGGGAGGCCGGAGCCGAATCTGTCATCGTCGTGACCATTCCTGACATCGGAACAACCCCGTTCGGAATTTCGCAGGGGGCACAAGGGGCTGCGTTGCAAACGGGCCTGTCGAGCGCGTTCAACACGACACTGCTCAACACCATCGGCGACCGGGCGGTCATTGTCGATTCGCAAAAACTCTTGGGCGCTTTGCAGGCGGATCCTGCCAAATACGGGTTTGATGCTCCAAACGCGGCCGTTGTACCGGCGTGTCCGGGATCATCGCTCAGCTGCTTGCAGGGTGTGGATGCCAGCGCCGACAGCGAAGACCGCATTTTCGCCGACGGGGTGCACCCTACAACGGCGGGTCATGCGCTGTTTGGGCAGGCGGCCTTTGCAGGCTTGCAAGCGGCAACGCAAACCGGCGCAATTTCGGTTGCCACAATGACGGCCTTGCGCCAGCACGGCCTCTCCATCGAAAACCGCATGAACCCAACCGTCTTGCGCACCACGGATGAGAACGGCAACGCCCGCCGCCGTGACGTGGGTGAGGTGGATGTCTATGCCAGCCTCGATGTCGGCCAGTTCGAAGCCGACGCGCAGCAGGTGACACCGGGGATCGAGGGCACAACCCGCGTTCTGAAAGCAGGTGCCGACGTTGTTGTGGCGCCGAATGCCACCATCGGGGCAGGGATCAGCCTGGACTATGGATCGGTCGATTTCGACAATGATGCCGGTGGCTTCGAAAGCGAACTTATGCTCGGCGTCGTATTCGGTCAGGTGGCACTGTCGCCGAATTTCTATGTCAACGCCGCCTTCGGTGCGGGCACCATTGCGGTGGACGACATTGTCCGCCGGTTTGACCTCGGAACAGCGACAGAAACCTACACCGCGGATACCAACGGGTCATACCGCTTTGCCCGCGTTGGTGGTGGGGGTCTGTTTGAGGTCAACGACCAGCTTCGGCTCAACCCGTTTGCACATTACACGTGGGAAAAGGTCGAGATTGACGGTTTCACTGAATCCGATGGCGCAGCCAGCCTGTCGTTTGGCGACACTGTCTACGAATCCAACCGCCTGACAGCGGGCGTGTCGGCGATTATGGCACCCTCCGGCGCTGACGGTTGGCTCTTTAACTTGCGTGGTTCCATCGAACACGATCTCAACGACGACCCGCTTCAGGTCTCGCTCGGTCCAACCGCGGACGTACAAGGCAGCGTTTCGGCCCCGCGTCCCGATCAGACCTGGGGGTATATCTCGGGCACGGCAGCGAAAGAGTTCAGCAATGGCGGCATCCTGAGCTTTACCGGCGCAAGTTCGGTTGGCCTTGACGGATCGCGCGGCTTGACGGGTTCGGTCACGTATAAGATGACGTTCT
>CAZCOX010000393.1:0-2202 GCA_964500115.1 uncultured Rhodobacterales bacterium
TCATAATGTGCGAGGCCGACGATGACGTTTCCATTCGGATCTTCGGCCGAAAGCGCCACGCCGGTGCAAGCGGTCATTCCATCTGTGTACAGATGCTCGTTGGGTGTCAGCTGACCGACGTAGAACTCCCCCTGATCCACATGTGAACGGCGGGTGCCTATGTGGAGTCGCGTGGTCAGATTGATGTAGTGCTGGTTCGCCTGAATCGTGTATAACTCCATGCCCATGAGCATCTCCCCCAATCGATAGGCCACGCCGCGGATGGCTGACCTTGAAAGTCAGAGCATGCCTTGAATGGTTGTGCGGGGTAAGCCCCGCCTGTGGGACAGTCTGACGCCGTTTGGCGTCAGGCGCGTGTGCGTGACTCTTGGGCGGGCTGCAGGAAAACTCCATCAACGGCGAAGCGTATGGCCGTGCCGCAAGTCAGGTGGCCATCAGATTTTGCGCACTTTTTTCGACGCGTCGCGCCCGCCGATCCGGGGGGCCGCAACCTTGGAGGCTGCCAACAAACCTTCTTCCGCCGGGCGACCGTTCACGGAATTGACGTAGCGCACGATGTCCGTTGGTGTCCATGTCCAGGTGTGATTGTCGGCATAATCCGACAGCTGTGGATTGCCGGCGCCCTTGGCACTCAGGAACAGGTACAGGCGTGCGGCCTGTCCCCATTCGGCCAGAAAGATTTCTGGTACATTGTAGGCGTGCTGCGATGACAACCACCCGATTTTGCTGTCACATCCGCAGGCTTTGAGAAATGTCGCAACAGCCCATGAACAGTTCTGACCGGCTGCGCTGTAGCAGCTGTTCGCGTTGCCTTTGAAGGCTTGCCACCACTTGATGCCCAAGGCCTCGTTGACCCCGCTGATGTTGCGGGTCCAGTCGGCGCCGCGTCCTTCTTGCCCAACGTCCTGTGAATAATGTGTCAGGGCAACACCCGGCGCGCGTCTGTGCCAAGCGGTGCCTGGCCACCAGGATACGTATTCGCCGCCGCCGGTACTGACGGTTGCCGAGGCGTGACCGATACCGCCCGCACCGGGCTGCCAAACATGTACTGTAATCATAAATACCTACCTAAATCGTTTGTTTCCGACCCTGAGAATACAAGAGCCACAGGTGAACGGCGCGGGCGAAACTCTGGCACCCGGCGCGCGATGCAATGCACGAATGCGCAGCGACCAGTAAAGACGACAGATCGCGTTCAGCCAAGAAAAATCTTTTGAAAACAGGGGGAGGTCGCACATGCGCGACACTCGACCAAACGCGGCAGCGCTATTTCAACGCTGCCGCGATGTGCGATCAATCCATCGCTTTGAAATTGAACTCGCCACCTTCCTTGATGCCGGACGGCCAGCGGGAGGTGACTGTTTTGGTGCGCGTGTAGAACTTGAACGCGTCGGGGCCGTGCTGGTTCAGGTCACCGAAGACCGATTTCTTCCAGCCGCCGAAGGTGTGGTAGGCGAGCGGGACCGGGATGGGAACGTTCACGCCAACCATGCCGATATTGATGCGGTTGGCAAAGTCGCGGGCGGCGTCGCCGTCGCGGGTGAAGATCGCGGTGCCGTTGCCGTATTCGTGGTCCATGGCGAGGCTGATCGCCTCTTCGTAGGAACCCGCACGCACGGTGCTGAGGACGGGGCCAAAGATCTCTTTCTTATAGATGTCCATGTCCGGCGTGACCTTGTCGAAGAGGTGCGGGCCGACGAAGAAACCGTCTTCGTAGCCCTGCAGGCTGAAATCACGACCATCGACGACAAGCTCAGCGCCCTGGTCGACTCCGGATTGGATCAGGCCAAGGATGTTCTGTTTGGCGGCAGAGGTTACAACCGGGCCGTAATCCACGTCGTCGCCAGCCGTGTAGGGACCGACTTTGAGCTTTTCGATGCGCGGCACTAGTTTTTCGATCAGCTTGTCTGCGGTTTCGTCCCCGACAGGAACAGCTACCGAGATCGCCATGCAGCGTTCGCCCGCCGCACCGTAGCCTGCGCCAACGAGCGCATCGGCGGCCTGATCCATATCGGCGTCGGGCATGATGATCATGTGGTTCTTGGCACCGCCAAAGCACTGGACGCGTTTGCCATTCGAACAGCCGCGCCCGTAGATGTATTCGGCGATGGGGGTGGAGCCGACGAAGCCGATGGATTGAATGATTGGATGGTCGAGCAGGGCATCGACCGCTTCCTTGTCACCGTTCACAACTTGCAGGAT
>CAZCOX010000394.1:0-2197 GCA_964500115.1 uncultured Rhodobacterales bacterium
CCGCCAAGCCGCCCGCGATAAACGCGCCCAGCGCGAAGGGCAGGCCAAGGATGTAGGCGCCCGCCACACCCGGAACCACGGAGTGGGACAGCGCGTCACCGATCAGCGACCAGCCCTTGAGCATCAGGTAGGAAGAAAGGAATGCACATACCCCGCCCACAAGGGCCGAGACCCACATGGCGTTGAACATGTAGCTGTAGGTGAAGGGTTCCCAAAGTGCGGCGATCATTGGTTTTGTTCCGACCTTTGGGTCTTTTCGCCGTATTGGACAAAGGGGCGTTCGTCGTCGGTAAAGATCGTGACCTCGCGCGCGTCTTCGTCATCGTGCAGCGTATCGCCGCCCAGCGTGAAGTGACGAAGGACGCCGCCAAACGCTTTTTCGAGGTTTTCGCGGGTAAAGGTGGTCTCGGTCGGGCCGTGGCAGATGACTGTGCCTTTGACCAGAACGGTACGGTCGCAGAATTCAGGTACGGAGCCGAGGTTGTGCGTGGACACCAACATCACGCGGCCTTCGTCGCGCAACTCGCGCAAGAGAGCCACGATCTGGTCTTCGGTCTGCACATCGACGCCTGTAAATGGCTCGTCCAGCAGGATCACCTGCCCGTCCTGTGCCAGTGCACGTGCGAGGAAGACGCGCTTACGCTGGCCACCTGACAGTTCACCGATCTGACGGTGGCGGTAGTGCTGCATGTTCACGCGGCGCAGGGCTTGATCCACGGCGTCATGATCCGCCTGTTTCGGGCGGCGCAGAAACCCCATGTGGCCGTAACGGCCCATCATCACCACGTCTTCGACCAGAACGGGGAAGGCCCAGTCGACCTCTTCGGATTGGGGGACATAGGCCACAAGGTTGGCAGCAAGCGCATTTTTTACCGATTTACCAAGGATGCGGATTTCGCCGGAGGCTGCGGGAACAAAACCCATGATCGCTTTGAAGAGCGTCGACTTCCCCGCCCCGTTCACGCCCACAAGGGCCGTGACAGTGCCGCGCGGGATGGCAAAACTGGCATTCCAAAGCGCGGTGTGGCCGTTGCGGTAGGTGACCGTTACATCGCGTGCTTCAATCCCATCACCGGCTTTACCGGGATGCGTGCGTTGGGTCAATCTTCGCTCATCGAGCATCGTAATATCCTTCGGTTCTTCAGGGCTGTGCCTGAAACGCGCAAACCAGCGATGCCGCGCACCGCTGGCCGCAATCCCTGGTCCGCGTCACGATCTAGTTCGTGGCGCGGGTCAGCCCATCGGCAACCGTTTGGGCCGTCACGGTGAGCAGATCGAAATAGGTCGGCACCGGGCCGTCCGCCTCACTGAGCGAGTCAACATAGAGCACGCCGCCGTATGCCGCGCCGGTTTCGCGCGCGACCTGTTCAGCGGGTGCGGTGTTGACAGTGCTTTCACAAAAGACGACCGGAATATCGTTGTCGCGGACCCCGTCAATGACCGACCGCACCTGTTGCGGGGTGCCGACCTGATCGGCGTTCATCGGCCAGAGGTACAGTTCCTTCATGCCAAAATCGCGCGCGAAGTAGCTGAACGCACCTTCGCAGGTCACAAGCCAGCGTTGATCTTCGGGAATGGCCGAGATTGCAGCACGCAGCGGTTCCAGCGTGGTGCGCAGCTGGTCTTTGTAGCTTTGTGCGTTGGTCGCGTAGGTTTCGGCGTTGTCCGGGTCTTGTTCCGAGAGGGCAGTTTCGATGTTGTCGATATAGATGAGCGCAGTTTCCAGACCCATCCATGCATGCGGGTTGGGTTTGCCCTCGTAGTTACCGGACGCGATGGAAATCGGATCAATTCCGTCGGTCAGTGTCACAGAGGGCACGTCGCCCAACGTTGTCAGAAATTGTTCGAACCACAGTTCCAGGTTCATCCCGTTCCACAAGATCATGTCAGCGTCATAGGCGCGGACGATGTCCTGTGGCGTCGGTTCGTAGCCATGGATTTCAGCACCCGGTTTGGTGATCGACACCACCTCTGCCGCGTCACCTGCGACGTTGGCGGCCATGTCGGCAAGAACGGTAAAGGTCGTCACCACCTTAAGCTTTTCATCGGCCCACGCGGGGGCAGCCGACATCAACGCCAATGCGGAAATGCAGGTGGCAAGGCTTGGTCTGGTCATCGTCACTTCCTCTGGGTTCGGTATACGCGAAACGGTGTTGTAAATGCAAATCACTCGCAACAAAGTAAGTACTTGCGAACG
>CAZCOX010000395.1:0-2183 GCA_964500115.1 uncultured Rhodobacterales bacterium
GTTGTAGACTACCTTGTTGTTCATCGTGCCGCCGAATTGCGGATGCGGGTGCAGGATGATAGCGATCGGGGCATCGCTTTCTTTTTGCGGGTGGTAGCGGCCTTCGAGGCGACCTTCGGGTCCTGGAAAAATGACCTCTGGCATAGGCGGTGATGGCTCCTCACATCAAGCGGCTGCATGATTGTTGACAGCTTCGCTCAGGCTTCTTAGAACGGTTCTAAATCCAATGGGGTCGGATCGGTTCACCGCACATAGGCAATTGGCTTTGCAAGGTCAATTGAAAGACAGGTTTGTCGGGGAGGAACGCAGATGAAGCTCAGCACCAAAGGACGCTATGCGATGGTCGCTCTGGCAGATATCGCGCTGCAGCCGCAAGACATGCTGGTGACATTGGGGGACATTGCGCAACGGCAGGACGTGTCTTTGCCCTATCTTGAGCAGCTGTTCGTCAAGCTGCGTCGCGCGGGTTTGGTGGCATCTGTACGCGGCCCGGGCGGGGGATACCGGTTGGCAAAGCCGGCGAGCGAGATCCGGGTGGTGGATGTTCTGGCTGCGGTCGATGAAACGGTGGACGCCATGCACAAGGGGGCAGGTGCGTCAGGAGCGCTGTCGGGCAGTCGGGCGCAATCGATGACCAACCGGTTGTGGGAGGGGTTGTCGGCGCATGTCTATGTGTTTTTGCACCAGACACGGTTGTCGGATGTGGTGGGCAACTCCTTGGCGCCGTGTCCGGCTGTTCCGAACCTTTTTGCCGTGGTGGATGATTGAGATGGGATCGAATTGGCTGCGCCAATCCGACAGGGTTGGGGGCGCTGCCCCCGTCGCCTTTGGCGACTCCCCCGAGGTATTTTTGAACCAGAGAAGCTTTAAGGTGGTCTGAGTGGCGCGCGTTTACTTGGATTACAACGCGACCACGCCTTTGCGGGATGAGGCACGCGCGGCAATGATTGCGGCGATGGACGTGGTCGGCAATCCGTCCTCGGTGCATGCGGAGGGGCGCGCCGCGAAAGGGTTGGTGGAGCGGGCGCGTGCGCAGATCGCACAGGCTTTCGGGGCGGAAGGTGCCGATGTCGTGTTTGTGTCGGGTGCAACGGAAGCCGCAGCTTTGGCATGCGCGGGGCGCGGGCTTTGGGGCGCGGATGTGGAACATGACGCGGTGCGGGCCTGGATTGATCCGGTGTTGTCGGTCGATGGGAAGGGCGCAGTTGCGATTGATGATCCTGCGCGATCGGCGGTTCAGCTTGCCAATTCGGAAACCGGCGTGATCCAGAGCTTGCCGCAGGGGGTGGCGGTTGTGGATGCGACACAGGCGTTCGGCAAAATCCCGGTCGCCTTTAACTGGCTGGGTTGCGAGATGGCCCTCATTTCGGCGCATAAGTTGGGTGGACCGAAGGGGATCGGGGCGCTTGTGATAAAGCGCGGTACGGATTTGGCCGCGCAGATCAAGGGTGGTGGTCAGGAGATGGGGCGTCGGTCCGGCACGGAAAATGTGATTGGAATCGCAGGTTTTGGCGCCGCAGCTGAGGCGGCGCAACGCGATTTGGACAGCGGTATTTGGGACCGGGTCGAAAAATTTAGAAACATTCTAGATTCTTCTATTGAGGCCGCTGCAAAAGAGACTATTTTTGTCGGGAAAGACGCAGTGCGCCTGCCGAACACCACCTGTTTCGCCACACCAGGCTGGAAAGGTGAGACGCAGGTCATGCAGATGGATTTGGCCGGTTTTGCGATCAGCGCAGGGTCGGCTTGCTCCAGCGGCAAGGTAAAGGCCAGCGCGGTTTTGACCGCGATGGGGTTTGATGCGGCCACAGCCGGAAGCGCGATCCGCGTCTCCCTCGGGCCTCAGACAACCGAAGACGACGTGACACGGTTTGCCGAAACATGGCTGGCCAAACTGGAAAAACACCGCGCGCGAGCCGCGTGAGACAAAAAGTGAGGTGCCGGGATGGCTGCTTTGGACAACGTGACCGTCAAGGAAGGTGTCGATCAGGAAACCGTGGATGCGGTGCGTCAGGTTGGTGGCAAGTATAAATATGGCTGGGACACCGATATCGAGATGGAATACGCGCCGAAAGGGCTGACACCCGATATCGTGCGCCTGATCTCAGAAAAGAACGAAGAACCAGAGTGGATGACCGAATGGCGTCTGCAGGCCTATGAGCGTTGGCTGCAGAAGGAAGAGC
>CAZCOX010000396.1:0-2180 GCA_964500115.1 uncultured Rhodobacterales bacterium
TTGGAGCAACGGACAGCATCATGTTTGGTATTCCCGGAAAACAAGCCGTCACCCTAACCCCGAAAGCCGCCACACAGGTGCGCAAGCTGATGGATGCCAAGGGTCACGCGGGCCTGCGCATTGGCGTCAAAAAGGGCGGCTGCGCGGGTATGGAATACACGATGGACTACGTCGATGAGGCCGACCCGCATGACGAAGTGGTCGAGCAAGATGGTGCCACCGTCATGATCGCGCCCATGGCGCAGATGTTCCTCTTTGGCACCGAGATCGACTACCAGACTTCATTGCTCGAATCCGGTTTCCACTTCAACAACCCGAACGTCGCCGACGCCTGCGGCTGCGGGGAGTCGATCAAGTTCAAGGACGTCGAAGAACTGGCTGCCGAACACGAGAACGGCGCACCGAACCTCAAGGTGTAACCCATTCCCGTTCACATTGCATGGCACGACAGCAAGGTAATTGTGGCAGCGAGTTCGCGCTACACGTGAAAGATATTTGGGAAGGTCCGGTTTGAACCCAGAGTTACCAATTCTGCAAGGTGCCTGAATGTCCGCTTCCGCATAAGACACCAAAAAAGTAGCAAAGCTGTCCTTGTCCGAGCTACGTTGGATGGATGGAAACGAAGCAGATGTTGGATGGATGGAAATGAAGCAGATAGAGAGAAATGCTTAGCAATTTGAATTGGCCAGCAATCGAAGGCATCGCTTCTGTTGCTGGTGCGATTGGTGTCGTTATTTCAATCGTCTTTTTGATCTATGAAGTGCGACACAACGCACGCGCGATTGAGGGCGCGACTGTCCAGTCATTGATGACGCTAGAGCGTGAGGTTTTTGGCCTTCTCGCTGAGAATGCAGAACTGATGACTAAGGGTGGCGCAAAGCCATCAGAGCTGAATGAAGTCGAGCGGTATCGGTATGAACGCGGCGTTGGGACCTACTTCTCGTTGATCTATTCCGCCTACATGCAACATTAACGCGAATTGGTGGAAGATGAGGTCTGGGATGCCTATTTGAACGCGCTTGCGCGCCACATGCAGGCACCCGGCTTTGCCCAGGCTTGGTCACGTATTGACGTCGGTTATCCAAAAAGCTTCCAAGATATGATTAAAGAAAGGTTTCCAGAGTCTCCCCAAACCAAGAGCATCATATGACCGCAAAGAGCAAAGGGCAGACCCTCCTCGAAAACGCCTATAAACTTGCGACACCGCAGGACAACAAAGTCTACTACGACGAATTTGCCGAGACTTATGACGCCGAATTTGCACACGCCTTAGGCTGGGAATATCCCAATGCTATTGCGACTTTGTATCGGGAACAGGCGACTACAGACCATGTGCCTATCGCCGATATCGGCTGCGGAACTGGTTTGGTGGCCGAGGCTTTAACGATAAGCCCTGACCAGATTGATGGCATTGATATTTCTGAAGAAATGTTGGCGATCGCGCGCAATAAATCGCTGTACCGGAAGACAATCCAAGCCGATCTGATGGCCGACCTTGGCCCCATCAAGAACGCCTACGGTGCGGTTGTATCTGCCGGAACGTTCACGTCAGGGCACTTAGGACCAGCCCCAATCGAGAGACTTCTCGACATCGCGCGACCTGACGCGCTTTTTGTCATCGGTGTCAACAAGGCATTCTACATACAGGCTGACTTCGACCCAGTGATCCGGGAGCTTGAGGCGCGCGGCGCTATCACGGACCTAAAGTTGGTTGAGGTTCCCATGCACAAAAAAGCGGGCCACGATCATTCGTCCGATAGGGCTTATGCTCTTTGTTACCGCAAAAAACTGCGCGGCTGACACGGGACAGCGATTTGTCAAAGCCACAAACCCAAAGCTGTCATTGGTGCAACCGCAGCGAAATAGCGCTTTGTTCATCACATCCGTCATACCAGAACCATTGCTCCCAATTGGTTTCGCCCCACCCGAATGCCCCGCGATGGCTGCGTCGCAAAAAGCGCAACAACGCCGTGGTCACCCTTTCCCTTGCAGGTGCACGTACGTCTCGGCATAGCGTTTCGACAGGTGATCCCCGGCACGGATCAGGTCACCTGAACCAATCGGGGCCACATTGGTTTCGACGTTTGGGTTGAAAAACAACGGAACCGAAATCCGCTCTGCATCCCCACCACGTACGCGGTGCAGCGTGGCGACGACGCGGCCTTCGGTCCACATTTCCA
>CAZCOX010000397.1:0-2170 GCA_964500115.1 uncultured Rhodobacterales bacterium
GGATCAGGGCTATCACCTAATCAACTCGATCAACCGCGTCACCGGTTTTCTGGGCCCGCAAGGCCGCCCGATGCCGATGCGGGATGCCGAAGTGCAGGCGATCCTTGGCCGTGTGGCCGAAGGCGAAGATGCGCCGCGCACACTTATCCATTTTGAAGTGGGCGAGAAGGTCAAGGTCAATGACGGTCCTTTCGAGGATTTCGACGGCATGATCGAAGAGGTCGACGACGACAACCAGCGCCTCAAGGTGTCGGTGGTTATCTTTGGTCGAGAAACACCGGTTGAACTGGAATACACGCAGGTGACGAAACAGTCGTGACGGTAGGATTACGCACGTAGACTTGCCTTGTTCGAAAAAAAGCCCGCCGCGTGCGGGCTTTTTACGTTAATCCGGGTGGATGTCTTTCGGCGTGCATCCCGCCTCCAGAATGACGGCGATCCAGTTTACATCTGCGCGCAACCCAAGTTGCGCCAGCCACGCATCCTGAAGCTTGTATGCATCCCGCTCCTGCGCGCCGGGGCAGTACCAATGGCCCGTCTTGGTTTGGCGATGGTGAATGAGTTCGTGCAACAGCACGCTGACGTCGTAAGGGTTGCGCCTGTCCCAGGGCCGAACGAGGTAAATCGTACCTGCTTCCGGATCGTATAGACCGCGCGTTGTTTCGAGTTTTGCGGTCTGCGCCGTCGTTTGCAAACGGGCTGCTTGGGCGCGGTTGATCCACTGAATTTCGGGGGCGTCGGGGTGTCGTGCATAGTCTGAATGCACGTCAATCCAGTCATCCAGGTTTTCAACCAGCGCAGAGATCGTTTCAGCATTGCGCCATTCCAGCTGGTCGGGTTGCGCAGCGACGTGTCGCGGGGTGATGGCGCAAAGCAGCAAAAGGGCGCAGGTCACCCATATGCCGGGGCGGCAGGCGTGGCTCATATCGGCCTCTTTCCAGATTTTGAGAATTTCTGGATTTCATGCTATTTTTGCGATGCTCCACGCGCAAAAGATGAAAATTCACCTTCGGCTGAAAGGAATTCATCGATGGGACGACGGCTTCCGCCATTTGCGGCTGTCAAAGCTTTCGAGGCTGCGGCGCGGCATCTGAGTTTCAAAAAAGCGGCGGACGAGCTTTGTTTGTCGCCATCTGCCGTCAGCCATCAAATCCGGGCGTTGGAGGCGTATCTCGATACGGCTCTGTTCGAACGGAATGGCAACGCGATTTCGCTGACGCTGACGGGCGAGGGGTATGCTGGCAAATTAACCGGATTGCTGGACGCGTTTGATGAATCCACGCGTTTGGTCAGCCCGTCGGAGCGGCAAACATTCCGCGTCTTGTGCACGCCGGGTTTCGCGGCGCGCTGGCTGGTGCCGCGTCTTGACCGGTTAAGCTTTGGCGATCGGGTGCGGTTGCGGGTGTCTGTTGGTGCGCCGTCATTGGACTTTGCGACAAACGACAGCGACGTGGTCATTCAATGGGCGGATGAGCCGGTGCCCGGTTTGGTCACGGTGCCTTTTATGACCTCAAATAGATATCCGGTGATCAGCCCGGATTTGATGGCCGAAGCCAAAGTGCAGCGGCCCGAGGATTTATTAAACTTGCGACTGATGCACGACGAGGTTCTGGACGCCTGGCCAGAGTGGTTCGCCGCAGCTGGGATCAATGCGCCAGAGATGCCACGCGGCCCGGTGTTTCCAAATTGCGAGTTGGCCACGACGGCGGTCGAGCAGGGGCAAGGCGTTTCGCTGGCCTATGACATGATGGTGCGCGACACGTTGCGGTCCGGGCGACTTGTGCGCTTGTTCGATACTGTGACGCTGCCATTGGTGATCTACTCACTCGCCTATCCGGAGACGCGCAAGGACGATCCGATGATCACATCATTTCGCGACTGGATCTTTTCCGAGATGGCGGCGGAGGAAGACGAGATCGCGGCGGAATGACCATGTAAGTCCATCAGCCGTATCGACGCTTGCCAAACCCGACCCAAGGCTGTAAGCGGCGCATCTCATGTGGGAGGCGAGGGCATCGCGATGTCTGGACCGGACCACACAACATAGCTGACGGAAGAGCGCGCTCTGACGTCGTTGGAAAAGGAGAGGCCAGATGGCCAAGAAACTTGCTGGCAAGATGAAGCTGCAGATCCCTGCAGGTCAAGCCAACCCAAGCCCCCCCGTGGGCCC
>CAZCOX010000398.1:0-2130 GCA_964500115.1 uncultured Rhodobacterales bacterium
ATGACTATGCCTTGCCCCTGATCGGGTTTTACGACACTTTGCGCGCGATTTAAGCCTCTTGCCCAGATGGAGTGCAAAATGTCTGACAGCGCGGCCCTTTCCCCCAAATATCAACGTGTGATGCTCAAGATTTCCGGCGAGGCGTTGATGGGCGACCAAGGCTTTGGCCTGCACCCACCAACCGTTGAACGGATCGCCCGCGAGGTGAAGTCCGTTCACGACCTTGGTGTCGAGATTTGCATGGTCATCGGAGGCGGCAACGTGTTCCGCGGATTGCAAGGCTCCGCGCAGGGTATGGAACGGACGACGGCAGACTACATGGGCATGCTTGCCACGGTCATGAATGCTCTCGCGATGCAGTCAGCGTTGGAGCAGCTGGGTGTCTTCACGCGTGTGATCTCGGCCATCACGATGAACGAAGTGGCCGAACCCTATATTCGTCGCCGTGCCGTACGGCATCTTGAGAAAAAGCGTGTCTGTATCTTTGCGGGCGGCACCGGCAACCCATATTTCACCACCGATACGGCGGCCGCGCTCCGTGCCAATGAAATGGCCTGCGAGGCGATCTTGATGGGCAAGAACGGCGTGGATGGCATCTATGACAAAGACCCCAAGCAGCATTCCGATGCCAAACGCTACGATGCTGTGACCTACGACGAGGTTTTGCAAAAGAACCTGAAGGTCATGGATGCCTCGGCCATTGCGCTGGCGCGTGACAACAACTTGCCGATCATTGTGTTCCCGTTGGACGAGGCCGGGGGCTTCCGCGAAATTCTTGCCGGCAAAGGCACCTACACCACGGTGCACGGCGGCGCCTCGTGATTTGCCGGTGAGCCGGACGCGAAGTTGCGCATTAAGGCTGGGTGCTGAAATCGGTATACATTTTGCTGCACCTCGCTTAAGAACCCACACAAAGACGACAAGAGACTTGAGGACCCGATGGCAGACGATTTTCTTCTGGATACAGACGACCTGACACGCCGGATGGATGGCGCAATGGCCAATCTCCGGACTGAATTTGCGTCTTTGCGGACAGGCCGCGCCAGTGCGTCGATGCTGGAGCCTGTTATGGTTGACGCGTACGGCAGCATGACACCGATCAATCAGGTCGGTACGGTCAACGTGCCGGAGCCGCGCATGGTCACAGTGAATGTCTGGGACAAGGGGCTGGTTGGAAAGGTCGAAAAAGCCATTCGCGAGAGTGGGTTGGGCATCAATCCTCAACTGAACGGCACGATCATCATGCTGCCGATCCCCGAGTTGAACGAGGAACGCCGCCGCGAGTTGGGCAAGGTTGCTGGTCAATATGCCGAAAACGCGCGCATCTCGATCCGTAACGTTCGCCGGGACGGCATGGATCAGATCAAGAAAGCCAAAGCCGATGGCATGTCCGAGGATGACCAGAAGTTTTGGGAAGGTGAGGTTCAGGAGCTGACGGACGACTTCATCAAGAGGGTCGACGCAGCTTTGGAGACAAAGCAGCAAGAGATTATGCAAGTCTGACCGGCTCGCAGAAAGGGTACGAGTAGATGAGGCAGCCACTGCCGACGCGCACAGATGACGGGCCACGCCACGTGGCCATCATCATGGATGGCAACGGGCGTTGGGCGACCAAGCGGGGCCAGCCGCGCTTGTTCGGCCACCAGGCCGGTGCGCGCCGCGTACGCGAAATTGTGGAAGCCTGTCCCGATCTGGGTGTCGATTACCTGACAGTTTTTGCGTTCTCGACAGAGAACTGGAAGCGCACACAGTCCGAAGTCGCCGGATTGATGAGCCTCTTTCGCCGCTACATCACCCGCGAAGCCAAATCGCTGAAAGAAAACGACGTCTGCGTGCGCTTCATCGGCGACCGCGTGCGTTTGGACAAAAAGCTGGTTGATATGATGGATCAGTTGGAAGCGTTGACCGCCAACTGCTCGACCGTGAACCTGACCATTGCGATCAATTACGGCGGGCGGGACGAGGTTGCACGCGCCACCAAGCGGCTCGCACGTGACGTCGCTTCTGGCAAGCTTGATCCTGAAGCAGTAGATGAAGAAACGCTTCCAAAGTACTTGGATACTTATGTTTTGCCTGATCCTGACCTCGTGATCAGAACAAGCGGCGAAGCGCGCATTTCGAACTTCTTGC
>CAZCOX010000399.1:0-2081 GCA_964500115.1 uncultured Rhodobacterales bacterium
TCATCCGTCATCTGGCCGATGAAACTACCCAAATGATCAGATAGCTTGATCCACGGCCCCATGATCTTTGCCTCTTCGGCAGTGACAGAGGGCATGTTGAGTGCGTTCTCTACGGCACCGGTCAAAAGGTAATTTGACATCTGCTCAGCCACCTGAAGCGCCACGTTTTCTTGCGCCTCGCTGGTTGCCGCACCCAGGTGCGGCGTGCAGACAACGTTTGGCAGGTTGAAGAGCGGGTTTTCTTTGGCCGGTTCTTCTTTGAATACGTCAAACGCGGCACCCGCGACATGGCCGGATTTGAGCAGCTCAGCCAACGCCTGTTCATCAACCAAACCGCCACGCGCGCAATTGATGATCCGCACGCCCTTTTTGGTTTTGGCGAGGTTTTCAGCAGACAGGATGTTTGCCGTCTGATCCGTGAACGGCACGTGCAGCGTTATGAAATCGGCGCGTGCCAACAGCTCATCCAGTTCGACCTTTTCGACCTGCATCTGCTTGGCTTTTTCTTCGCCGAGGAAGGGATCGTAGGCCACAACCTTCATCTTAAGCCCACGCGCGCGGTCGCACACGATGCCGCCGATGTTACCCGCGCCGATAACGCCAAGAGTTTTGCCGGTCAGTTCAACACCCATGAACTTGGACTTTTCCCATTTGCCGGCATGGGTGGATTCGCTGGCTTCTGGGATTTGACGCGCAACGGCGAACATCATTGCAATGGCGTGTTCGGCGGTCGTGATCATGTTGCCGAACGGCGTGTTCATGACGATCACGCCCTTCTTGGACGCGGCGTCTTTGTCGATATTGTCAGTCCCAATCCCGGCGCGACCGATGACCTTGAGGTTGTCGGCAGCGGCCAGGATCGTGGGCGTGACTTTCGTAGCTGACCGGATCGCAAGGCCGTCATACTGGCCAATGACTTCGGCCAGCTTTTCCTTGTCTTTGCCAAGGTCCGGTTGAAAGTCGACGTCGATGCCGCGGTCTTTGAAGATTTGGACAGCAGCGTCTGAGAGTTTGTCAGAGATAAGTACACGGGGGGCCATATCAGTGGTCCTTTTGGAAGATCAGGGAAGGTGCGTGAGATCACGCACCCTACGTTTGTTCGTGGGGGTAGGGTGCGTGCTTGCACGCACCGATTGGTGTCAGCCGGCTTCTGCCAGCGCGTCGATTTCGGCGTGGAACGCCCAGTCGAGCCACGGCAACATCGCTTCGATGTCGGATGTCTCAACCGTACCGCCACACCAGATGCGCAAACCCGCAGGCGCGTCGCGATAGGCACCGATGTCGAGCGCCACGCCTTCAGCTTCGAGACGCTTTGCAACGGCCTTGGCAAAGGTCGCACCATCGGTGATTCGCGCATCGGTGAACTTCAGGCAAACCGAGGTGTTCGACCGCGTGGCCGGGTCTTCAGCCAGATTGGCAATCCAATCATTGGCCTTGCAAAAGTCATGCACCGCCTGAGCATTTGCGTCGGCCCGCGCCATGAGGCCTTTCAGGCCACCAACCGATCGCGCCCAAGCAAGCGCTTGCAGATAATCCTCGACGCACAACATTGACGGCGTGTTGATCGTTGCGCCATTGAAAATGCCATCGATCAGCTTGCCGCCTTTGGTCATGCGGAAGATCTTGGGCAGCGGCCATGCGGGCGTATAACTTTCCAGCCGCTCGACGGCACGGGGCGAAAGGATCAGCATCCCATGCGCGGCTTCACCGCCGAGAACTTTCTGCCAAGAGAAAGTCGTCACATCGAGCTTGTCCCACGGCAGGTCCATCGCAAACGCGGCGGAGGTCGCATCACAAATGGTCAAACCCTCGCGGTTCGCAGGGATCGCATCACCATTTGGCATCCGCACACCGGAGGTGGTGCCATTCCAGGTGAAAACTACATCGGTGTCATAGTCCAACGCGGCCATGTCGACGATCTGACCATACTCGGCCGTTACAACATCCGCATCGATCTTGAGTTGTTTGACCACGTCCGTGACCCAGCCAGCGCCAAAGCTTTCCCAAGCCACCATGGTTGCTTTGCGTGCACCCAAGAGAGACCACATGGCCATTTCAACAGCGCCCGTGTCGGAGGCAGG
>CAZCOX010000400.1:0-2068 GCA_964500115.1 uncultured Rhodobacterales bacterium
TGGGGATCATCGACGCCTCAAACCTGCCCCTCTTCAGCTACCCGGCCGCGTCGGTGCACGAGTTTGGGCACATGCTGGGCCTGCTCGATGAATATATGTGTGCATCAGACACGTGCCTTGATCGCATGGCGCAGTTGAACTTCATTCAGAACACAGAAAAAGCGTTTTACCGCGACTTTCACCCGGATGGCGCCCGGGCCCCGTCGGCGACCGTAGGCAATGCGCAAGCCGCCTACATCCAGTATTGCAGCGACGCGGGCGTGGCCCCGCCGCATTTCGGCATGCAAACGATCAACATCATGTCCTCCGGCGCGCGATTCCTGCCCTGCCATTTCGTAACGATCTGGGCGGCGTTGGAGACGTTAACGCAAGCAGACCCAGGAACATGGGAAATCGTCGAAACCCCGGACCCGGCAGCCGCACTGTAAGAGCTGAACGGCCGATATCGGCAAAAATGGCGATCCCTGAAGGACTCGAACCCTCAACCTGCTGATTAGAAGTCAGCTGCTCTATCCAGTTGAGCTAAGGGACCGCTGCCCGTTATGTGCCGCAGGTCTTGGCTCGGGGCAAGAGTGGTTAGAGCGTTCGGGTCATAAACACGCTGAGCGGGTCTTCGACGTAATCACCGAAGGGCGGGCAATAGGCAAAGCCGTGGCGTTCGTATAGCCGTCGCGCCGGGGCGAACCAGTGGTCCGATCCGGTCTCCAAGCTGACCCGGGTGAGCCCAAGGCGGCGCGCCTCGTCGAGGATGTGGTCGACCAGTGCCTTGCCCACGCCACGCCCGCGCATTTCCGATTTAGTGTGCATGGATTTCAGCTCGCCATGGGCATCATCGAGCGGTTTGATCGCGCCCATGCCCAGCGTCTCACTCCCCTCGCGCAAGGCAAACACCGACGCACCTGACGCAAAGAGATCGTCGGGGTTCATCACGTGGCAGCTTTCTTCGGGGGATTGCGATCGCATTGCCGCAAAATGCCGGTCGATCAGGTCACGAATATCGGCGTCTAGCGCGGTGACCCGCTCAATACGCATGTTCATGGATCAGTGGGTCCAGGCACCCTTGCGATCAACCGCGAAATTCTCGGCATAGCCGCGCGGACGGATGTTCGGTTTGCGCTTGTGGGGGGCAAGCTCCACCACTTCAATCCCGTGTTCCTTGGCATAGGCCTTGGCCGCCTCGCGCGTGTCGAACTTGAGCCGCACCTGGCTTTGTGTGTCGGAGGACGAGGTCCACCCCATCAGCGGATCAATCTCGCGCGCGCTGTCGGGCGCAAACTCCAGAACCCAATGCTTGGTCTTGGCGGTGCCAGAGGACATGGCGGTTCGGGACGGCTGGTAGATACGTGCGCGCATAACGGTCACCCTAGAGGTCTGATAGCGCCCACATGCCCAGATTTTGCGTGCACGCGCAAGGGCTTCGGCGCTTCAGAATTGTCGCATCTTCGGGAGGATTTAGTGCAAGCAGGGCCTCACCATCCCCCGAGCCGCGGGGAGCGAGGGGTGGGTGTGTGCGACCCGAAACCTGATGCTGCCAACTGCTTGCCATTAAAAGGTACAAGTTTAATGTAGCTTTGGGAACCTAAAAAGGCGGCGCGGTCGGATTTGGCGCACCTGCATCCATTTTAACCACATAAAACCCTGAAAAATATGCGGATTTCCTGCCGGGCGATCCGGCTTGCAATTGACCGCAAAAGCGGTGACCTTATCTCTCCTTTGACGCCGCTCATGCGCGCCTTTTTCTCGTGACCCTGCCTGGTGATGACATGTCCGAACCCGCTATTCTGCACGCCCCTGCCCCTGATGTCCGCTCTCGTGAAAAGCTGGAGGGCGGCATTCAATTCAAGATGCATACAGAGTTTGAGGCGGCAGGGGATCAGCCGACAGCGATCACCGAATTGGCCGCCGGTGTGAAGGATGGTGAACGTGATCAGGTACTTCTGGGGGCAACCGGCACCGGCAAGACCTTCACCATGGCCAAGGTGATCGAGGAAACGCAGCGCCCGGCGATCATCCTTGCCCCGAACAAGACGCTGGCCGCGCAGCTCTTTGGCGAATTCAAAGGCTTCTT
>CAZCOX010000401.1:0-2068 GCA_964500115.1 uncultured Rhodobacterales bacterium
AATCCGCCGTCAAACCGGACGCGGACAGCGCGGACGCTCTGGTTCCGCTGGTTGAGGCGAAACCGATCATGCAGCCCTTTGGAGACCGCTCCAAGGTGGTGATCGAACCGATGCTAACGGACCAGTGGTTCGTGGATGCCGAACAGATCGTCGGCCCGGCGCTGGATGCGGTGAAGAACGGCGACGTGTCGATTGTCCCGGAAAGCGGTGAGAAGGTGTATTACCACTGGCTCGAAAACATCGAGCCATGGTGTATCTCGCGCCAGCTCTGGTGGGGGCATCAGATCCCGGTTTGGTATAACCTTGCCGGTGATAAGTTCTGTGGTGCGTCCTTCGATGATGTTGCAGCGCAAGCGCGTGAGGTTTTCCCGGATCGGGAGTTCGTCGAACTCGATGATGTGCAGGCGGCGAAGACCTATCTGGCTGAATACGACAGTGACGACTACGAACCACCGATGCCGTTGTTCCGTGACCCGGACGTTTTGGATACTTGGTTCTCGTCAGGTCTCTGGCCCATCGGCACGCTGGGCTGGCCGGAACAAACATCTGAGCTTGGCAAGTATTTCCCAACCAGCGTCCTTGTCACCGGGCAGGACATCCTGTTCTTCTGGGTCGCGCGTATGATGATGATGCAACTGGCGGTGGTCGATCAGATCCCGTTCAAGGATGTCTATTTGCATGGCCTCGTACGCGATGCAAAGGGCAAGAAGATGTCCAAGTCGCTCGGCAACGTGGTCGATCCGCTTGAGATCATTGACGAGTACGGCGCGGATGCGTTGCGGTTTACCAATGCAGCGATGGCCTCACTGGGCGGTGTGCTGAAACTCGATATGCAGCGGATTGCGGGGTATCGGAACTTTGGCACCAAGCTTTGGAACGCGACGCGCTTTGCCGAGATGAATGGGGTGTTCGAAAACCGCGTGCCATCAGCGGACATCCCGCAGGCGACGGCGACGGTGAACACTTGGATCATCGGCGAGACCGCGCGTGTGCGGGCCGAGGTGGACGCAGCACTTGACGCCTATCGCTTTGATGACGCGGCGGCGGCGCTCTATCGGTTTGTCTGGGGCAAGGTGTGCGACTGGTACGTGGAGTTCGCCAAACCGCTTTTGGCCGAAGGCGCGGCAGAGCGGGCGGAGACGCAAAAGGTTATGGGTTGGGTCATTGACCAGTGCCTGATCCTCTTGCACCCGATCATGCCGTTTATCACCGAGGAGCTTTGGGACGTCACGGGCGACCGCTCCAAGATGCTGATCCACGCGGATTGGCCAAGCTATGGTGATGACCTGATCCACCCGGCGGCGGATGCAGAAATGAACTGGGTGATTGGCCTGATCGAGGGCATTCGGTCGGCGCGGCAGCAGATGCATGTGCCGGTGGGGCTTTACCTGCCGCTGGTCGTCAAGGATTTCGGCGATACCGCCAAGGGTGCCTGGGCGCGGAACGAGACGTTGATCAAGCGGTTGGCGCGTATCGATACACTGGAGGAGGTCGCGAGCTTCCCCAAAGGCTGTGCGACGGTTCCGGCAGAGGGTGCAACCTTTGGCATGCCACTGGCCGATATCATTGATGTCGAGGCGGAAAAGGCGCGGCTTGATAAGGCTCTGGCCAAGTTGGGCAAAGAGATCGGTGGCATGAAGGGGCGCTTGAGCAACCCGAAGTTTGTCGAAAGCGCGCCGGATGAGGTGGTTGAAGAAACCCGTGCCAATCTCGCTGCGCGCGAGGATGAGGCGGCCAAGCTGCAAGAGGCGATGGACCGGCTGGCCGAGATCGGCTGAGACAGTCAAGACACGCCAATCTCCCGGATCGGAGCATGCTCCGCCGGGGATGGCTGTCTGGTTCTTGGTAGAAGCGGCGCCGCCCCAAGGGTTGACACCTGTCTTGTGCTCTAACGACGGATACCGCCGTGACCTTGCCCCGTTTCCGGGAGTGTTGACCGGTTCTCTTAAGGTCGCCCAAATGGGTGACAAGAGGTGTCGGGTGTCGCGGTGTGGGAGTGACCCTGTCCGCTCGATGCGCATCGTGCGTGGGGTTTTGCCCGGCATCTTTTAACCAAACGGAAATCTAG
>CAZCOX010000402.1:0-2065 GCA_964500115.1 uncultured Rhodobacterales bacterium
GAAGCCGCGCATCAGATGTGCTGCAACCCGTTTGACCGACAAAAACCGGGTGCCGTTGGCATTGCTGCTGGGCCAGAGGTTAAGGTGGCGCATGAAACCGAAAACCATCTGGTTGATGGCACCGGTGAGGTTGTGATTTCGGGGCCAAACGTGACACCCGGATACGAAAGCAACCCGGACGCCAACGCCAAGAACTTCTTTGAAGCAGATGGAAAACGCTGGTTTCGCACCGGCGATCAGGGCGCATTCGATGACGACGGGTTCCTGCATCTGACCGGGCGGTTGAAGGAGATCATCAATCGGGGCGGCGAAAAGGTGTCGCCGCTGGAAGTTGACGGTGTTCTTCTGGATCATCCTGATATCGCGCAGGTCGTGACTTTTGCGCTGCCACACCCAAAGCTCGGTGAGGAAGTTGCCGCAGCCGTCGTGTTGTCCGACGGGTCTGAAGCGACAGAACGCGACATTCGTGATTTCGCCGCGAGCCGCATGGCGGATTTCAAGGTCCCGCGCAAAGTGGTTATTATGGATGAGATTCCCAAGGGCGCGACAGGCAAAATGCAGCGCATTGGGTTGGCGGAAAAACTGGGTTTGGTCGAACCAGCGTAACGCGCCGGTCTTGGACCGCCGCAGTGCATATTTATGAAAAGAAGAAGCGAGGGATGCGCGTTTTCTCGTGTGACGCGCAGATGTGATCCATGAAGATTTGTGTGTTCGGCGCCGGTGCCATCGGCGGATATATGGGCGTGAAGCTGGCACAAGCCGGGGCGGACTTGAGCCTTGTCGCGCGCGGCCCGCACCTTGCCGCGATGAAAGCCAATGGTTTGAAGCTGATCGAAGAGGGTGGTGCGGAAACGGTTGTTCAGGTGACCGCATCTGACAATCCCGCTGATCTGGGTGAGCAGGATTATGTAATCGTCACCCTGAAAGCACACTCTGTGCCGCCTGTCGTGGACAAGATGAAGCCGTTGATCGGCCCAAATACAACGATTGTGTCCGGCGTGAACGGTGTGCCGTGGTGGTACTTCCACAAGCTTGGCGGCGAATTTGAGGGCACGCGATTGCAATCGGTGGACCCCGGCAATGTGCAATGGGACGGGTTTGGCCCGGACCGGGTGTTGGGGTGCGTTGTCTACCCGGCCGCCGAAGTGATTGAACCGGGTGTCGTTAAACACATCGAAGGCAACCGGTTTTCACTTGGCGAGCCCGATGGCTCCAAATCCGAACGCGCGATGGCCTTGTCGAAAGCGCTGTCGTCCGCTGGGTTGAAAGCGCCAGTCAGGCCGCGACTTCGGGATGAGATTTGGGTCAAACTTTGGGGAAACCTATCTTTCAACCCGATTTCGGCGCTGACACATGCGACATTGGACGTGCTGTGTACGGACCCGGGAACCCGGGCGGTGGCGCGCGGCATGATGGTGGAAGCGCAGGAAATCGCAGAGAAGCTTGGCGTGAAGTTCCCCATTGATGTGGACCGCCGGATCGATGGCGGTGCGGCGGTCGGGGCGCACCGAACGTCAATGCTGCAAGACCTGGATCAAGGGCGCCCGATGGAGATCGACGCATTGGTGGGGTCTGTGCAGGAGCTGGGCAAGATCGTGAGTGTCGCGACCCCGACCATTGATACCGTTCTCTCGCTGGTTCAACTACGCGCAAAAACCGCGGGTTTGTACTGACGCGTCTTATTTGGGCGTTGCCGTGGGAGCGGCAGCCATGTCTGCCAACGCGTAGTAATCCCCTTTGGACTCCGCAAAGAGACGCTCTTCTGTTTGCAGACCGGTTTCACCATCGATGGTTCCGGCCATCACCGATATCAGATCCAAGTTAAGGTTTTGCCAGAAAAGCTGACTGCCGCACGTCCGGCAAAACCCGCGTTTCGCGATGTCCGATGACGTGTACCATGTGAGATTATCAGACCCTTGAATGTCGATGTCAGAATGCGCGACGCGTGTCGCGGCAACGTAGTGCCCCGACGTCTTTCGACACTGGTTGCAATGGCATTCGACGACCGCGCGCGGATTGCCCGAAATCTTGTAAGTGACCGCCCCACAAAGACAACTACCGCGCA
>CAZCOX010000403.1:0-2061 GCA_964500115.1 uncultured Rhodobacterales bacterium
TGGGGTGGCAAGGATTTGGTGTGGCTGTCCCCGGATGAAGCGGCGGAATTTGATATCGCTGCAATCCCGGGCAATGCCGATACGGTTTGGTCGGACTTACAAGACCAGGGCGTTGATCTTGTTGTTCAGGCGACTGCGGATCGCCGCAAAAAGATGCTGTTGGCGGATATGGACAGCACCATGATCCAGCAAGAGTGCATTGATGAGCTCGCCGAAGTTGCGGGCGTTGGCGCCATGGTCAAAGACATCACCGCGCGGGCGATGAATGGCGAGTTGGATTTCGAAGGAGCGCTTATTGAGCGGGTTGGGCTCTTGAAGGATCTGCCCGCTTCAGTAATCGAAGAAGTGCTGGCAAGCCGCATCACTCTGATGCCGGGCGGCCCGGTTTTGCTCGCGACCATGAAAGCGCAGGGGGCCTATGCCGCGCTGGTCTCTGGCGGGTTCACCGCGTTTACATCGCGGGTCGCATCCACGCTTGGGTTTGATGAAAACCGGGCGAATACATTGATCGAAGCCAATGGCAAGCTGACAGGCGATGTTGGACGGCCCATCCTGGGGCGCGAGGCAAAAGTGCAGGCCTTGGAAGAGATCACAACAAAGCTTGGTATACAGGAAGACGACGTGCTTGCTGTCGGCGACGGGGCCAACGACCTTGGCATGTTGCAGCGGGCCGGGTCTGGTGTTGCGCTGCACGCGAAACCTAGCGTCCAGGCACAGGCCAAACTACGGATCAATCACGGCGACCTGACCGCGCTGCTATATCTGCAGGGTTACGGAAAAGAGGATTTCGTTATCCCAGAAGACCGGGCGCTGGCCTGACCTCGCCGGTAATCAGGCCGTCCCAGTTTCGCACAGGCGGGTTCAGGAAAGCCGCCACATCCGGATGCGCGGGATCTAGGACTTCTAACCGCACCAGAATCGCTGCGATGGCGCATTCTGCCGCGCGGGTTGCCCCATCCGCCACTTTGAGTGCGACGCCCAGACCGCGCTGCGGTAGGATTGCGATAAAAAACCCCTCCGCACCCGTCTTGAGGGCGATCGGCTCTGACGCGGCACGCATCATCAGTGTACACGCACGCCCTTCACCCGCTACCAGCTCTGGATGCGCATACATCGCTTGTGTCAATCTGGAGGCGGCGTTGCTGTTGCTGTCAGCGCGCTGATGCGCCGTTGCAAACCACCCCATGGCGCGCGCCATGCCATGTACGGTCGTGGCGTAATTCGGGGCCGAGCACCCATCGATACCAAAGCCAGGGCTGTCGAGGCCTGTGACTTCTTCAAACGCTTCTCTACAGGCAAGTTGCACCGCATGATTGGGATCGACATAGGCAAGGTTGGTGCCGAGATGCTGCGACAGGGTCAAAAAACCAGCATGTTTGCCCGAGCAATTGTTGTGCACGCGGCACGGCGACTGATCTGTTTTAATCATCGCTTTTTGCAGATCCGGATCGCGGCTTTCCTGCGGCCCGCAGATCAAGTCGTCATCCCCCAGACCCAGATCGCCTAACCAGCGGTTTACCCGTTCGACATGGATAGGCGCACCCTGATGTGACGCGCAGGCGAGTGCGAGGTGTTCTGACGTCAAGCCACGCGCATCGGCTGCACCCGACAGGATCAGGGGAAGCGCCTGAATCATCTTGGCAGAACTGCGCGGCAGGACGATGGCATCGGGATCCCCCCAGGCCGACACAATCTGCCCCGACCCGTCGCAAACAACGGCATGACCCACGTGATGGCTTTCATGAATCGGGCCGCGCCAGACTTCGGCCAAGGATGCTGCGCTCGCCATGTCTTTCCCCCCTCGCGTTTGGGCAAAAATCTGCCAATTGGTCTTTAATCAAGGGCGTAAATCAGGCTAATCTAACAGCGTCGAGAAGAAAGTTGCAGTGACACAAACAAAGACTAAACCCATACTGCAATGGATAAACGTGTTGAGGCAAAGGACAGTCTGGAGGCTGGACGCATGAAATCATGGATCGGTGGAATGGCTATCGGCGCAATGGCGCTGATGTCTGCTGGTGCCAGCGTGGCGCAGGAAACAAGCACCAACCGCGTGAACGC
>CAZCOX010000404.1:0-2058 GCA_964500115.1 uncultured Rhodobacterales bacterium
GGGTGGGACGTGCGATACACCCAACTCGACGACACCGACAACGCCGGTTCCATCCCCGGCGAACTCCTCCGCCGCGCGTCCGAGACGGGGGCGAGCGATGTGATTGCGACGCAACCCGGCGAGTGGCGACTCATTCAAGCGCTGGAGGACATGCCGCTAAACCTGACAATGAAGCCCGACACCCGGTTCGTCAGCACGCAAGAGGAGTTCGACAGCTGGGCCGACGGCCGCAAGGCCCTGCGCATGGAGTATTTTTACCGCGACATGCGCCGCAAAACGGGGCTTCTCATGGATGGAGATCAACCAGAAGGTGGTAAATGGAACTACGACGCGGAAAACCGCAAACCGGCGCCCGATGATATCGCCTTTTCCGGCCCGATGCAGTTCACTCCGGACGACACGGTCGAGGAGGTTCTGGACCTTGTCGAAGCGCGGTATGGCAACAGTTTCGGCACGCTCCGCCCGTTCTGGTTTGCAACCGACCAAACCCAAGCCCGCCGCGCGCTGACCCATTTCATCACATACGCCCTGCCGCGTTTTGGCGACTTTCAGGATGCGATGATGAACGACAACCGCTTCCTCTATCACGCGCTGATCTCGCCTTATCTCAACGTGGGTCTGCTCGACCCAATTGAGGTCTGTCGGGCTGCCGAAGACGCTTACAAAGAAGGCCACGCGCCGCTGAACGCGGTCGAAGGGTTCATCCGCCAGATCATCGGCTGGCGCGAATACGTGCGGGGCATCTACTTTCGCGAAGGCCCGGACTACCCACAGCGCAACGCGCTCAACCACCAGCGCAAACTGCCGGATTTCTATTGGACAGGCGAGACAGAGATGAACTGCCTGTCCAAAGCCATCACCCAAACGGCAGAAGAAGCCTACGCCCATCACATCCAGCGCCTGATGGTCACCGGCAACTTTGCCCTGCTTGCAGGCATCAACCCGCACGAGGTGCACGAATGGTATCTGCGCGTCTATATCGACGCGTTTGAATGGGTCGAGGCCCCGAATACGGTGGGTATGAGCCAGTTCGCCGACGGCGGCATCATCGCGTCAAAACCTTACGTGTCGTCAGGGGCTTACATCAATCGCATGTCCGATTACTGCAAGTCCTGCCGCTATAAGGTGACCGCGAAAACGGGCGAGGATGCGTGCCCGTTCAATCTGCTCTACTGGCATTTCCTCGACCGGCATTCGGAGCACTTTGCGAAGAACCAGCGGATGAGCCAGATTTACGCCAATTGGCGGCGCATGGATGACACGCGCAAAGAGACGATCCTGTCCGAGGCAAACGCGTTTCTTGAAACGCTCGACTAGGGGCCAACGCTTTTGCAAAAGCGTTGGTAAAGCGTTTCCAAACGCTTTGCCCGCTCAGCCGTACCGCGCAACAGGCGTCCCGGCGATGGCCGCCATGTTGAGAAGCCCCCGCGCGGTGATGCCCGGTGTGACCACATGTGCCCGGTTGCCCATGCCCATCAGGATCGGCCCGACCTCTAGCCCGCCTGCGCGCATCTTGAGGATGTTGCGCGTGGCCGAGGCCGCGTCGGCGTGGCCAAAGATCAGAACGTTCGCGGTGCCCTTCATCCGGTTGCCGGGCAAGGTCTTTTCTCGCAGTTCCGGGTCAAGTGCCGTGTCCACGTTCATCTCACCCTCATAGCAGAAATCGCGCGGCTTCGCGTCGAGGATGTCAATCGCCGCGCGCAGACGTTTGCCTGACCCTTCGGCCTGATTGCCGAACTGCGATTGCGAACAGAACGCTATGTTTGGCTCCAACCCAAACCGACGCACATGGCGCGCCGCACCTTCTGCTGTCATCGCCAGCTCTTCCGGCGTCGGCAGCGAATGCACGTGGGTGTCGGCGATAAACAGCGGGCCATCTTCGAGGATCATCATGCTCATCGCGCCATGCGGGGCGTACCGCTGATTTCCCAGCACCTGTGTCACGTAACCCAGATGCCAGCGATACTCACCAAACGTGCCACAGATCAGGCTGTCCGCCTCTTCGCGATGAACCATGACCGCGCCGATCGCGGTTGTGTTGGTGCGCATGATCGCGCG
>CAZCOX010000405.1:0-2053 GCA_964500115.1 uncultured Rhodobacterales bacterium
CCCGCCCAGACCAACAGGATCGTGGAATGCGTCCGCCAGAACGCACAGGCCACCGATCCGGGTCTACGGGACTGGCAAAACTTCGCGTCGCTCTTCATGTCGATGGATGACGATGGCGACCTCAACCAGCGCGTTCTTGAATGGGCTCAAAAAGGCAGGTTCGGCTGGATTTTCGGGCATAGCCTTGAAGACACTTTCTCGCTGGACGGCGATTTGGTCGGCTTCGACCTGACCGGGATCCTCGACAGCGAAAGCGACAAGGAACGGATGGCCGTTCTTAGCTACTTGTTCCGCCGCATCGAGAGGAAGATCGAAGACCGCCGACCAACCATCATCATCATTGATGAAGCGTGGAAGGCACTCGACAACGAGTATTTCGCTGAACGCTTGTCGCAATGGCTGGTGACAGCACGGAAACAGAACACCGTGGCTGTGATGATGACCCAATATGCGAGCCAGCTTGAACGGACTCGCACTGGTAAGACCATTGTTGAAGCCGTTCCAACGCAGGTTCTTCTCCCAAACATTCGAGCCAATGCCTCGGACTACCGGATGCTCAATCTCTACCAGAAAGAGCTGGATACGCTTCTCAGCACTGGCACGAATTCTCGCTTAGCGCTCATTCGAGATGACCAAGGATCAGTCGTCGTGGACGCAGACCTAAGCGCCCTTGGCAACAACCTGACCATCCTCGGCGGGATGGAGGCAGGTGAAAAACTCGTCGGCTCCGATTACCGGGATCGGCCAGACTTTTGGAGGCTCCAACAATGAAGAAATTGATCGGTATTCTACTGCTGTCCATGATCGCAGGTTGCGCGGACTATCAAGAGCCACAAGCCAACTGCTTTAGCTTTGTGTCGCATGGCCCTGCGTCGCATGACTGCTCTTTCGACGCTCTTGGTGGTCCTGATCTGCTTGATTTGGAGGACATTGCCAATGAGTAAGCTCACCGTCGCAGCGCTGTTGCTGATCGGTGTCTCAACCAGCGCACTTGCCCAGGGCGTGCCGGTTGTGGATTCCGGTCTCACGGCCCGCGACATCGTTGAGACGGCAGATCGAGAGGCTGACCTTGCAGTGCAAGGTGACACCCTTGCGGTCGAAGAGGCCATTTCAGAGATTGAGCGGGAACAGCTTTCGGTTCTCGACGCCATTCTCGATGCCCAGACCAGCTTTGACGCTGGCGGCGTTGCTATATCGGGAATGGTCTCTGGCCTTGAAGACGGCAGCGGGGATGCGGATAGGTCTGTAGAGGCGGTCTATGGGACCGCTAACCTCGATCCCAACCCCGCTGGCGATCAAATGTTCGGCGATGCCGCTGAGAATATCGAGCAGCTTATCATCCGCGTCGCACAGGAAACCCATGGTCATCCGGGCGTCGGCGCGGCGGGCCTGTCCGTCGTACAATGGCGGGCCTTGATCCAAGCGCTGATTTGGCAGGAAAGCCGGTTCGTGATCCGGGCCGAAAGCCCGGTCGGAGCCTATGGCCTGACGCAGATCATGCCGGGAACGGCGGGCGATCTGGGTATCTTCCCTGAGTATCGAAACAGCCCTTACCTCCAAGTCGAAGGCGGGGCGCGGTATCTGGCACAACAGCTCGCCCGCTTTGACGGCAACATTATCTTCGCGCTTGCCGCCTATAACGCTGGCCCTGGCCGTGTGATCGAGTACAGCGGCGTGCCGCCGTTCCAAGAGACGCAGCACTACGTCACCGTCATTCCGCAGAAATACAACGAATACCTTGCACGAATTGGCGGGATCGAAGCGCTTGGCACAATCGACCCTGCCCTACTGGCGAACTCGAACCTGTCGATGATGGGTACGGGCGCAGCCTTCTATGGCAGCAACTCACCAACTGCGATCCGCCAAGCCGCCCTTCGCGTGCGGGATATCGTGACCCGCATTGGCTCCACCACCGATGTGCAAGAGTCCATGGCGTTGAACACCTACGCCCGGGCTGAACTGGTCCGTCTCATTGCAGCAATGACAAGACTGCAAGCCGCACGGACCCAACCCCTTAGCGCTGAGCAACTGCGTCTCGCGGCGGCTCGGATGC
>CAZCOX010000406.1:0-2040 GCA_964500115.1 uncultured Rhodobacterales bacterium
ATGCCGGGCGGGAGGAGTCGACTTGGGCGGCTTGGTTTCGGGTCAATGGCCTCGAACACCCAAAGAGCTTTGCCATCAATTGCACCGACACGGCCAGCGCGATTGAAACGGCGGTCGCAACGGGGCATGTCGCAATCGGTGGGTCGTTCCTTGCCTACGACCAGTTCTCAAACGGCGTATTGGTCGCACCGTTTGATACCGCCATCGTGCCGATGTCTCAGTTCTGGTTGGTGTGTCGCAAAGGGTTCGAGAAAACAGCCGAATACGCGTGGTTTTTAGGCACGATCAAAAAGGGCGCCACGACAATAGACGCGCGATTGCAAGGCATGAAAAAGGTGTTTCCTGACGGCACAGTCATGCGCGACTGAGACAGCGATTATCGCCCGCCAACTTGCCGAGTTTCGCTAACCCGAGCGCTTAGTGCACTTCAAATGATAGTATTGAGGTGCTTCATCAACGCGTCGGTTTGAGCCATGTCGACGCTGCCAAACCGACCGGAATCGTTGTCCCAGTATTTGCCACTTGCGTCGGCAAATTCGGCGTCCAATGCCAAACGACACAAGATGTCCGCGCCGATCCGCAAATCATTGCCTGCGACGCCAAAACCCTCTTTCACCATTTTTGAGGCGAGCAATGAACCCGGGTTCACCGAGATAAAGGTGGGTCCTTCGGGGTGCTCTTTTGCCATGGCCGCCGTCCAGAGCGTGATGGCCCTTTTGCTCTGCGCATAAGCGTCCATGTCGCCGACACGTGCCTGCCCGACCAGCGCGTCGAAGTTCACGGGCGCTTGTGCGGCAGACGACAGGTTCAGGATGCGCGCATTTTTGGACATCATAGGCAGGAGCGCTTGCGTAAGCGCGTAAGGCGCGATTGTATTCACAACGAACCGCACGTCTTGGCCATCTGGCAGCACCGGATCGCTGGTCTTGTAGACACCCGCGTTGTTGATCAACACATCAATACTATCGACCTTGTCACGAACTTCTTCCGCCATTGCGCGTGTTTCTGCCAAGGACGAGAGATCCGCTTTGAAGGTCAAAACCTCGCCGCCGATCTTAGCTGCGGCTGCCTCTAACTTGGCGGCGCTCCGCCCATGCAACAGCACCGCGTGGCCTTTCGAAGACAGCATTTGCGCCGTCAAAAGCCCGATTCCATCGGTTGAACCTGTGATCAGAATAGTCAGTGACATCATACAGCCTTTCGCGTTTGGAAGTCTGGCAAAAGCTCTTCTGCTAATCGTTTCATCGTGTCCTCCACCGGTGCCTCGCTGAACCGCAGATTCAGCGCAACGTGATTGATCCCGGCGGTGCGCAGCGCATCAAGATAATTGCGCAGATGAGTAACGCCGGACCGGAAGCCTAAGTGAATAGGGTGCGGTTCTGCGTCTGCATCCGCAACCAAATCGACGTAGAGCGATTGCATGACCGGTTTTCGGACAGACCCGGCCGCTTGAGACCTCTCGTGATACTGCTGAACCGCGCTGGCTTGTGCTGCAACAGAGCGTGGGTATGTCATCCACCCATCACCGTGTTCGGCGATCCAATTCGGGTCTTGTTGCGACCCACCTGTGATCAGCAGTGGTAGCCGCCCGGCGGAGGGTTTGGGCAGCATATCCATTGAACCCTGCAAACTCCCATGCGCGCCGTAGTAGGTTGGATAGCTTTCCGCCATAGCCCGTATGTAGGCAAACGCATCGCGAAAGCGCTGGCCGCGATCTTCAAAACCCATATTCAGCGATGGATATTCTTGCGGACGATCACCCGAGGCCACCCCAAGCAAAAGCCGACCACCTGACAATTGATCTGCTGACGCTGCGGCTTTGGCCACATGTGCAGGATGTCGAAGCGGCAGCACGATGCTTGCGACGCCAAGTGCGATGTCGCGGGTCACGCCGGACAGCAGCCCTAAGTAAACGAAGGGATCAAACACCTGACCGGCGTCACCAAAACTGGGAACGTTAAACGGTACGTCCCGCAGCCACAGCGCCGCAAACCCAAGTGAATCCGCCAGTTGCGCGCGTTCGATGTGGCGCTGCATGTT
>CAZCOX010000407.1:0-2016 GCA_964500115.1 uncultured Rhodobacterales bacterium
CCATTGTCTGAGACCCGAACCAGTTGCCGGTGCGCCCAAAGCCGCAGATCACCTCGTCTGCAATGAGGAGGATGCCGTACTTGTCGACGATGCGCTGGATCTCGGGCCAGTAGGTCTCGGGCGGCACGATCACACCGCCCGCCCCTTGCACTGGTTCGGCAATAAACGCCGCAACGCGGTCCGGTCCGAGTTCCTCAATCGCGGTCTCAAGTTGACGCGCGCGTTCCAACCCGAATTCCTCAGGGGTCATGTCACCCCCTTCGGCCCACCAGTTCGGCTGGTCGATATGATGAATATCGGGGATGGGCAGCCCGCCCTGCATGTGCATGCCCTTCATGCCACCCAGAGACCCCGACCCCACGGACGAGCCGTGATACGCGTTCCAACGCGAGATGATGATATTCTTCTGTGGCTGCCCTTTCGCATCCCAGTAGGTGCGGACAAGGCGGATATTGGTGTCATTCGCCTCGGACCCGGAACCGGCAAAGAACACCTGGTTCATCCCCTCTGGCGCCAGTTCCGCGATCTTCTGCGACAGAGCGATGGCGGGAACGTGGGTCGTCTGAAAGAACGTATTGTAGTAGGGCAGTTCTTCCATCTGCCGCGCTGCGGCCTGCGCCAGTTCCTTGCGCCCGTAGCCGATATTCACACACCAAAGTCCCGCCATTCCGTCGAGGATGCGGTTGCCCTCGCTATCCGTCAGCCAGCACCCTTCGGCCCTCGTGATCACCCGCGCCCCGGTCATCGCCAATCCGGCCCCATGCGTAAACGGGTGCATGTGGTGAGCTGCATCCAGCGCCTGAAGCTCTTCGGTGGGCATGTGGTTGGTGATCATAACCATTGGAAACTGTCCTGTCGCAAGGGTCGCGTCAGAATATGATCAAATTATTCGCTGTCAATCGAATCAGCGCAATCCTTGCCGGATCTGGTCCATGCCCTGCATCACATCCGCCTCCATCGCGGTTGCCGCAGCGTCAGGATCGTTTGTAGCAAGTGCCGCGAGCAAATCCTTGTGGCGGTCGGGCAGGTTCATTGTTCCGATCTGGCCGCAGACCACACGCAAGGACGGCCCGAAACGCAACCAAAGCTGCTCAACCATCCCGGTCAGGATAGGCGCGTCGGCAATCGCATTTAGCTCTGCATGAAAACGGTGATTCTCGACAAGGTATTGACGGACATCTCCACGCTGAATGGCCGCATCCAGTCGCGTGTCTATCTGGGTCAAATCCGCAACTTGCTCAGCGCCAATACGCGCGCAAGCGCGCGCTGCCAACTCAGGCTCAAGTGCCCGTCGCGCCAATGCCAGTTGATCCAAAGCGGCCATATCCAAGTCGGGCACAACGATCCGGCGATTGCCCATGAACGCCAACGCCCCTTCCGAGGTCAATCGCCGCAACGCCTCGCGCACCGGGGTCATTCCCGCATCCAATCGCGCTGTCAGGCCCTGAATCGTCACCGGTTGACCCGGTTCCAATTCGCCAAACATGACCTGATCCCGCAAAACACGATAGACAACTTCGTGCGCAGGCAGACCCGCGCGCGGGGTTGCAACTTGATCGGATATCTGTGCGTTCACGACCAACCCTTTCTTCCGGCCAGCGGGCGTGGCGTTGCTCAAAAAACAGCCCTTGGATGCCAACTTGCACAGTCGCAGCCACCGTGAAAGCATGACAGCTATTGCCAGATCAGGCAACATTTGATCAAATTCGCATGTACAGGGCCGCAAGTGCTCTGGGATCAACGGGAGAGTTTAATGAAAACGCATCTGGTGACACTCACCGCAGGTGCCGCCGTCATGGCCTCAGTGGCCGTCGCGGAGGAAGTGCGCGTATACAACTGGTCGGACTACATCGACGAAGAGCTGCTGACCAAATTCGAAGAAGAAACCGGCATCGACCTCATCTACGACGTGTTCGACAGCAACGAGCTTTTGGAAACCAAGATGCTCGCGGGTGGCTCTGGCTACGATGTGGTTGTCCCGACATCCGACTTTTTACAGCGTCAGATTCAGGCCGG
>CAZCOX010000408.1:0-2002 GCA_964500115.1 uncultured Rhodobacterales bacterium
CCGGACATGATTGAGGCCGTCGTTGCAGCAAAGAGCGTGAATGCCCCCCAGAAGACCCCGTCGATCTGGTCTTCGGTGTTGGGACCCATATAGGCTGCGCTTTCGCCCCAGGCCAAGGCGATTGCCCCCGCATAGGCTGCACCGGAGATGCCATTCGGTCCTTCGGAAAGAGACAGACCAGTTGGGAAAGCCCAATAGACCCACCACCCGAAGAAGTAGAAAGCGGGAATCACAAAGGCAAAGGCCAGGATGTTTTTGACGCCGGATGAGAGCGCGTTTTTGGCCCGCGATGCGCCCATTTCATACGCTAGAAAGCCTGCGTGAATGATGATCATCAGCGGGATTGTCAGGTAATAATAGGCCTCGGCAAACATTGTATTGGTCAGATTGCCCTTGGCCTCCATCGCCGCCACTTGGGCCGCGAGTTCGGCAAGTTGTTCTTCCACGATTCCCTCCGTCGTCTGTTGGAACGCGCCTTATTTTCGCTGTGCACCAAGACGCTGGTCGCAACTCAAGCAGAACAAGTCCGATCTGACTAGTTTTTTTGCCTATGATGAAAATTTTATTCCTTTCGGTTGTCGAGTGCCTAAAGATGGTGCTAGCGTGATTCAAACACTTCAACGCAGGAGAGCGTGCCAATGTGCGGCATTGTTGGATTATTCTTGAAGGACAAATCGCTCGAGCCGCAGCTCGGCGCTATGCTCACAGACATGTTGATTACGATGACGGATCGTGGGCCGGATAGTGCTGGGATTGCCGTGTACGGATCAGAAACGGCAGGTAAATCAAAGGTGACGATCCAATCAGACACTGCTGAGACAACCTTCGCCAGTTTGCAAAATGAATTGGAAGCGCTGCTTCAGACCTCCATCTCGATGTCTGTGAAGGACACGCACGCGGTTCTGGAGTTGCCTTCTGAAAAAGTGGCCAAAGCGCGCGTGGCGCTGGAAAATATGCCTGGCAATATCCGTGTGATGAGCGTTGGTGATACGATTGAGATTTATAAAGAGGTTGGTTTGCCCAAAGACGTTGCTGCGCGGTTTGAGCTGACGGCGATGGCGGGCACGCATGGGATTGGGCACACGCGGATGGCGACGGAGTCGGCGGTGACGACAATGGGTGCGCATCCGTTCAACACCGGGTCTGACCAGTGTCTTGTGCACAACGGCTCTTTGTCCAACCATAACTCGCTAAGGCGCAAATTGCAGCGTGCTGGTGTGCGGATTGAGACGAAGAACGACAGCGAAGTGGCGGCGGCCTACCTCACATGGCGCATGCAAAACGGGGCAAGTCTGGGCGAGGCGCTGGAAAGCGCGCTTGATGATCTCGACGGGTTTTTCACATTTGTGGTCGGCACCAAAGACGGTTTCGGCGTCGTGCGCGACCCGATTGCCTGTAAACCTGCAGTGATGGCCGAGACAGACCAGTACGTGGCTTTCGGCTCCGAGTACCGCGCGTTGGTCAATCTGCCCGGTATTGAGGACGCGCGCGTTTGGGAGCCTGAACCAGCAACTGTTTACTTCTGGAACCATTCCGACGGCTCCAAACCCACCCGAAAGGCCGCATGATGCAGACTTACGACCTTGAAGCAAATGGTCTGCGTGGCCTGAACGAAGCGCTGCAAGCGCAATCGGACGATACAAACCAGACCAAATGGGAAGTTGTGAACCCCCGTGGCAGCCATGCAATTGCTGTTGGGCTGGACGCACCGATTGACGTTACCGTGAAAGGCTCAACGGGCTACTACTGTGCGGGCATGAACAAGCAGGCGACGGTGCATGTGCATGGTTCAGCCGGCCCGGGCGTGGCAGAGAATATGATGAGCGGCACAGTCGTGATCGAGGGCGATGCCTCGCAATATGCAGGCGCGACAGGCCATGGCGGCACATTGGTGATCAAAGGAAATGCGTCGTCGCGCTGCGGGATTTCGATGAAAGGTATCGACATCGTCGTCCATGGCAATATTGGCCATATGTCCGCCTTCATGGCGCAATCGGGTAAC
>CAZCOX010000409.1:0-2001 GCA_964500115.1 uncultured Rhodobacterales bacterium
AACTCCTCGGAAAAGCTGTCCTGATTTTCCCAGTGGATCGTGGCGCGTTTGTTGTCGAGCAATCCTGCGGTCGCCAGCGAATAGGCGGCGGTGCACAGCCCGCCAATGGTCAAACCGCGCCGCGCCTCGCGCCGCAGCCAATTCACGACCTTTTTTGTGGTCGCAACCTGCACGTCGATCCCGCCACACAAAAGTATAACGTCGTCGCGGTTCAACTCTTCCAAATCGCCATCGAGCCGGAAAGACACGCCCGCAGAACAGCGGATCTCTTCACCACCTTCTCCAACGATAGACCACGAGTACAAAGGCCGATTTGCCATGCGGTTGGCGATGCGCAACGCTTCGACAGCGGCGGAAAAGCACAGCATCGTGAATTCCGGCAAGAGAACGAATACAAAACGGCGTGGGCGGCTTGGGACCGCATCAAGTTCAACCGTTTGCCGCGTCGGCAACATGTCACGACCCTCCATAACGCTCTGCGGCGTGCTGCGCGTCAGATGGTCAGAACTCAGCCGCCGGGTCAAGCACCTGAGGTCAATTCCTCTATGGCCAGATCGAAAGACCTTCGATATAGACGGCCCGCTAACGCTAACGAACTTGGATCAACCGGAGTAAAGAAAATGACCGAGTGGCAAAAATCAGGCTGGCGCGCGAAACCGCGGGTACAGATGCCTGACTATACGGATACCGCAAAGCTGGAGGCGACAGAGGCCCAGCTTGCAAAATATCCGCCGCTGGTCTTTGCAGGTGAGGCGCGCACGCTTAAGACACAACTTGGTGCCGCGTCCCGCGGCGAGGCCTTTTTGTTGCAGGGCGGAGACTGCGCCGAGGCGTTTGACCAGTTCAGTGCCAACGCGATCCGCGACACGTTCAAAGTCATGTTGCAGATGGCAATGGTTCTGACTTTTGGCGCCAAGGTGCCGGTGGTCAAAGTTGGCCGCATGGCGGGCCAGTTCGCCAAGCCGCGTTCCGCACCCACCGAAACCGTGAATGGCGTGGAGCTTCCCAGCTACCGTGGCGACATCATCAATGATCTGGATTTCACACCAGAGGCGCGCATTCCCGATCCTGCAAAGATGTTGCAGGCATACACGCAGGCGGCGGCGACGTTGAACCTCTTGCGCGCATTTTCGACAGGTGGTTTTGCGGACGTGCATCAGGTGCATGGCTGGACGCTGGGTTTCACCGAGGGTGAGAAGGCTGCCAAGTACCGTGATATGGCGAACCGCATCAGCGACACGCTTGATTTCATGAAAGCGGCGGGTGTGGACAGTGACCGCGCGCACACGCTTCAGACCGTAGATTTCTACACCAGCCACGAGTCGCTGTTGCTGGAATATGAAGAGGCGCTGACGCGTCAGGACTCGACATCTGGCAAGTGGCTGGCTGGTTCCGGTCACATGATCTGGATTGGTGACCGCACCCGGCAGCCGGATGGCGCGCATGTCGAATTCGCGCGCGGTGTTTTGAACCCGATTGGCCTGAAATGCGGTCCAACGACCACGGCAGAAGACCTCAAAGTGCTGATGTCCAAGCTGAACCCGGAAAACGAGGCGGGCAAACTGACGCTTATCGCGCGTTTCGGGGCTGGCAAGGTCGGTGAACACCTGCCGCGACTGATCAAGGCTGTGGCCGAAGAAGGTGCCAACGTCACCTGGGTCTGCGACCCGATGCATGGCAACACCATCAAGTCGTCGACTGGGTACAAGACGCGTCCGTTCGACTCCGTGCTGCGCGAGGTGAAGGATTTCTTCGCGGTCCACAATGCCGAGGGCACCGTGCCTGGTGGTGTCCATTTCGAGATGACCGGTCAAGATGTGACCGAATGCACCGGAGGTGTCCGGGCGGTGAGCGAGGAAGACCTGAGCGACCGCTACCACACGGCATGCGACCCCCGTCTCAATGCATCTCAGTCGCTGGAACTTGCGTTCCTTGTGGCCGAGGAACTGACCGCGCGCCGCGAGGCGGCCAGCACCGCCAAAGCGGGCTAAGGTCAAACAC
>CAZCOX010000410.1:0-1961 GCA_964500115.1 uncultured Rhodobacterales bacterium
CCCTCGGGTGGTCGTCGTCTTGTGTCACAAGCCCTAAACGAACGGGTCGTCAATGACACCCACCAAATTGATAAGGAACGCGCCGGTCCCGTCCGTTGCGGATGCTGCTTCAAAGCTGCTGTCGGCTGCGGCTTTGGCGTCGTCAATCGTGTCCGGCGTACCGTCGAACGCGGCCATAACCGCCACGGCGTCGTTAAAGTCGCTTAGGCCCAGAAGGGTCGCGTAGTAGACCCCGATGTCAACGCGGGTGTCGAGGAACGCCTGATCCGCCTGTTGTTGCGCGATGAAATCGTCGTGCGCGTCGGATGGCGGATCGGCGCGCGCGCCTTCCAACACGCGGAGCACAAATTCGCCTCGGCCGACACCGCCGGACTGGAGGGCGTTGGCCCAGAAATTCACGCCCGCGTCATCCCCGACACGGCCCAACGTGTTCTGGTAGACGGCCGTGACAAACTCGAACAATTGCGCATCCAGCGGGAATAGCGCCTGGCCCTCTTCCGACATCGCAAAGGCATCGGCAATCTGGTCGAGCGTTGTGCCGTTGGCATAGGCGTTTGCCCAGAACATCAGCCCCTTGGCGTCGGGTGCGCGGTTGAAGTAGCTCAGGTAAACCTCTGTCAGCGCCCGCATTTCGTCTGATGTCAGCGATGTCGCATCGTCAAATTTGCTGAGCGCAAATACCTCGCCATCAAAGTCGAGCGTTTCGATGCCGGTCAGCACGTCGGTGCCATCCGCACCGCTGCGGTCGGCAAGCGTGATATTGGGGCCCAGAAACAGCGTGTAGAGCGAAGACGCGCCGCTCAAGAACGCAATGTCGGTCCCATCCTTGCCGTCAATCTCGTCATCCCCCAGACCGCCGGTGATGCTGTCATTCCCGCCCGTACCCGTAAGCGTATCGTCCCGGAACGTGCCCGGGATCACATTGCCCGCAAGTGCAGTGAGATCGAAATCGGCCGCCTCGGCCACGTCGATAATGTAGTTTGCTATTGCCTGATGCCCGGCCCCGGTCGGGTGGATGCCATCGACGCTGAAATAGGACTGGTCATCGGTCGGCGCGTCGTCAGCAAAGATATCGCTGTCGACATTGGCAAACCCATAAGCCTCGGGGTTGTCTTCGAGGTCCTGCACGAAAGCCGCAAAATCGATGTAAAGCGCGTTCGTGCCCTCCTGAGCGTTCAATTCGGCTGCGTAGGTTTCCAAAGCGTCGTTGAAATCCTCTGCCAGACGGTTCCAAATCGACACGATGAAACCGTTGCCTTGTGCCTTGTCGCCAAGGAACGCACCGCCGACGGTTGGTTGCCCAATGAGCAGAAAGTTCCGCGCGCCGGTCGCAGCGAGGGTTTCAACCGAGGTCTCGATGTTTCCGAGGATATTGGAACCAAGGCTGAGGATTTGAAAAATTTCGAGAATGCTGGCTTCGGCAAAAGACAGAAAGTCGTTTCCGCCGATCCATATCGCAAAAAGATCCTGATCATCGGGTGCCGGGATGTCGCCCGCATCGACAAGCGCTGCAAAACCTTGTGCCTGTTGCACGGCCCCCGGTTTGTTCGGATCCTCCGTCGACGACGAGACCGCCCCGCCATGGGCAAAGTTGACACCGTTGAGGTCAGAGCCGCTGAGGTAGCCTTCGAAATTCGGGGCTTGGCTGATCGAGGCGGCGGCGGGGGCAACCGCAAGATTGTCGCGGATGTATTCATGCCACAGCGGGCCATTCGACGCGCGGCCAAAGAAAAAGCGATCTACGGGTTCTTCGCCGGATTGCACGCCGGTGGCCCCGTCATCAGACAGGCTGTCGCCAAAAATGTAGAGTTGACCCGTCAATGGCATCGCGCAGCACCCCTTAATTGACGTGCCCGATTGTGAGCGGTTGGGCCGGGCGTTGCAAGGCGGTGGGGCTAGGGAAGTCGGCAATGAACCTGAAAACCCGCCCGACCCGGCCCGGGCATCGCCCGACCTCCCCC
>CAZCOX010000411.1:0-1951 GCA_964500115.1 uncultured Rhodobacterales bacterium
AACGGGTCAGAACGCAACCCAAAACATCGGCAATCTGCCAGAGGCTGTTGTGGAGTTGGCTGGCCCAGGTCAAAACCTTGCGACAGCCCGGTTCCGCGAAGAAGACGGATGCTACTGGTACGAACACAACGGACCTGTTGAAAAGACCTTGCTCCCGCTCAGAACAGCTGGCGGTAACCCCATTTGCGTTGCGCGGGAGGGCTGACCGCTGTCCAGCGAAATTCAGCTCTCGTCCCAAGCCGGGAAACAGTAAAGCAGGTCACATTCGCCGACTTTAGCTCCCGGAAACAACGCTCTGTTCGGCAGAATACAGGTATGCCGTCGATCCGACCGCGACATTTGGGTAGAGATCATTGATATGCGCCATAACCATGCGCACGCATCCCGAACTTGCGCGACCCCCGATTGACCTTGGCTGAGGCGTCCCGTGGATGCGAAGGTAAGTGTCTCGATTGCCGACATAGAGATACAGCGCGCGCGATCCGAGCGCATTCGTCGGTCCCGGTTCCATCCCATCCGCAAATTCTGCGTATTCAGGATTTCGTTCGATCATGGACGCCGTGGGCGTCCAGTGTGGCCATTCGACCTTCCGCCGAATGGTGTAGGTTCCCGGTTCGTAGAGATTCCCGCGCGCGATAGCCACACCATACCGCATCGCAGTGCCACCTTCTTCGATGTGATATAGATAGCGAGCGACCGCATCGACATGGATGTCACCGGGCACAAGGCCATCTTTTGCAGCTACACGTCGAGGCAGAAAACGGGGTTGCAGACCCCACGGGTTGGACGTCGACGGATCATAATTCGTAGGTGTTACCTGAGCATCCCATGACGCCTTTTCGCTGGCCGTTGGCCAGCTTTTTGCCAAAGCTGGCCCTGAGATCGGTAATGAAAAAAGCGCAGTCGACGTAGAAATGAAATGGCGCCGGGTCAGCATAGATCTTACTCCAAAAAAAAAATCGTGTTGGCATTTCTAAAAGCGGTTCAGGGAACCCGACCTCTTTATAGAACCTCAAGCAACTGTAGGTTCAAGCAATTTTCGGCGACCGTTCAACACATCTTTCCAGGCTGTTGATCACTTAATGCCTGAAGAGTCCAAGTTAAACAGAGGATCCGATTGACTCTGGTATCAACATAGCGGCGTTGGCGGCGAACCGATAACTCACCAACTCTAACTCGTTAGTCTTCCGATTCTAATCGGTCGATTGGTGACGTGATCCGCAATTGAAAAAAGCCAGAGAAAGGGAAGCCCGGGTGCCGGGCTTGAAAGGATAGAGAGAGGCTCATCCGGGTCCGGCGTGACAAGGACCCTGACCATGGCCAAGACCACAACGCGCTCCAAACCCGCCACCGCGAAGACGGCCGAAGCATCCGGATTGGCCGCGCCTGACGGCGCCGCCGACATCCGAATGATCCCGCTCGACCAGCTTGAGCCGAGCCCGCTCAATGTCCGCAAGGTGGCCGCCAGCGCCAGCGACGATGCCGAACTCCTCGCCAGCATCCGCGAGACAGGCATCAAACAGAACCTGGTGGTTCATGCTTTGTCTGAGACACGTTTTGCCGTCGATGCGGGCGGTCGTCGCCTCAAGGCGCTGAAACAACTCGCCGAGGACGGTGTGATCCCCGCAGATCATCCCGTGCCCTGCCTCGTCGAGGACGAGCACAGCGCCGTCCTCACCTCCGCAACGGAAAACCTCCAGCGTGCTGCGATGCACCCGGCGGACCAGTTCGAGGCTTTCGACAAGATGATCGCTAAAGGCCGCAGCGAGGACGAAATCGCGCTGAAGTTCGGCGTCTCCATGGACCTGGTGCGCCGTCGATTGAAACTCGCCCGTGTCGCGCCCGAAATCATCGAGCAGTTCCGCGCGGGCAACCTGACCCTCGAATGCGTGATGGCCTTTACGCTGACCGACGACCATGATCGCCAACTGGCGGTCTGGAACGCGGTGAA
>CAZCOX010000412.1:0-1950 GCA_964500115.1 uncultured Rhodobacterales bacterium
TTAACGAAATGGTGCTTATGCAGGCAGGAAACGGCACCGTTCAGCATTGAGCACAAAGGACGTTTGCATATGCAAGACGCGTCGCCCCTTAAAAAAGCGTACGGACGGTTCAAGGCGATCATCTTTGCCACCGTTGTGTTCAGCTTTTTCTCGAACCTCCTGATGTTTGTCGGGCCGCTTTACATGCTGCAGGTCTACGACCGCGTGCTGGCGAGCCGGAACGAACTGACGCTGTTGATGATCTCCGGGATCGCTGTGGCGCTTTTGCTCACCTATGGGTTTCTGGAATTCATCCGCTCCAAGATGCTGGTGCGGGCCGGGCTGCAGTTTGACGATATGCTGGCCAACCCGGCGTTCAACCGGGTTGTGCGCAAACAGCTTTTGGCGCCGAACTCCGGGGCGCATGCCACATTGCAGGATGTCGACAAAGTGCGCGAATTCCTGACGGGGCAGGGCATCCTGGCCTTCTTTGATGCGCCTTGGGTGCCTTTGTTTCTTGCGCTTGTCTACGCCTTCCACCCGTGGTTGGGCATGGTTGCGACCGGGGGTGCCGTTGTCATTTTCCTCCTCGCGCTGGCCAATGAATTTGCCACGCGTGGCCTTTTGCAGGAGGCAGGCAGCGCCAACATGGGCGCGATGCACTTTGTGAACACCACGGTGCAGAACGCCGAAGTGATCCGCGCGCTTGGCATGGAAAAGCCGCTGACAAAGCGCTGGCGGGATCAGCACGAAACCGCACTGGATGCGCAAGCCAAGGCATCGGGCCGGGCGGGTGGCATCATGGCCTCGACCAAGTTTGTGCGCATGTCGCTGCAGATCGCCATTCTTGGCACCGGTGCCTATCTTGCCATTCAGCAGCAGATCTCGCCGGGTATCATGATTGCGGCCTCGATCGTGATGGGCCGGGCTCTTGCCCCTGTTGAACAGGCCGTCGGCCAGTGGAAGCAGTTTGTCGCAGCCCGTCAGGCGCATAAGCGCCTGGGAGAGATCTTCGAGACTCTGGGCAATGAGGAACGCCGCATGGAGCTGCCCGCGCCAAAGGGCAACCTGGTGGTGCAGAACCTGATCGCGACAGCGCCCGGCGGAAAAGCGCCGATCCTCAAGGGCATTTCCTTTGGTGTGGCGCAGGGTGAAGTTCTTGCCGTGATTGGCCCGAGCGGGTCGGGCAAATCCACGCTGGTGCGCCACCTTGTGGGGGCGATGCAGCCGCAATCGGGGGCTGTCCGTCTGGAAGGCACAGAGCTTCAGCATTGGGACAGCGATCAGCTGGGCCGGTACATGGGCTACATGCCGCAGGATGTGAAACTCTTCCGCGGGACGGTTTCGGAAAACATTTCGCGCTTCTCCGAAACAGCCTCTGACAAAGAGATCATCGCCGCCTCAACCCTTTCGGGCGCGCATGAGATGATCACCACATTGCCCGAAGGGTATGACACCGATGTGGGTGATGGCGGCAACAGCCTGTCTGGCGGCCAGCGTCAGCGCGTGGGTCTGGCCCGTGCGGTGTTCCGCGAGCCAAGCCTGATCGTGCTGGATGAGCCGAACTCCAACCTTGATGCGCATGGTGAGCAAGCGCTTGCGAACTGCATTCAGGAAATGAAGAAGCGCGGCAAGACCGTCGTGCTTGTCACACACAAGGCCAACCTTCTGGCGCTCTCTGACAAGACCCTGATGATGGTTGGCGGCCAGATCGAAAAGTTCGGCCCAACCCGCGAAATCTTTGCCCAGCAGGCGCAGCAACAACAGCAAGCGCAGCAGGCAAAGCAGCAGAAGAAAGAAGCCGAGGCGCCCAAAGACGCAGCCTCAGTTGTAAACATGACGGACAAGCCGCGCGCCTGACGCAGCGGCTGTCCGAAACACGTGACCGCTCTTGAGGAGCTGACCCCATGGCCAAGAAACCAAGCCCGAAACCCGTCGCCCTTGCGGGATATGTCCTGATCTTTCTGACCT
>CAZCOX010000413.1:0-1947 GCA_964500115.1 uncultured Rhodobacterales bacterium
GACGCCGGGCAAAGCGTGCCGTGTTACGCAAGCGGCATCGCCATCGCGCAAGCGGTACCGCAGATCGCGCAGAGCCGGAGGCTTGGCTTTGACGCCTTCAAGGTGAAGGTCGGCTTCGACCTCGACACAGATTGCACCGGGTTGGACCGGCTGGTCCCGACCCTTGGCGCAAACGAAATGCTGTTTGCCGACGCCAATCAGGCCTGGGACCTGCAAACCGCGCAAGACTTTTCGGATCGGGTGTCCCATCTGCCGATTGGATGGCTCGAAGAGCCCCTGCCCGCCGACGCGCCGCTACAGGAGTGGGAGGCTTTGGCCCAGTCCACGCGCATCCCTCTGGCTGGTGGAGAGAACATCACGGGCATTGATGACTTTGCGCAGGCCTCAACCGCCGATATCTTTCGGGTCTTGCAACCCGATGTCGCAAAATGGGGTGGGATCACTGGCTGCTGGGCGGTGGCTCAATCGATCCGGAAGGCGAACAAACGCTACTGCCCGCACTTTCTTGGCGGCGGGATTGGGCTTATTGCCTCGGCGCATCTTTTGGCGGCGGCTGGCGGCGATGGACTGCTTGAAGTTGATGTAAACCCGAACCCCTTGCGCGATGCGTTTGACCTGTGGGGCACTGCCCTTTCCCGCGCACGGTTAACTATTCCTGACGCGCCGGGCCTGGGCATCACGGCTTTGCCGGACGACATTGATCCATACCTCACAATGCGTGAGACGATGACGGTTTGATCAAGCACTGCCATCCCAAGAAAGGCCCTCCGTGAACACCATTCGCCCCCTCGCCGATCTGATTGCGCCCGAGACAACCAAACCCCTGGTCATTTCGCATCGCGGCGCGTGGACGAAAGCGCCTGAAAACTCGATCGAAGCGATGCTGATCGCGGCAGATATGAGCGCGGACATGGTGGAGCTGGATGTGCAGCGGACGACTGCGGGTCATCTTTACCTGATGCACGATGACACAACCGACCGCACGACCAACCGCCGCGGATTGACCACGGGCGTAGAGCCGCATGAATTCGAAACACTGTTTCTGCGAGAGGGTGAAGGCGGGCCTGACGCGCCGGTCACCGACATAGCCGTGCCGTCCCTTCGCGATACGCTCGAAGCCGCGCGTGGCCGCGTTCACCTGAACATCGACACAAAACACCGCCGCGATCTCGAAGCGGTCGGCGATCTGGTGCGAGACATGGGCATGGCGGAACAGGTTTTGATCAAAATGACTGTTGATCCGGGCAATCCGGATGCCAGCATCAAAGACGCGCGCTGGTTTGGCGATTTGACCTTCATGCCGGTCTTGTTGCCCCCCCGCCCCGCAAAGGCCACCGAGGATGCCCTGACGGTGGCGCGGTTTTACGACGCCCAAATGCTGGAGGTATCTTTCCTCTCGCTTGAAGCCTTCGACCACCTGTCAGACGCCATGAAACGTGAAGGCATCAGGCTCTGGGTGAACACGCTCGATGTAGAGCATCCTCTGGATTACAGCGACAGCGCCGCCCTGACCGATCCCGACCGCGTGTGGGGCACGCTGATCCGACACGGCGTCGGTGCGATTCAGACTGACCAGACCGAAGCTTTGAATGATTACCTGAGCGCGACGCGCGACACCTAGACCCCTTTTCTGTCGAGCGCGGCCAGCGCGTATGTCGGCCTAGGACGCGCGCGCAAGGTGATGTTTGGGGGAACACCCGAATTTGCGGGAATAGTCGCGACTGAATTGCGTCAAACTTTCGTAGCCAACTTCAAACCCCGCGACGGATACGGACGGGACACCGCGCTCCAAGAGCGATCGCGCTTCAATCATCCGCAGGTCCTTTTGGTACTGAAGCGGCGTTGTACCCGTCACGGATTTGAAATGCTCGTGAAAGGATGATTGGCTCATTCCCGCAACCTGGGCCAAGTCGCCAACAACCAAGGGTTCGCGAAATCTGGCCCTGA
>CAZCOX010000414.1:0-1942 GCA_964500115.1 uncultured Rhodobacterales bacterium
AAGCGATGGATTGCTTATCAGCCATGACTTAGCGCTCCTTCAGCTTAACAGAGTTGTTATAGATGTTCATGAAGAACGAGATCAGCAGCGACACCGTCAGGTAGAACAGCATCAAAAGCAGAACCGCCTCAATCGCGCGACCGGTCTGGTTCAGCGTGATACCCCCCAGTGTCCCGGTCAGGTCCATGTACCCCACAGCAATCGCGAGCGACGAGTTCTTGGTGAGGTTGAGATATTGCGAAATCAGCGGAGGAATGATCACGCGAAGCGCCTGAGGCAGGATCACGAGGTTCATGATCTTGTTGGGGCGCAATCCCAAAGATCCAGCCGCTTCTGTCTGACCTTTTGAGATCGCGAGGATACCCGCACGAACATTTTCCGCGATAAAGGCCGCGGTGTAGATCGAGAGGGCGAATGTCAGCGCAATGAATGAGTTACGCGCGAAGATGCCACCCTGAAAGTTGAACCCTTTCAGTTCCGGGATTTCCCAGCTCAACCCCATGATCAAAGCGGCCAGGATCAGCGGCACAAACCACATGCCAAGTGTGATGTACCACGTTGTTGGGCGGTCACCCGTTGCCTCCTGCGTTGCGCTGGCCCATTTGTCCAACGCACGCGTGCTGAACAAACTGCCGATCAATAGCGCGATGACGATGATCCATCCTGTTGCGCCTGCGGCCCATTCGGCAGTGAAGTACGGCCTTGGCAGGTAGAACCCCCGCCCTGTGAACGCAAAGAGGTCAAGGAACATCGATGCTTCGGGGCTGTCACCTCGGAAGTCACGCGGCTGCGGGAGGACCGCAACAAAGACCGCCATAATGACGAGGATCCAGATCAACACCGGGACGTTGCGGAAAATCTCGACGTAAACTGACATCAACCGCGCGACGAGCCAGTTCTTGGACAAGCGCAACACACCGACGACAACACCGATGATCGTCGCCAGAATACAACCGACAAAAGCTACCAACAGTGTGTTCAATAGACCGACAACAGAGGCCCGCCAGTGGGTCGACTGGCTGTTATACTCGATAAGTCTCTGGTTGATGTCGTATCCGGCCGGTTCGCCCAGAAATTCGTACGAAATGTTCAAGCCTGCAGCGCGCAGATTGGCCAAAAGATTTGAGACCAAATAGCCAAGACACAAAAGCAGCGCCAGCAAGGCAATGAATTGAAAAGTATAGGATCGATACCGCGTATCGTTGATCAGCATGGATAGCTGAAACGATCCCGACGGTGGATCGGAAAGCGTCGACATGTTTTTATCCCTGAGTTCCCGTGGTCGTTTTGGCGGCGATTGACACGCTCTGTATGCCGGACCGATGGCTTTGTGTATTAAGCGAAAAAGGGCGCGGTTTGCACCGCGCCCTTTTCCTTTAACCGGCTATTAGCGGAAGGGAGGGGAGTAAAGCAGTCCGCCCTCTGTCCACTGTGCGTTCAGACCACGGGCGAGGCCAATCGGTGTGTTTTCACCGATGTTCTTTTCGAACAGCTCACCGTAGTTGCCACCAGCGGAAATCGCTTTCACAGCCCAGTCGGCGTCAAGGCCGAGCATTTCGCCCAGAGTGCCTTCGGTGCCGAGCAAACGGTTGATTTCAGGGTTGTCGCCAGGCGCTGCCGCGAGGTCTGCAATATTCGCGGAGGTCACACCCAGTTCTTCTGCCGCAATCAGCGCGTTCAAAGTCCAGCGCACCACGTCACCCCAGTCGTTGTCGCCATGACGCACGAGCGGACCGAGCGGCTCTTTGGAGATGATTTCCGGCAGAACTACGTGGTCGCCCGGGTTTTCAAAGGCTGCGCGTGTCGCTGCGAGGCCCGATGCATCCGTGGTGTAAACGTCGCACGCGCCTTCGAGGTAGAGCGGCTGCGCTTCGGCGTTGGTTTCAATCGGAACCGGCTCGTAGCTGATGTTGTTGGCGCGGAAGAAGTCTGCGAGGTTCAG
>CAZCOX010000415.1:0-1936 GCA_964500115.1 uncultured Rhodobacterales bacterium
TCGGCGTTGGACCGTGTGATACGACCACCCGACAAGAATACCGGCCTTTGCCGGTCGGCCAACACTCCCGCAATGGCGTCAAATGTGCCCGGCTCAAGCCGATCAATTGTCCGACTCAGATTGTCGAACACGGCTTCGGCAAAAGCTTTGAACGCTTCGGAGCCGGGTTGCGTGTTGCCCCATCCGTCGCGCTTGCGAATGGGTGTCTGGAATTGCGCAGACGCTTCTTCGCGCATGGCGCTTTGAAGCTCGGGAAACCCATCAAAGCCCAACTTGCGAGCCAGCCGGATAACCGTGGGCGTCGAAACGCCTGCAGCCTCAGCAATCTTGGTGATCGACTGCAGCCCCCCGACCGGGTAGTCGCGCATAAGAACGCTCGTCAGTTGACGCTCAGCCGGAGTCAGTGCGGCCGCATGGTCTTGCAGGCGATCTTTAACAGACAAAGGTTTCGGCATTCCGATGCCTTTCTTTGTAGCGATCTTTTCATTCTATGTTTTGTCCGTACAAAATTCAACTAATTTGCTTGACAGGTTTTGACGCGCGCCTCCTAATGATGCCAGTGACCACATCAGACCTTCATACGATTCTGAGCAAGGATGAGGGCCCCGCCGCCGAAGTGATCAATGGCGACGGCGCCGCACCTATCTGTTTGGTCTGTGAACATGCCAGTGCGTTTATTCCGTCAGCGCTCGACCATCTTGGCGTCGCCGACGAACATCTGAAAAGCCACGCAGCATGGGATATTGGCGGTCGCGACCTGGCGGTCGCGCTGTCGCAAGCACTGGATGCGCCGCTCCTAGCATCACGCGTTTCCAGACTTGTCTATGATTGCAATCGCCCGCCCAGCGCACCTGATGCAATCCCCGAGCAGTCAGAAGTGGTCGCTGTTCCGGGCAACATCAATCTGACCCAATCGAACAGAGAGGCACGCGTTAGAGAGGTTTACGAACCATTCCGCGATTTGCTTGCCAAAACGCTCGACGGCTTTGCTACGCGGCCGGTTATGGTGACCGTCCATTCGTTCACACCCGTTTGGCATGGCCAAAGACGCGACGTCGAATTGGGGCTATTGCACGACAGCGATGATCGCCTAGCAAAGCAGATGTTGTCGGTCTCCCCTGAGAGCCTGAATACACAGTTGAATGCGCCCTATTCCGTCACCGATGGCGTGACCCACACGTTGCGTGAACACGCAATTCCACGCGGGCTTGCGAATGTCATGATCGAAGTGCGCAATGATCTTATTTCGGACGCCACCGGGGTGGCACGGATCGCGGATGTACTGACTGAAATGCTCACTAAGGCGCGCGCGCCGGAGACAGCCACGTGACCGCGCTTCTTAAACGATATGTTGCCATCATCGATCCGATGAACCGCGTGATCGGGCGGATCATCATGTACGGGATCTTCGTCATGATGGGCATTTTGCTCTGGTCGTCGATCTCAAAAACGTTCTTCTTGCCATCGCTTTGGACGCTGGAAATGGCCCAATTCGCCATGGTCGCCTATTACATTCTGGGTGGACCTTATGCGATCCAGATGGGCTCAAACGTGCGGATGGACCTGATCTACGGAGAGATGACGGATCGGCGTAAGGCGATGATTGATGCGATGACCGTGGTGTTCCTGCTGATCTATCTCGGATTTCTGCTTTACGGCGGCATCGCGTCGACAGCTTACTCGCTTGGCTATTTCGGCTCTGAGCCGATTGGCTTCTTCACCGGACTGATCACCGGCGAGGCCGAAATGGGGTTTCTTGAGCGCAGCCCCACGGCTTGGCGACCCTACCTATGGCCGATCAAAGCGGTGATGGTTTTCGGTATCTTTCTTATGCTTTTGCAGGTGCTGTGCGAACTCGCGAAAGACATTCTGCGCCTGCAGGGGCACGACATGGGGGCAAAAGTCTGATGCCCTATGAGTTGATCGCCATCCTCAT
>CAZCOX010000416.1:0-1933 GCA_964500115.1 uncultured Rhodobacterales bacterium
GGTCTTGCCCGCCCCGTTGCCGCCCAGCAGGGCAGTGATGCCGCCCTTGGGGACAGACAGGCTTACGCCTTTCAACACGAGGATCACGTGGTTGTAGATCACCTCGATATTGTTGACCTCAAGAACGGCGGTCTCTGTCTGAGAACTGTCCAGCATCTTCACCTTGCCCAATAAACTCAAAATCCGACGGCCCGCACAGGGCAGGCCGCCGGTGTGATGTCACATCATCCGCAATTGGCGGGGATGTTGTTCTCGTTGGCGTAAGCTGCGCTGTCTTCTTCGATCAGCGGCCCGATGATATCGCCATCTGTCGGTTTGAAGTCCGAAATCAGCGACCACGTGCCTGCCGATGCGTCCCACTGGGTCACACCGACCAGCGCGTTACCACCGTGGTTTTCGCAGGACACAGCAAACTCGGGCCCGAAGTTCGGCAGACCCAGTTCAGCCATCTTGGCTTCGGTCATCTCCAGCGCTTCCATACCGTCGCGCATCATCGCCGGCGTGATCTCGGCCACACCATGGATTTCCTGCGCCTTCTTGGCCGCTTCCGCTGCCAGCATCGCCGCATACAGACCGCGGTTGTAAAGCACCGTGCCCACCTGATCGCCGGCACCAGCCGCCTTGCCCGCGTCCACGACATATTTCTGGATGTCGTCAAAGATCGGGAAATCCGCGCCCACACCGTGGAACGTCAGCGCCTTGTAGCCGTTCGCCGCATCGCCCGCGGGCAGCACGTCATTTTCCGACCCGGACCACCAGATGCCAATGAAATTCTCCATCGGATAGCGGATGTTGGCCGCTTCCTGAATCGCAACCTGGTTCATCACGCCCCAGCCCCACATCAGGACAAAATCAGGACGTTCGCGGCGGATCTGCAGCCATTGCGACTTCTGCTCCTGACCGGGGTGGTCAACGGCCACTTCCATCAGCTCAAAGCCGTGCTTTTCAGCAAGACCCTGCAGCGTCCGGATCGGCTCCTTGCCGTAGGCGGAGTTGTGATAAACCAGCGCGATCTTCTTGCCGGAAATGTCGTTCCCGTTGGCTTCCAGCAGGTAGTTCACCGCGCCCGATGCCCCATCCCAGTAGTTGGCAGGATAGTTGAACACGTGGCTGAACACATTGCCGTTCTTGGCCGAGGTCCGGCCATAGCCCATCGAGTGCACGGGGATGTCATCCGCCGTCGCCTTGGGAATCAGCTGGTACGTGATGCCGGTGGACAGCGGTTGATAGACCAGCGAGCCTTCGCCCTTGGTGGCCTCATAGCACTCCACACCCTTTTCGGTGTTGTAACCCGTTTCGCATTCGAGAATGCGCGTGGCCACGCCCCCGATGCCGCCATCCCGCTCGTTCAGGAGCGTCATGTAGTCGGCATACCCGTCGGCAAAGGGGATACCCCCCGCGGCATAGGGGCCCGTGCGATAGGACAGCGACGGGAACACAAGGTCCGCCATCACCGGCCCTGCGGCCATCACAGCCGCCACAGCCATTGTGGTCAGTTTCATCTTCATCGGTGTTTCCTCCCTGTGGTTTTGTCCGATGCGGACCTCTCGGCCCATCCGTAGGGTGGGGTTTCACCCCACCATTCTTGGCAACCTTCCCGCATCAATGCGGGAACGGCCACAATCTCAATTTCTCCTTGGCCACGCGCCACAGCTGCGCAATCCCGTGCGGCTCATAGCGCAGAAAGATGATGATCAGCGCGCCCACGATCACCAGTTGGAAATGCGCCACGATATCCGTCGGCCAACCCAGCATATCCACGCCCACGATCTTGAGCACCACGGGCAACACCACCAGGAACGCCGCGCCCGCGAACGACCCAAAGATCGACCCGAGCCCACCGATGATGATCATGAAAAGCACCAGGAACGACTTGGTGATGCCAAAGACCTCACCCACCTCGACAGCACCCAGATAGACCGAAAAGAACAAC
>CAZCOX010000417.1:0-1931 GCA_964500115.1 uncultured Rhodobacterales bacterium
CGATGCAGCCAAACCTTGTGCAGACACTCGAAAACAACCCGGCCTTTGTGCATGGCGGCCCGTTTGCGAACATCGCGCATGGCTGTAACTCGGTGATTGCGACAACCACGGCGCTGAAACTCGCGGATTACGTGGTGACCGAGGCGGGCTTTGGGGCCGACTTGGGTGCCGAGAAGTTCATGAACATCAAGTGCCGCAAGGCGGGCCTTGCGCCGTCTGTTGTGGTTTGCGTCGCGACTGTGCGCGCGATGAAGATGAATGGCGGCGTGGCGAAGGCAGACCTGGGTGCCGAGAATGTGGATGCTGTGAAAGCGGGGTGCCCGAACCTGGGACGCCACATCGAGAACCTGAAATCCTTCGGCGTGCCGGTGGTTGTGGCGATCAACCACTTTGTGACTGACACGGACGCGGAAGTGGACGCGATCAAGGCCTATGTGGCCGAACATGGCGCCGAAGCGGTGCTGAGCCGTCATTGGGAGCTGGGCTCTGAAGGGTCGGCTGATCTGGCGCGCAAGGTGGCCGAAGTGGCGGATGCGGGGCAGGCGAACTTTGCGCCGATCTATCCGGATGAGATGCCGCTGGCCGACAAGATCCAGACGATTGCCAAGCGCATCTACCGCGCGGATGAGGCGCTAATGGACAAGAAGATCCGCGATCAGCTCAAGCTTTGGGAAGAGCAGGGTTATGGCAACCTGCCGGTCTGCATGGCGAAAACGCAGTATTCCTTCTCGACCGATCCGAACCTGCGCGGCGCGCCGACGGGTCATTCGGTGCCGGTGCGCGAGGTGCGCCTGAGCGCAGGCGCAGGGTTCATCGTCGTGGTCTGCGGTGAGATCATGACCATGCCGGGCCTGCCGCGCGTGCCATCGGCGGAGAACATTCGCCTCAATGAAGACGGCCAGATCGAGGGACTTTTCTAACATTGGGCGCGCTGGCGCGCGCGCCGTATTTGCGCTGACGCGCGGATTGGGGCGCTGCCCCCGGCCACGCGCTGCGTGACCGCCCCCGAGGTATTTTGAGCAAGAGGAAGATGATGTCAGCGCAGGTTATTGACGGAAAAGCGTTTGCGGCAACGGTCCGGTCCAAGGTGGCCGACCACGTGGCACGGCTTAAAGAGGAGCATGGGATCACGCCAGGGCTGGCGGTGATCCTGGTGGGTGAAGACCCGGCCTCCGAAGTATACGTGGCTGCAAAGCACAAGCAGACCGTCGAGGTTGGCATGGCGAGCTTTGAGCACAAGCTGCCAGCTGACACTTCTGAGGCGGATCTTTTTGCCCTGATCGATCAGCTGAATGCCGACCCAAGCGTGCACGGCATCCTCTGCCAATTCCCGGTGCCTGACCACCTGAACGAGCGCGATGTGGTCGCACGCATCGACCCGGCGAAAGACGTGGATGGTTTGAGCGTTGTGAACGCGGGGCTGCTGGCCAGCGGGGAGACGGGGCTTGTGTCTTGCACACCGCTTGGATGTCTGATGCTGTTGCGCGATCAGCTTGGCAATATGTCCGGCAAAGAGGCCGTTGTGATCGGGCGTTCGAACCTCTTTGGAAAGCCCATGGGGCAGCTTTTGCTGAAAGAGAACTGCACCGTGACCATCGCCCATTCACGCACCGCAGATTTGCCCGCAGTGGCCCGCCGGGCGGATATCCTCGTCGCGGCGGTCGGCCGTGCCGAAATGGTCAAAGGCGACTGGATCAAGCCGGGGGCCACGGTCATCGATGTGGGCATCACCCGCATCCCGCATCCCGACAAGCCAGGCAAAAGCAAGCTTCTGGGCGATGTTGACTACGCTGAAGCCATGGAAGTCGCAGCCGCCGTCACCCCCGTCCCCGGCGGTGTCGGCCCCATGACCATCGCATGCCTCCTCGCCAATACACTCACAGCATGCTGCCGAGCAAATGCGCTCCCAGAACCGGATGGACTCACGGCGT
>CAZCOX010000418.1:0-1928 GCA_964500115.1 uncultured Rhodobacterales bacterium
CCCGCAACCTGGGCCAAGTCGCCAACAACCAAGGGTTCGCGAAATCTGGCCCTGATCTGCTGGATCGATTTCGCAACGCGACTGGCATGGCTGTCCACCGACAAAAGGTTCCGCAACATTCCCCCGATCGGCGACAGGAGCAGACGGTAGTGAATTTCCCGCAAGATCATCGGGCCAAGCACTTGGGCATCCATCGGCGCATCCATCAACTTCAGATAGCGCACCATCGGTTCGGTCCATGCCGGGTCTGCCTGGCTGGCCGACAAAGACGTCGCGCGGTCCTTGCCCGGCATCGCCTCGCCAACCTGTTCATAAAGACCGCGCAGGATGCTCAGATCCAATGAGAATATAAGCGCCCGATAGGGACGCTCCGCACTGGCTTCGGTGATCTTCGAGGCTACCGGCAAGTCGTGGCTCACCAGAAGCACGTCGCCTTCGTCAAGCTTGATGAATTGCCGTCCAACGCTCATTTCTTTCTGACCCTGTAGGATCAGGCAAATAACGGGATTATAGACAATCGCCTCAAACACCGTGACTTCCGTACGTTGAAAGATGTGCGCTGACGGGAGGAGTCTGCCACAAACCTCCGCTTCCCGCGCGGCTAGCTCAGTAGAGAGGTGTTTTAGCTGATCCAGTGACATCAGAAGCTCCTTTCTCTGACGGTTACCAAACCAAAATTGCAAAATCACGCATTAACGCGGTCATTCGGAGGAATGGGCAAAACTGTTGGAGGATCTGGCAGGACGCATCAACGTCTCGCCCCTTAGGTTCAGCTCAACCAAGCATTGAATGGAGCATCGCATGTCTGGACCACACACCACCTTCGCCTTGAATACCGAAACCGCTATCCCCGCTGTTGGATTTGGCACTTATCTGATCTCGAATGATGACGCCGAAAGCGCCATTTGCGCCGCAATAGCGGCCGGGTATCGGCACATCGACACGGCCTCGGGCTATCGCAACGAAGAAACCGTCGGCGCAGGGATCAAGAACGGGCTACACGCCGAAGGGCTTTCCCGCGCGGACCTTTTTGTCACGGCCAAGCTGTGGCCGGGCAACCCCGCCTGGGGTGACGCGCCCAAGACCGGGGCACAAACAATCGAAGAGTGCGATGCAAGCCTGTCTCGGCTAGGCTTGGACTATGTCGACCTCTACCTGATCCACGCGCCATACGGTGGCGACATGCGCCTTGAGCAGTGGCGCGCGCTGCTGGATTTGCAAGCCAGCGGCAAAGCGCGCGCGGTGGGGGTGAGCAACTTCAACGAAAGCCACCTGGACGAGATTGCTGCTGCCGGGCTGCCAATGCCAGACGCAAATCAAGTCGAACTGCACCCTTGGTCGCAGAAACCCGACCTGCTGGCCCACATGGCCAAGCATGACATCACGCCGATTGCCTATAGCAGCCTTGTTCCCCTGTCGACGTGGCGCACCGAGCCCGGTCAGGACAGCGCCAAGACCGATGAGATGAAAGCGGACGGCACCGCCTTCAAAGACATGGCCGAAAAGTACGGCGTATCCGAAGCACAATTGCTGCTGCGATGGGGTGTCCAGAATGGCTATGCCGTTTTGCCCAAAAGCCTGAACCCAGAGCGGATGCGTCAGAACCTCGACCTCTTCTCCTTCTCAATCGACGACGCAGACATGGCGCAGATGGCAACCATGGACCGCGGTGAGGGTGTCGCCTGGGCGACCGGTGATCCAAGCAAGTGATCACCGTCACCCAGCCTCGCTAATGAAAAAGGCCGACCCCATGGGTCGGCCTTTCGAACTTTGATCATTTAGCCCTGCGCTTACTCGTCTTCGAGCGCGTCCACGGCTTTTTGCAGGTCGTCTTTGGAGACTTCTTTCTCGGTCACGGTGGCCTGTTCGGCCACGTGATCGACCACTTTGTCTTCAAAGATCGGCGCGCGCAGTTGCTGTTGCATCTG
>CAZCOX010000419.1:0-1918 GCA_964500115.1 uncultured Rhodobacterales bacterium
CACCTTACGATATGGTCTGACATGGCGCGAGGTGGAACTGCGGCTATCCTCGAGCGTTAAAAAACGCGGCGACTTTAGGATGCAGCCAGGCCCAGAGTTTGGGTGCGCCGTTGTTGATCTTGGGTCCAATCCGGCTTTCGAACATCTCTTGCGTGACGTTGTATGTGGTCCAGGACCCGCCGCCGGAGGCAATATTGTGTACGGGTGGTTGCATCCGGTCGATGGATTTCGCGAATTTTGCTTCTGGGCTCTGATTGGCTTCGAATTCGTCCCAGATCGCGCGAAAGCGTTCCGCCTGATCATCCGGTAGCAACCCAAAAATTCGGTCAGCGGCTGCGGCTTCTTGTTTTGCCAGTGCCGCTGCATCGTGATCACCGAATACAGGTGCGTCGCCCGCATCGATCTCGACCAGATCGTGCAGAAGCAGCATTTTCAGAACCTTAGACACGTTGATGTCATCCTCGGCGTGTTCTGCCAGCACCAGCGCGTACAGCGCAATATGCCAGGAATGCTCGGCGCTGTTTTCCATACGCGATCCATCGCAAAGCGACGTCGCGCGGATTACTGACTTCAGCTTGTCGATTTCGGTGAGAAACGCCATCTGTTGGTCGAGGCGGGACATATCCTGGCCTTTCTGCTAGCTTTTGACCGCGTAGATCATGGAGACTGAGACATGTCATCCAACAAAACGGTTGCGACCGATGCATCCGTCGACGCCTTCATCGAAAGCCTGGCGCACAAAGGCCGTCAGGAAGATGCACGTGCGCTTGACACGCTCTTTCGTGATGAAACAGGATTTGCGCCGAAAATGTGGGGGCCCAGCCTGATTGGGTATGGCACGTACCACTATAGATACGACAGCGGCCGCGAGGGCGATTTTCTGGCGACCGGGTTTTCGCCGCGCAAGGCCAATATGGTTGTCTACATCATGCCTGGCTACACCGATTTCTCGGACATTCTGGCGGAGCTTGGCCCGCACAAGTTGGGAAAATCCTGCCTCTATCTGGGGCGGCTCAATAAGATCGATCTGGATGTCCTGCAGCGTTTGATCCGGGCTGGTCTCGACGATCTGGCCACACGCTGGACAGTCGCGCCGACATGATCCGGCTTACCCCGGTTTGGAAATCGTTCCGTCCACACGGCCCCGAATGAATTTCTTGGCCTTGATCCCGGCCAGGCGCACACGCACCGATGTCAGGAACGCTTCTTCCAATGTGGTGGATGAGGCTGCGATTTCGGCAGCCACTTCCATGAAAAAGCGATCATCGTCCAGCTCTTTCATCGCTTTGAGCGTGTCATCGGCAAGCTGTTCGGCCAGTTCGTCAAGAAGTGCCATATCGCCCTCTTAGCGTGTGTTTTCCGTCAGGCGGCGTTTCACATAGCCGGTCACGTTGTCGATCATCGTGTCCATATGCGGCTCTTTAAAGAAGTGATCGGCGCCCTCCAGTTCCGTATGTGTGACGGTAATGCCTTTCTGTTCAGCGAGTTTTGCCACGAGCGCCGTGGTGTCGGCGGGTGGGGCCACGCGGTCGCCGGTGCCGTTGATGATCAGGCCAGAGGAGGGGCAGGGGGCCAGAAACGAAAAGTCGTACATGTTGGCGGGTGGGCTGACCGAAATGAAGCCCGTGATCTCGGGGCGACGCATCAAAAGCTGCATGCCGATCCACGCGCCAAAGCTGAAACCAGCAACCCAGCAGTGTTTTGAGTTGTTGTTCATCGACTGCAGGTAATCGAGCGCCGACGCGGCATCGCTCAGCTCGCCCACACCTTGGTCGTATTCACCCTGGCTCCGCCCGACGCCGCGAAAATTGAATCGCAGCACGGTGAAGCCCATGTTGTGGAAGGCGTAATGCAGGTTGTAGACCACCTTGTTGTTCATCGTGCCGCCGAATTGCGGATGCGGGTGCAGGATGATAGC
>CAZCOX010000420.1:0-1897 GCA_964500115.1 uncultured Rhodobacterales bacterium
GTTCATCCTGTTTTCGATGAGGTTATCGACGACGGATGGGTCAGCGAGTGTTGAGGTGTCGCCGAGTGCTGCGTAGTCGTTTTCGGCGATTTTTCTCAGGATGCGGCGCATGATTTTGCCGGATCGTGTTTTGGGCAGGCCGGGGGCCCATTGGATCAGGTCCGGCGATGCGATGGGGCCGATTTCCTGGCGCACCCAGGTGCGCAGCTCCTTGTAGAGTGCGTCGCTGGGCTCTTCGCCGGCCATCAGCGTGACGTAGCAGTAGATGCCCTGGCCCTTGATGTCGTGGGGGTAGCCGACGACGGCGGCCTCGGCGACCTTGGCGTGGGCAACGAGCGCGCTTTCGACCTCGGCGGTGCCCATGCGGTGGCCCGAGACGCTGATGACGTCATCGACGCGGCCGGTGATCCAGTAATCGCCGTCCTCGTCGCGGCGGCAGCCATCGCCCGAGAAGTAATAGCCCTTGTAGTCCGAGAAATAGGTCTTCTCGAACCGCTCGTGATCGCCCCAGACGGTGCGCATCTGGCCCGGCCAGCTGCTTTTCAGCGCCAGCACGCCTTCCGTCGGCACGGCGTGGATTTCCTCACCCGATTGCGGGTCCAGCACCACAGGGTCCACACCAAAGAACGGCTTCATCGCCGAGCCTGGCTTGGTTGCATGTGCACCGGGCAGCGGGGTCAGCAGGTGCCCGCCGGTTTCTGTCTGCCACCACGTATCCACGATGGGGCAGCGGCCGCCGCCCACAACGTCATTGTACCAGTTCCACGCCTCGGGGTTGATCGGTTCACCCACGGTGCCGAGGATTCGCAAGGACGATAGATCGCAATTGCTTACAAAATCATTACCCTGACCCATCAGCGCGCGGATCGCGGTGGGGGCGGTGTAGAACTGATTTACTTTGTGTTTTTCGCAAACTTGCCAAAAACGCGAGGCATCCGGATAGGTCGGCACGCCTTCGAACATCAGCGTGGTGCCGCCGTTGGCTAAGGGCCCGTAAACAATGTAGGAATGCCCCGTGACCCAGCCCACATCGGCGGTGCACCAGTAGATGTCGCCGTCGTGATAATCAAAAACCACCTCGTGGGTGAGGCTGGCGTAAACCAAATATCCACCAGTTGTGTGCACAACCCCCTTGGGCTGCCCGGTGGAGCCCGATGTGTAGAGAATGAAAAGGGGGTCTTCGGCATTCATTTCAGCAGGCTGACTGACGTCAGACGCTTCCAGAGCCATTTCGTTGTAATCAAAGTCGCGCCCGTCAACCCACGTGGTCTGGCCACCCGTGCGCTTGACGACAAGGCATTTGACGGTGTCCTTGCAGTGCAGCAGGGCCGCGTCGGCATTTGACTTGAGCGGGGTCTTGCGGCCACCGCGCGGCGCTTCGTCGGCGGTGATGACGACCTTGGCGTCACACCCGTTCACACGGGCAGCCAGCGCGTCGGGAGAGAAGCCGGCAAAGACGATGGAATGGATCGCGCCAATGCGTGCGCAGGCCAGCATGGCATAGGCTGCTTCGGGGATCATCGGCAGATAGATCACCACCCGGTCGCCTTTGCGCACGCCCAGGCTTTCGAGGATGTTGGCCATCTTGCAGACCGAGCTGTGCAGCTGGGAATAGGTGATGTGCTGGGCCGCGTCATTGGGATCATCTGGCTCCCAGATGATCGCGGTCTGATCGCCCCGCGTCGCGAGATGCCGGTCCACACAATTGGCCGCCACGTTGAGCGTGCCATCGGCGTACCAGTTGATCTTGACCTGCCCAAGGGTGAAATCGACGTCCGACACCTGAGTAGGCGCCGTCATCCAATCAAGCCGCCCCGCCTGCTCCTTCCAGAACCCGTCAGGATCAGACAAAGACCGACCATACATCTCCTCGTAACCAGACAAATCAACATGGGCG
>CAZCOX010000421.1:0-1888 GCA_964500115.1 uncultured Rhodobacterales bacterium
CCAGGAAGACCATGAGCGCCGCAACGGCCAGTGCCTGCAAGGCCCAGGGGTACGGGCCGATGACCTCTGCCGGGGACCAAAGGTATTCAAGGAACAACCCTGCGGCTGGGAGGAATGTCACGGCAGCGATGGCCCAAAGCGGACGGAACACGCGTCCTTGACCGCTGCGCCATGCAAGGATCAGCGTGACTGCCGCTGCGATGGCCAGAACCCATGCGGTGTCCATCGGCAATGCAGCCTCGGGCAGACGTTCTGCGCGAAACGCGCGCAGTGTGTCGCGATGCGCGTCGGGGATCGCAAGGATGCTCAAAGCGCCGAGCAGTGGAACAAGCGTTTGGTCTTGCAGAGCCGTGGCACGGCGCGACCAGATTGCAAAGGCTGCGGCGAGTGCGCAGAGCGTGCCGTAGGCCGACCAAAAGAGGGTGCTGCGGTCTGCAGCGATCAAGACAATTAGCGCGGTGGTCGCCACGATAACAGCGCCTGACAGCAAAACCGGGAAGATCGGCTGGCCCTTTTTGCGCCGCCCGACGAGCGAATAGAGGATGGTCCCGCCCGCGTGGTCAGGCCAGACAGACCGCGCTGGGATAAGGACGGTGATCACCGCGACAAAGGCCGCGTAAAGGATCACCCATTGACCGGTGGCCGGTGCTGCGAGGAGAAGCAGAACCGCTGATCCAAGCGCGAGGATGACCGTGAGAGCGGACACCCAGGCCCAGCGGCGTAGCGTGTCGATGCCAAGCCCGAGGATGGCCAGCAGGCCGAAGTAGAGCAGCAGTGTTTCCGGCGTGTCTGACGATCCACCCAAGATGAAGGGTGCCGCATAGCCACCGGCAAGACCGACAGCGGCGAGCAACGGGCCATAGAACCACCCGAGCACCAGCGCAATTGCCGCGACAATGGCAAAGCCGCCAAAGGCCGTCCCGGGTGCGATCAGATCATAAAGCACGCGTGCGGCGAGGATGCCGCCAAAGAGCGTGACAATCCCTGCGCCGCTAAAGACCGATGGCAGGTAAGCTGTTGTCACATCGTCTGTATCGCCGGATTTGCGACGGAGCCATTCTCCCGCGCCGATGAGTGCCACACCAAAGGCCAGTGCCGCAGCGACGCGGGCGGCGGGTGGCAACAGCCCGTTCTCGACGCCGTATTGCACAAGGAAGATGCCTGCGAGGGCAAGCGACAGCGCAGATACTGCGTAAACCCAATGTGTGATGGTCCATGACGCGAAGCGGCTCACCCAAGTTGGCTCTTTCGGTTCGGGCGGAGGCGCGTCTTGCGCTGCATCCTGTGCATCGGGCTTTGCAGTCGCCCAAGGACCAGCTTTTTCCTTAGTCTCCACGGCCTCACTTTGAGCGGCGCGTTCCGCGATAATCCTTGCCGCGGGCGGTTCTTCGGAAGTGACGGTTGTGGCTTCAGGAGCCGAGCGCGCGTTTTCGAGTTTGCGCACGCGCGAAAAGAGCACGAAGACAAGAATGGGCAGCCCAATCAGGTAAAACAGACCGAGCAGCGCCAGCAGGATGAAAAAGCCTTCGTCAAACATGTTGCATCAATCGTGCCGCAAGGCTGCGGTCAGGGAAAGGCCGGAATACCTGACTTTTTGCGGGCGTTGGTCAGGATTTGCCGCCCACGAGCCCGCTGAGAGCGGATTTGACGACCGACCGTACCGATGGGCGTTTTTCGCGTACAAACGGCAACGGGCGACAGACCTCCATGGCGGCGACGCCAACGCGGGCTGTGAGCGCGCCGTTCACCAGACCTTCGCCAAACCGTCGTGACAGTTTGCCTAGGATCGATCCGCCAAGAATGGGTTCGAGCATGTCGTCGCCTACCGCCACCGCGCCTGTCGCCACAAGGTGAGACAGCACGGCACGGGTCAAACGCCAACTGCCTA
>CAZCOX010000422.1:0-1885 GCA_964500115.1 uncultured Rhodobacterales bacterium
TAGACGGCGGTGTTTGTGTTCAGGATCGTCAGCGGTTCGTTGATGATGCCGAGCCAGAGCAGAAACTGGTTCAGCAGTCCCTCGTTCGACAGGATGCCCATCCACGCGTAGACGCGGATCAGAAAGCTGGTCCAGAAGGGCAGGATGACCAGCATCAGCAGGGTTGGCCGCCATTCCGGTGCGGATTTGGCCATGCCATAGGCGATGGGATAGCCCACCAGCAATGTGAGGCAGGTTGAGATTGTCGCGATCTGGAGTGAGCTGAGATAGGCTTTCCAGTAAAGATCGTCGCTGGTCAGGAACCAGAAATTCTCAAGGTCAAGCGCGCTGAAGAACTCTTTGATCGCGACCCAGCCGCCTGCGATATCGAGTTGCGGCAGATAGGGTGGACGCGACAGGGCGACGTCGGAAAGCGCGATTTTCAGGACGATCACGAACGGGATCAGGAACAGCGCTGTGAGCCAGAGATAGGGAACCGCGATGAGGATGAAGCGGCGCATGGATCAGTCCCTCAACACAACGCCGGAGGTTTCGGAAAAGCTGACCCAGACGTCGTCTTCCCAAGTGATGTCGCGGCGGGAGATACGGCGGGTGTTGGCCATCTGGGCACGGACCATGAGGCCGTTTTCAAGCTCGACATGGTAGGTTGAGACGTTGCCGAGGTAGGCGATGTCGATCACTTTTCCTTGCAGCGCATTGGGCGCGTCCGGTTTGGATTTCGAGATCGCCATCTTTTCCGGGCGCAAAGCAAGGGTCACCGTTTCGCCATCCATCGCCGGGTCGCCATTGACCGCGATGATCGGCGTTTTTCCCTCGGACCAGTGAAGCGCCAAACCGCCGGGCGGGATTTTAATTGGGGCGGCTGGTTGGGGTGTGGCCGTGTCGCGTTTCGGGTCCGGCGGCGGCAGGCGTTTGGGTTGTGGTTCCCGTTTGCCAAGGATCGGGAAGAGCAATTTGTTTTGCAACCATTCACCAATTTCGTTGGGCTGCGGGCCGTTGATCGGGGCGGGTTTGGCAGGTTCGGCAACGGCTGGTGCAGGGTCGGGCTCTGGTGCGGGTGGAGCGATCGGCTCTGGTTCGGTCGGCCGGGCTTCGGCGCGGCCCTTGATCAGGTTCACTTCACCGATGAAGTCGGCGACGTAAACGCTGTTCGGGGCTTCGTAGATTTGTGCGGGTGGGGCGACCTGAATGATACGGCCTTCGTCCATGACAGCGACGCGGGAGGCGACGGTCATCGCCTCTTCCTGATCGTGGGTCACGATCACAAAGGTCGTGCCGGTTTTTTCCTGAATGTCCATCAGTTCGAACTGCGTGTCCTGGCGCAGTTTTTTGTCGAGCGCGCCCAGAGGTTCGTCGAGCAAGAGAAGTTTCGGTGCCTTGGCAAGCGACCGGGCCAACGCCACGCGCTGGCGTTGGCCGCCGGAGATTTGGTGCGGTTTGCGACGGGCGAATTTGGTGAGCCGGGTGAGGCGCAGCATCTCTTCGACACGGGCGTCGATGGTGCCTTTGTCTTTGCCTTCGCGTTTCAGACCAAAGGCGATGTTGTCCCAAACGCTGAGATGCGGAAACAGCGCGTAGGACTGGAACATCATGTTCACCGCGCGCTTGTTCGGTGGCACGTTGGCCATGTCTTGCCCGGCAATCAGTATCTGGCCTTCGGTCTGCGTCTCGAACCCTGCGAGCATGCGCATCATCGTGGTTTTGCCGCAGCCGGACGGGCCAAGCAGGGCAAAAAACTCGCGCTCGTAGATGTTCTGGGTGAGGTTATCGATGGCAACGAAATCGCCGAAGCGCTTGGTCACGTTTCGGAATTCGATCAACGGTTTTTCGTTTGGATCGTCCCAGGGGGCGAAAACTGCGTCGTTGGCCATACGTGCCGTCCGTC
>CAZCOX010000423.1:0-1877 GCA_964500115.1 uncultured Rhodobacterales bacterium
TCGTACAGGTCTTTCACATGTTCGTTGAGCATCCGGATGCACCCGTTGGAAACTGACCGACCGATGGAGCGTGGCGCGGTTGTGCCGTGAATACGGAAGAATGTATCTCGACCGTTTTGAAACAGGTACAGTGCGCGCGCGCCAAGCGGGTTTCCAGGCCCACCAGGCTGAACGTAGTCATTGTCGATGAATTCGGTGTATTTTTCGGGCTCGCGTTCGATCATCTCGTTCGTCGGACGCCATGTCGGCCATTCCTTTTTGACCGAGATTTCGGCGGTTCCGGTGAACTCCAATCCGGCTTTGCCGACGCCGACACCATAGCGGCGCGCGACGCCGGGTGCGGTCACGTGGTACAGGAAATGGGCGCGTGGCAAGATCAAAATCTGTCCGGGTGCAACGTCGGTTTTGATTCGTACTTTCTGCGGGCGGAAAACGGGGTCGATCTGAAAACCTTGGGCGGTCGCAATGCTTGGCATGGCCAAACCTGCGGTGGAAGCAGCGAGAAAGTTGCGTCTAGAAATCATGGGGCAGCACTCTTTTTGAATTTACGGAACTGGCTCTGTCACCTGAGAACCAATTTTGCCGTTGATTGACGATAAAACAAGCAGGGCAGGCTTGGGTTCCCGCGCCGCCAACCCGATATTGCGGCAAAGAGGTCACGCTTTGTTGCGAAATTCGCGCATTTGTGAACGCGCGCTGTTCTCTTGCATGACCCATCAAAGGCCTTAGGATGTGTCCCTCGTAACAAGGGAGGCATTTAATGTCAGTTGCACGAGTCACCGAAATCATTTCCTCATCCAAGAAAAGCTTCGAAGATGCCATCGAAAACGGCGTCGATCGCGCCTGCAAAACGCTTAAAAATGTGCAAGGCGCGTGGGTGCAGGACCAGAAAGTCGTGATCGATGATGGCAAGATCGACGAATACCGCGTCGTGTTGAAGGTCACCTTCGTCCTAGAAGACTGATTGAACCCAGCACACATGGCGGTAACGCCGACACAACAATTGACCAACCCGTTTCGATAAGAAACGGGTTGCGACTTGCGCGGACTGCACGGCATGTGTTGGTCAAATCCAAAGGATCAAACATGCCTGCACTCAAACCTACGGATCACATATGTCGCGTTACCTGGATCGGACTGGTTCCCAATCCGCCCATTGGTATTGCTTCGCGTAAAACGGCCAAACTCGAACTTGGATTTGAAGGCCCGGTCGGCGACAGCCATAGTGGGCTGACACGGCCATCTTGTTCGCGTGTTACGTCGCAACATCCCAAAGGCACAGAGATTGCAAATGTGCGCCAGTTGTCTGTAGTCTCCGCTGAAGAATTGGGTGCAATTGCAGCCGAGATGGGGTTAGACGAGATCGACCCGCGTTGGGTGGGCGCGACGTTGGTTGTCGAGGGTATTCCTGAATTTACGCACGTTCCACCGTCGTCACGGTTGCAGGCGGAAGACGGGACAACCTTGGTCGTCGACATGGAAAACCGTCCATGCCATTTGCCCGCACGTGAAATTGAGGCTGCCCATCCGGGGCAGGGCAAAGCGTTCAAAGCTGCGGCCAAACACCGGCGCGGTGTGACCGCCTGGGTCGAACGCCCGGGAGCTTTGCAGGTCGGCGACGCGTTGCGCCTGCACATTCCGGATCAACCCGTCTGGGCGCATCTTGCGTGGGCGCGCAACTGATCTAAAGCGCGGAAACGTTTCCGATTGGCGACGTCGGGACCGCAACTCAGACGCAGTTTTGCTTGAAAGTGTCGGTTTCGCATCGCACGGGAACTGGCATGCGGCGGTATGCCTAGCGCAAATAACGTGACGCACAAGGGGACGAGGGACATGTCATACAAGTCTGATATTGAGATTGCGCGGGAGGCGTTGAA
>CAZCOX010000424.1:0-1875 GCA_964500115.1 uncultured Rhodobacterales bacterium
ACGTTGTACTTGTCCGCCGCATCCGCAATCGCGCGCAATTCGGTCGGGTTGGTGATCCCGCCCCACATGCGCGGTACAACGCTGAACGTGCCATCCTTCTGGATGTTCGCGTGTTTGCGTTCGTTCACAAACCGGCTTTGCGGATCGTCCTGATATTCAATCGGCCAGTCCGCCAGCAGGTAGAAGTTCACTGCCGGGCGGCAAACGTGGCAGCCATTGGGTGTGTTCCACCCCAGCTCCTGCCAAACGGCAGCCTGGCTTTTGAGTTCCTGCGACTTGATCAGACGACGCACGTCTTCGTGGCTCAGGTCGGTGCAGCCACATACGGCCTGCGCCGCTGGCATTTCGAACTCGTCGCCCAGCGTGACCTGTAGGAGTTGTTCGACCAGCCCGGTGCACGTTCCGCAAGACCCGCTGGCCTTGGTGGTGGCGCGCACAGCGCCGAGGTCGGTCGCGCCACTTGCGATCGCGTCTACGATGGTGCCTTTGCAAATGCCGTTGCAACCGCAAATCTCCGCATCAAGCGGCAAGGCTGCAACGGCTGAGAGCGGGTCCAGCGCGGCCCCCCCTTGGTAAGCGGGCCCAAAGATCAGCGTCTCGCGCATCTCCTCAATGCTTTCGCCGGATTTGATCAGGTCAAAGAACCAGTTTCCATCCGCCGTATCGCCATACATCACGCAACCGACAAGCTTTTCGCCCTCGATGACAAGGCGCTTGTAGACGCCCCGCGCCGGATCGCGGAACACGATGTTCTCGCGGCCGTCGCCGTCGGCAAAGTCGCCGGCACTGAACAGATCACATCCGGTGACCTTCAGCTTGGTCGACAGTGTTTTCTGTTTGAACGTGGCGGCGTCGCCCATCAGCGTTTGAGCTAGCACCTTGGCCTGATCATAAAGCGGGGCGACAAGGCCAAAGATCGCGCCGTCATGTTCGACACATTCACCGACGGCATAAATGTTTTCGTCAGAGGTGAGCATCTGGTCATCAACGTGAATGCCACGTCCGACCGCCAGACCAGCCTCTTTCGCCAGCGCAACACTCGGGCGGATGCCGACCGCCATAACCAGCAGATCGCAGGGCAATTCGGTGCCGTCATCCAGCATCAGTGCTTTGACCTTGCCATTCTCGCCAACAATCTCTTTCGAATTGGCGCTCAGGCAGATGGTGATACCTTTGTCTTCCAGCGATTTCTTGAGCAGATACCCCGCCGCATCATCCAGCTGACGCTCCATCAGGTGGCCCATGATGTGCACAACGGTCACGTCCACACCGCGCGCCGCCATGCCTGCCGCCGCTTCGAGGCCCAACAAACCGCCACCGATAACGACGCATTTGTTGTCCGGACCCAGAGACATCATCTTTTCGGTGTCCTCGAGGTCGCGGTAGGCGATCACACCATCCAGATCATGGCCTGGTAGGGGAATCATGAACGGGTCAGACCCCGTGCCAAAGATCAGCTTGTCGTAAGGTACGTGGCCGTTTTCGGCCTCGACCACTTTTAAGTCGCGGTCGATCTTCAAGACCCGCTCCCCAAACCGGCAGGTGACATTGTGCTCTGCGTAGAAGGCATCGTCGTGCGTGACGATCTCTTCATATGTCTTTTCACCCGACAGAACCGGAGACAGCATGATCCGGTTGTAATTCCCACGCGGCTCCGCGTTGAAAAGGGTGATGTCATAAGCACCGGGAGCCGTTTCGACCAGGTGTTCGATCACCCGGCCCGAGGCCATACCCGCACCAATGATGACGAGTTTTTCAGTCATGAAATCGCTCCTTGTAAGGAGATGTTAACCATCGCATCGCTTTCATCGCGGCGATGGAATTTGAATGGGACGAGGCCAAAGACGCCGCCAACCGCGCGAAGCATGGGGTTGG
>CAZCOX010000425.1:0-1845 GCA_964500115.1 uncultured Rhodobacterales bacterium
TCAAGATACAGCACGAATTTGGTATCGAGACGCGATATGCGCATAATTCAAAACTATATGTGAAGAAAGGCCAAAGGGTCTCGCGCGGCGATCGCATCTCTGGTATGGGAACGACCGGACGTTCTACCGGCACCCATCTTCACTACGAGGTGCGCGTCGGTGGCAAACCCGTCAACCCCATGATCTACATCAAGGCTGCAAACGATGTTTTCTAAAAGCAAAATCAACGATCCCGCACCAAAAGCGGACGACACTGGCGCGCCGAAGCCGGCGATGGCCGAAACCCCGCGCCCCGCGGCCACCGAATTCAAGGCCTCCGCGCCAAAGGCGAAGCCCGCCGCGTCTGTACTGTCCAGCGACCTGCACATCACCGGCAATGTCAAGACAACCGGTGACATCAATGTCGAAGGCACCGTCGAGGGCGACATCCGCGCGCATCTTTTGACCGTCGGCGAAAGCGCGACAATCAAAGGTGAAGTGATGGCCGATGACGTCGTCGTCAATGGCCGCGTCGTGGGTCGTGTGCGTGGTCTGAAGGTTCGCCTGACCGCGACAGCGCGTGTCGAGGGTGACATCATCCACAAGACCATCGCGATTGAGTCCGGCGCGCATTTCGAAGGCTCTGTCCAGCGTCAGGACGACCCGCTGAACGGCGGCAAAGCCAAGCCCATCGCGGCGGCGGCCCCGGCGGCCAACGGCTAAACCACGTTTCATCTAGAATTTACAAGGGCCACCCTTTTGGGTGGTCTTTTTTGTTTCGAACGGCCTGCGGCCGTCCGACAGGTGGGGGCTCTGCCCCCGTCGCCGTTGGCGCCTCCCCCGCGGTATTTTGGGCAAGAGGAAAGATGGGGCTTTGGTTTTCGGAGTGACCGTCATTGGCAGGATGAGGCCCCATTGCGTGTCTTGCGGCGGCCCGATCGCTTTGAACCCAAGCTTTCCATAGGCCGCGATGGCGCGCGCATTGTGCGGGTGTGGGTCGGTTCCAATCACGGGTGTGCCCTCTTTGAATAGTTTTTGCAAATGCTGGCGCATGAAGGCTGTGCCATGGCCTTGCCCGACCATGTCCGGTTCACCAATGAACTGGTCAATGCCGCGTGATCCAATGGGGAGACCTGCAAAGTGGTGATCTGGCCAGCCATGCACGGTGTAGTCCTGCATATAGGCAAACGCGCGTTTGTCGCATGACACAATCCACCGAGACACACGCGGATCGTTAAGATCGTCTTCATTGTAGGGCGCGTCGGTGTCCCACCATTCGAGAACATGCGGCTGGGTTTGCCATTTTGTCAGGAGGGGAAGATCGGCTGGGGATACCTCGCGAAAATCATAGCAACGGGTCGCGCGCGATGACATATCAGGCGCGCCGCGCCTTCCAGCCGCCGCGCCGTTTGGGGGTTTTGGCAGCACTCAGACCTTCGGTCAGAACCTGCGTCATCGGGTGGTCTGTGACCGGGTGACGCGCGAGCAAGGTTTTGATCAGCGTTGGGCTGTCCGCATCCACGGGCACCGCCAGCGCCCAGTCGAGAAAGATCGACCGGCATTCCTCGTAGGTGATGCCGTCGATTTTGTACGACTCGGCAATTAACCCTTTGGGATCGGTGGCGTCCCCTTTGCGCATGGGTCAGTCCTCTTTCGCGTCCGGCAGGATGGCTGCGATCAATTCAGCGGCCCTTGAAGTTTGACTGTCGAGCCGTTTTTCGAGCGCGTCAATGCCGTCGTCGCCGGTCACGCGGCACAAAAACCCGCACGCTGTGCTGTTGTTGCGATCGGGGGTCAGGGTTTCCTCTGACACCAGCCGCGATGCGATCTGCACACCCCAGCAGAGTTGATAGGTTTGCGTAAGAT
>CAZCOX010000426.1:0-1839 GCA_964500115.1 uncultured Rhodobacterales bacterium
ATCGCGGGATCAACACGATCCTGTTGAGCCTCAAAGCATGGTCGCAAGGCTATCGCAATCCGGTGTGGATGACCTTTAAACAAGCAAAGGATTTGGGCGGGATGGTTCGCAAAGGTGAAAAGTCGTCGCTTGTGGTCAAATACGGGACGTTCGAGGCCAAAGAAGATGCGCCCGAGGGCGAGACAGAGGCCAAGACGCGGGGCTATCTGAAAGCCTATCGGGTGTTCAACGTGCAGCAGATCGACGGGTTAGAGGATCAGTTTCCGACGCCAGACGAAGCCGCACCCTTGGCAACGCGGCCCATTGAACATTTGTCGCACATCGCGGCCAACATGATCGCGAATATGGGGGTGGGATACGAGGAAGGCGGGGACCGCGCGTGTTACATCCCGTCGAAGGATCACGTCCACATGCCGGAGGTATCGAAGTTCAAAGCCGCAGAGTTGTTCTATTCGACCCTATTTCACGAATTGTCCCATGCGGCAGGCCACAAGGATCGATGCGACCGGACAAAGGAAAAGGCGGGGTCCAAGTTTGGCAATGCGGCCTATGCGATGGAAGAACTTGTCGCCGAGATTTCGTCGGCAATGATAGGCGCGCAACTTGGTTTTCAGCCGGGTCACATTGAGGACAGCGCGGCCTATGTTCAGTCGTGGTTAGAAGTGTTGCGCAACGACAAGCGCGCGATCGTCAAAGCGGCAGCAGCGGCGCAACGATCCGCTGACTATTTGATGGAACAAGCCGGAGAGAGTGCAGAGGCCGCTTAGGCCCCTGCCCCATCTTCGCTCAGCATCGCGTAGAGATCAGGCGTATTCATAGATGATGTCCTTTTCCTCGCGTGGGATATCGTCATTCCACTTTGGGTCGATCTCCCCAGTGTTCCATTCAAACAGGTAGCCGACAGTCTCGCGTGTCCTCGCGTCGAGGATTCGGGCGATTGCCGTCCCTTCGATCTTCTTGTCCCGTGCCATCCTGTGTCCCTTTTAGGATACGCTTCGGTCGGGACCGTCTCTCCGCCAGTGGCGAAGCCTCGGCTGGTTTGACCAGCCGAATGGCCCATGCCATTCGACTGGACAAAGCAGAGAGGGCGCAGCCCGTCCTGCGGCCGGAACCGGATCGAAGACAGGGGGCCGGAGGGCTGAAAATTGGGGGAACCGCGCGCAGCGTGGGGGTGCCGATTTTTAGCATGGAGGCTGGCGCGCTTGCGCGACATCACAACCCCTGTTGCGCGCCGGGGCCGGATGGCAGGCGGATCAGGGTAAGAATAAGAGCCGACGCAGCCAGAGCGAAGCGGAGGGTGCGTTGCCCCCTGCCCCACTCAATCCCGCGTGGTCGCGGGATTTCATTGATCTTTCTTATCTCGTTGATTCAGCTGTAGCGCTGTTTCAGTTCAGCGATCACATCATCGAGAACTTGCCAGAAGAGCGTTTCAAACTGCCCACGCACCATTGCCGGGTCGGAGCGAACGCGCAGTGGGTCATGCTTGTCGCGCATGGCGTCAAGAGTGGCGGCGTTCAAGCGCTTGGAGGTGTGATAGCCCTCTGACATGGGGAGCCGATCTGCGTCTGGTTTTGGAACATACGTCGGCGAGAGCTCAAATTGCTCTGTGGTTCGGCGACCCGCGAGCATGATGATGTCGCGTTGTTGAAGGCCCTTCTCCAATAGAGGCTTCATCGCTTCGGCCTGTTCGCGTTTGACAGCGGCGTCCAACGTGATTTGGCGGTCACCTTTGGGCGCGGCGGCAGGTGCCGGCGGGGTCTTTGTTGAGATGGTGGCCTTTGGTGGGTTTTTTGCTTTGGGCTGTGCTGGCTGCTTTTTGGGCTTGGCCGCGACTGGTTT
>CAZCOX010000427.1:0-1837 GCA_964500115.1 uncultured Rhodobacterales bacterium
ATAAACCGACGACGCCGGGCCAGCGCGGGCTGGTGCTGATCGACCGTTCGGAGCTGTGGAAAGGACGCCCTGTCAAAGCCCTTACAGAGGGTTTGACCAAGTCGGGTGGCCGGAACAACACCGGACGTATCACATCGCGCCGTCGCGGTGGTGGGGCGAAACGCCTCTACCGGATCGTTGATTTCAAACGGAACAAAATGGATGTGGGCGCAACCGTTGCCCGTATCGAATATGACCCCAACCGGACCGCGTTCATCGCGCTGGTGCAGTATGATGATGGCGAACAGGCCTACATCCTCGCGCCACAGCGTCTGGCGATTGGTGACCGGGTCGTCGCGTCCGCTAAGGCTGACGTAAAGCCGGGCAACGCAATGCCGTTCTCGGGCATGCCCATCGGGACAATCGTTCACAATATCGAACTGAAGCCAGGCAAGGGCGGTCAGATTGCACGTGCCGCAGGCACCTACGCCCAGTTCGTAGGTCGTGACGGTGGTTACGCGCAGATCCGTTTGTCCTCGGGCGAACTGCGTCTGGTGCGTCAGGAATGCATGGCGACCGTTGGTGCCGTGTCGAACCCCGACAACTCGAACCAGAACTTCGGCAAAGCGGGCCGGATGCGCCACAAGGGCATCCGCCCAAGCGTTCGTGGTGTTGTCATGAACCCGATCGACCACCCGCACGGTGGTGGTGAAGGCCGGACATCGGGTGGTCGTCACCCAGTGACCCCATGGGGCAAGCCGACCAAAGGTAAGCGGACCCGCAACAAGAACAAAGCGTCGCAGAAGCTGATCATCCGCTCGCGTCACGCCAAGAAGAAGGGGCGTTAATCAATGTCTCGTTCCGTATGGAAAGGCCCCTTTGTGGACGCATATGTCCTCAAGAAGGCCGAAGCGTCGCGTGAAAGCGGTCGCAATGAAGTTATCAAGATCTGGTCGCGTCGTTCGACGATCCTGCCGCAGTTTGTCGGTCTGACATTCGGCGTCTACAACGGCCAGAAGCATGTTCCCGTCAACGTCACCGAAGACATGATTGGTCAGAAGTTTGGCGAGTACTCGCCAACTCGCACCTACTATGGTCACGCGGCTGACAAAAAAGCGAAGCGGAAGTAAGTCATGGGCAAGGATAAAAACCCCCGCCGCGTGGCAGACAACGAAGCCCGCGCAAAACTGCGCATGCTTCGCACAAGCCCGCAAAAGCTGAACCTTGTTGCTGGTCTCATCCGCGGCAAGAAAGTGGACAAGGCGCTGAACGATTTGACCTTCTCGAAAAAGCGGGTCGCGGAAGACGTGAAGAAATGCCTGCAGTCTGCGATTGCAAATGCCGAGAACAACCACGGTCTGGACGTCGACGAGTTGATTGTCGCCGAGGCCTATGTTGGCAAGAACCTGATCATGAAGCGCGGTCGCCCACGGGCACGTGGTCGCTTTGGTAAGATCATGAAGCCATTCTCGGAAATCACCATTCTGGTGCGTCAAGTTGAGGAGCAAGCCTAATGGGTAACAAAACAAACCCGATCGGTATGCGCCTGCAGGTGAACCGCACCTGGGACAGCCGCTGGTATGCCGACACCAAGGATTATGGTGATCTTCTGCTCGAAGACATCGCGATCCGTGAGTTCATCGAAAAAGAGTGTAAGCAGGCCGGTGTGGCGCGCGTGATTATTGAACGCCCGCACAAAAAATGCCGCGTGACCATTCACACAGCACGCCCTGGCGTCATCATCGGCAAGAAAGGCGCGGACATCGAAACGCTCCGCAAAAAGCTTGCTGGCATGACGGACTCTGAGCTGCACCTCAACATCGTTGAAGTGCGCAAGCCGGAACTCGACGCGCAGCTG
>CAZCOX010000428.1:0-1808 GCA_964500115.1 uncultured Rhodobacterales bacterium
CCCGCTGGAAGCTCGATGACGGCCCGATGCATGTCTTCAACGCCAAGAGGGTGGTGTTGGCGACGGGCGGGTATGGCCGCGCGTATTTCAGCGCGACGTCGGCACATACATGCACCGGCGATGGTGGCGGCATGGTGGCGCGGGCTGGTCTGCCGCTCCAGGACATGGAGTTTGTGCAGTTCCATCCAACGGGCATCTATGGCTCTGGTTGTCTGATCACCGAAGGCGCGCGCGGGGAAGGTGGATACCTCACCAACTCCGAGGGCGAACGGTTCATGGAGCGCTATGCGCCGAACTACAAAGACCTGGCGCCTCGGGATTACGTATCCCGCTCGATGACCATGGAAATCCGCGAAGGGCGTGGTGTCGGGGACGAGGGCGATCACATCCACCTGAACCTGTCGCACCTGCCAGCAGAGGCTTTGGCGGAACGTCTGCCAGGTATCTCTGAGTCGGCAAAGATCTTTGCCGGTGTTGATGTCACTAAAGAACCGATCCCGGTTCTGCCGACCGTTCACTACAACATGGGCGGTATCCCGACGAACTATTGGGGTGAGGTGGTCAACCCGACAGCAGAGGACCCGAATGCGATTGTGCCGGGTCTGATGGCGGTTGGTGAAGCGGGCTGCGCATCTGTTCACGGGGCGAACCGTCTTGGGTCAAATTCCCTGATTGACCTTGTGGTCTTTGGCCGCGCGGCGGCAATCCGGGCAGGCAAGGTCGTGGACCGTGAAAGCGCGGTGCCTGCTACGAATACTGCGTCGGTCGACAAGGCGTTTGAGCGCTTCGACGGTTTGCGGAACGCGAAGGGCGGCACACCGACAGCGGACCTGCGGCTTGAGATGCAGAAAACCATGCAGGCGGATGCGGCGGTGTTCCGGACCGCGAAGACGATGAAGGAAGGTCTCGACAAGATGGTCGATATCGCGGCCAAGCTGGATGACCTGAAGGTCACAGATACCAGCCTTGTCTGGAATTCCGACCTGATGGAAACGCTGGAACTGACCAACCTGATGCCGAACGCGTTGGCGACAATTGCCGGGGCCGAGGCGCGCAAAGAAAGCCGTGGCGCGCATGCGCACGAGGATTTCACAACGCGGGATGACGAGAATTGGCGGGTTCACACGCTGGCTCGGGTTGAGGGCAACAAAACCGATCTGAGCTATCGCCCGGTGGTGGTTGATCCGTTGACCACCGAAGACGAAGGCGGCATTGCGCTCAAGAAGATTGCGCCGAAAGAGCGGACGTTCTGATGGCGCCGGTTCGTGGGTTTCTGATCCTTGCCGCTTTGGCGCTCGTCGCAGGTTGCGCTGCATATGAGGATGAAACGCAAGCCGTGGCACCCATCACCACCCATGACGCGCGACTGGACTATGGAAAGGCTGGCGCGGCGACCAATTATCGTGGTGCTTTTGACGCTCAGTATCGCGGGGGTGTGAGCGGCGTTGGAAAATGTGCTAACGCGCATGGCGTTCTTCAGAATGGAACGAGCTATTGTATCGGGTATTAGGTGTTTGTGTGGTCGCTTTGACCGTGGCGGGGTGTTCGCAGCAGGCACAGGATGAGATCGCACGCGACGCGGCGCGGTCAGCCATCACGCCCGTTCTGACCGAACGCTTCCCTGGAGTGCCGTTGGAACCCGCCTTGAATTGCGTCATCGACAACGCGAGCGCGATCCAAATCCGCGCGCTTGCGCTGGATAGTGTGACCGGCCCGACAGAGAACACCGTGCAGATTGTGAGTGATATCGTCTCGAAACCCGAGACGCTGACGTGTTTGGCGGCGGAAGGCCTGCCAGCTTTGTTGAG
>CAZCOX010000429.1:0-1766 GCA_964500115.1 uncultured Rhodobacterales bacterium
TCACCCATGCTGCCAAATTGCTGGGTGTCGACCTGCCACCGGCGATCCCGTTTGATGAGGCCGAGATGACACCGATGGCGCGCAGCTTTTATGCCGAAAGCAAGCGGGTCAGAAATGACAGGATCAAAGACGACCTCGGTGTCACGCTGACCTACCCTGACTACCAAAGCGGGCTGGCCGCTGTTCTGGCGCAAGAAGGCACTTAGTCGTGGAACCCGACCCACCAGCGCCGACCTCACTATATGATTTGCTGTCGGCGCTCGACCCGGATGTGCATGACGCATCGGATGGCATGACTATTCAGGACATGCTCAATCACGTCGGCCCACGTTCCTTTGGGGCGATCTTGCTTGTCCCGGCTTTGATTCTTGTCTCACCCTTGTCGATCATCCCGCTGATGCCGACGCTTGGCGGATTGGTCATCATTACGATTGCCGCACAATCGTTTTTCGGAAGGCGGCACATTTGGCTGCCTAAGTTCCTTGCAAGCCGCAGATTTTCCGCCGCGCAATTATCGCGTGCGGTAAGCGCGCTGCGGCGGCCCGCACAATGGCTCGACAAGCACAGCCGGGACCGTTTGCGGTTCCTAACAACTGCCCCGCTTAACCGCTTGGCCTTGTTGGCAGTGATGACCGTCGCTGCAACATGGCCGTTCTTAGAGATCGTGCCAATGTTCACATCTATCAGCGCAGGCGGCGTTGCGTTGGTCGCCTTTGCGCTGATGGTGAAGGACGGTCTTATCCTGATTGGCGGCTATTCGGTTTTGGCCGGCACGCTTGCGTTTGTCGTGGCCCTGATCAGCGGATTTGTCTAAGCGCGTTTGCCCAACGTTGCGACGCCGAGAACGTCCAAGACTTTTGCCTCGATATGCTCTGCATTCAGTCGCGCCACATCGTACATCGCCGCCGGGCTCGCCTGATCAATGAACGTGTCGGGCAGCACCATCGAGCGGAATTTGATGCCACGATCAAACACGGATTCTTCGGCCAAAAGCTGGGCCACATGACTGCCAAAACCACCAACGGCACCTTCCTCGATGGTGATCAGCGCGTCATGGGTTTCGACGAGTTGCAATATTAGGTCACGGTCCAGCGGCTTGGCAAACCGCGCATCGGCAACTGTCGGGCTGATGCCCTTGGCCTCCAACGCCTCACAGGCTTTCAAGACCTCACCCAGCCGCGTGCCGAACGAAAGGATCGCAACTTGCTTGCCCTCGCGGATCATGCGGCCTTTGCCGATCTCAATGACCTCACCGCGGTCGGGCATATCTACGCCCTGCCCTTCGCCGCGCGGGTAGCGAAACGCGATCGGGCCGTCATTATGCGCCACAGCGGTGGCCACCATGTGCTTGAGTTCCGCCTCATCCGCAGCGGCCATCACCACGAAACCCGGCAGGTTGGCAAGGTACGCCACATCGAAACTACCCGCATGGGTCGCGCCATCGGCCCCAACCAACCCCGCGCGGTCAATGGCAAAGCGCACGGGCAAGCGTTGGATGGCAACATCGTGCACCACCTGATCATAGCCGCGCTGAAGAAAAGTCGAATACATCGCGCAGAACGGCTTTAGCCCGCCAGCGGCAAGCCCGGCGGCAAAGGTTACCCCGTGCTGCTCGGCGATCCCAACGTCAAAGCACCGCGACGGATAACGTTCCGCAAACAAATCGAGCCCCGTGCCATCCGGCATGGCGGCGGTCACCGCACAGACCATGGGGTCGTCCGCCGCCTCTTGGCACAGCGCGTCTGAAAAAACCTTTGTATAACTCG
>CAZCOX010000430.1:0-1756 GCA_964500115.1 uncultured Rhodobacterales bacterium
TGGAGCGCGGTGTCCCGTCCGTATCCGTCGCGGGGTTTGAAGTTGGCTACGAAAGCCTGACGCAATTCAGTCGCGACTATTCCCGCAAATTCGGGTGCTCCCCCAAACATCATCTTGCGCGCGCGTCCTAGGCCCACATACGCGCTGGCCGCGCTCGACAGACAAGGGTCTAGCTGTCACCCGTCGCGCGCAGGTAATCGTTCAACGCTTCGGTCTGGTCGGTCTGAATCGCGCCGACGCCGTGTCGGATCAGCGTTCCCCACACACGGTCGGGATCGGACAAGGCGGCGCTGTCGCTGTAATCCAGAGGATGCTCTACATCGAGCGTGTTCACCCAGAGCCTGATGCCTTCACGTTTCATGGCGTCTGACAGGTGGTCGAAGGCTTCAAGCGAGAGGAAAGATACCTCCAGCATTTGGGCGTCGTAAAACCGCGCCACCGTCAGGGCATCCTCGGTGGCCTTTGCGGGGCGGGGGGGCAACAAGACCGGCATGAAGGTCAAATCGCCAAACCAGCGCGCGTCTTTGATGCTGGCATCCGGATTGCCCGGATCAACAGTCATTTTGATCAAAACCTGTTCCGCCATGCCCATGTCTCGCACCAGATCGCCGACCGCTTCGAGATCGCGGCGGTGTTTTGTGTCGATGTTCAGGTGAACGCGGCCACGCGCGGCTTCGAGCGTATCGCGAAGGGACGGCACGGCTATGTCGGTGACCGGCGCGTCAGGCCCGCCTTCACCCTCTCGCAGAAACAGTGTTTCGAATTCATGCGGCTCTACGCCCGTGGTCAATCCGCGGCGGTTGGTCGTGCGGTCGGTTGTGTCATCGTGCATCAGGTAAAGATGACCCGCAGTCGTCCGCTGCACATCCAGTTCCACCATGTCGGCGCCCATATCCGCCGCGATCAGCATCGCTTCGATCGAGTTTTCAGGCGCTTTCGTCCAAGCGCCGCGATGCGAAATGACCAGAGGTTTGGTTGTCGCGGGCGCAATCAGATCGGCAAGCGGACGGATGGTGTTCACGGAAGGCCTCTCTTGGGGTGGCAGATGTTGATCAAACCGTCAGCGTTTCTCGCATTGTGAGGTAAGGACCAATGTCGTCCGGCAGATCAGTGATGCCGAGGCCCGGCGCGTTTGGAATGGTCAACCGTGCGCGGGAAGGGGTGCCGCTCCACAAGTCAAACGCATCGCGCAAGGGGTTCGGGTTTACATCAACTTCAAGCAGTCCATCGCCGCCAGCCGCCGCCAAAAGATGCGCCGAGGCAATAAGCCCAATCCCGCCGCCAAGAAAGTGCGGGCAGTAGCGTTTGTTCGCCTTCCGGATCGATTGAGCCACCGCCCAGCAGCCAGTGATCCCACCCCATTTTGCGACATCGGGTTGCAAGACCCGAAAGATATCGGCGGTTGAGGCCTGCGCAAAGTCATCAATGCCCGTGATGTTCTCTCCACCAGCCAGAGGGATGCGCGTGGACTGGGCCAAAGCCTCCCACTCCTGTAGCGGCGCGTCGGCGGGCAGGGGCTCTTCGAGCCATCCAATCGGCAGATGGGACACCCGATCCGAAAAGTCTTGCGCGGTTTGCAGGTCCCAGGCCTGATTGGCGTCGGCAAACAGCATTTCGTTTGCGTCAAGGGTCGGGACCAGACGGTCCAACCCGGTGCAATCTGTGTCGAGGTTGAAACCGACCTTCACTTTGAATGCGTCAAAGCGGGACCGCAGATCGCGCAGAGCCGGAGGCTTGGCTTTGACGCATTCAAAGT
>CAZCOX010000431.1:0-1728 GCA_964500115.1 uncultured Rhodobacterales bacterium
CGCTACTTCCTGCCTGTCCTGAAAGAAACGCCTGCCGAGGCGCAGATTGTCAGCCGCCACCTCCACTTTGGCGATCAGGTCCGCGTCTGCGCGGCAGAAGACACGCTGCACCTGAGCGGGCCGTTTGACAGCGATATCTCCTGCGACACTCTTCTCGACCCGGCCAATGGCGGGGCAGGGTACTACTTCACCGCCTCTGACGCCACGCCACATCACCTGTGGTTTTACGTGAATCCCGACACGTCCCTTCGCATCCTCGAAATCGGTCTCTATGCCGACGACGCGCAGGTGGCCTGGATCAACTCTGGGATCGAGATTTGCGCGGCGCAGTAACCCGACTGGCCTTGCGAGTGCGTATTAGGACCGAATTTCGGATTTGGCGCGCGGGGTGATACGGGTCCGGTAGGGCGTCCAATCGATCGACATCATCAGCCCGATACACACGATTGCGATGGCGATCTGTTCTGTGGTCGAGAGCGTTTCCCCCAGAAACACAGCCGACAGGATGATGCCAGAGATCGGCACCAGGTTCATAAAGAGGCTCGCACGCGCAGACCCGGCCTTGGGGACCGCGATGTTCCACAGCCAAAAGGCCAAGGCACCAGCTCCGATCCCAATATAGCCAAGCCCCATCCATTCGCGCGGCGTGATGGCATGGATCTCAACCGGCTCCACAAAGGCCACAACAGGCAACAGCAGGACCAGCCCAACCACCACCTGCGCGAGAAAGGTCGCGCGGGGCGGTGCCGGGATCGGAAGGCGTTTGATCGCGACGCAATATCCACCCCAGGTCAGCGCGGCGAGCACGACCAATGCGACACCAAGCGGCGCAACATCGGTGTTCAACGCATGCCGCTGGGCAAGAACCATGCCCGACAACGCAATTGCTGAGGCAATCACCAAACGCGCGGGCGGCAGGCGGCGATCCAGCACGGCCACGATCCCCAGGATCATGAAAGGTGTGCAGGCAAAGGCCACGGCGGCAATCGGCACGCTGGCATAGTGCAGCGCCACGTAGAGCAGGGAATTGAACCCGCTCACACCCAACGCCGCCAAAACCACGATGCTGCGCCAATGCGCAAACAATTGCCGCCGCTTGAGCCAGGCGGACCGCGCGCACAAAGGCACAAGCACAACAAGCGCGATCAGCCAGCGCAGGACATTCATCCAGATCCCCGACAAATCAGAGGACAGCGCGCTACCGACCACAAAATTCCCGCCCCAAAGCACCGGAGCAATTGTCAAAAGCAAAAGCGCTGAAAGCGGGATCCCCGTAAATGACATAACAATAAATCTCTCGCAAAGCGCCCAGGCGCGCGGAAACTCGTCACTCGAAATAAGTCGCAATAAATATGCAGCGCCGGGAAGATTGGATCGGCACTGCCTACAAGATACGTCAGGATGGCCTTTGTGAAAACCCTATCTGTCACGACGGCGCTGGTGGCTCTTGTTCGTGCCCAGCCAACGGGCTAGGACACCGGCACCATCCTAAGACGAGATACCCTATGCGCCTGTCCCGCTATTTCCTGCCTGTTCTCAAAGAAACGCCTGCCGAAGCGCAGATCGTCAGCCACCGCCTGATGTTGCGGGCCGGCATGATCAAACAGGCCAGCGCGGGCATCTACTCGTGGTTGCCACTGGGCTATAAGGTGTTGAAAAACATCGAAAACATCGTGCACGAAGAACAAGTGCGCGCAGGCCACATCCCGATGCTCATGCCGACGCTGC
>CAZCOX010000432.1:0-1703 GCA_964500115.1 uncultured Rhodobacterales bacterium
TGCAGCAGGATCGTCTTCCACACCGGGTTCGACCCAAACCGTTCATAAACGCTGACAAACGCGGTGTTGCGTGCCATCCGGTTCATCGCAGAGCCACACGGCTTGCCGCGACCCACGCGGCAAATGCGCGATTTCAGCCGCTCGTAGGCGGCATCGGTATCGGAATAGGGCTGCACTTTCGACGGCAGGCCATAGCGCAGCTGTTCATGTGTCTGCGGTGAGCCGAAAAGCGCCAGGGCCGCCGTGAACTGCCGGGCACAGCCGTCGTCAAATCCTGTCAGGTAGTAGGTATGGGGTGCGGTATTGCCCGGCTCGCTGTCGTACAGCGCATAGGCGTTCCCACCATCGGGATACCGCTCAACCCGCTTGCCCATCTGACGCGGGCGCGCGTCACAGACGCGGGCGAGCACGCCGTAGGGCAGTGTTGTGCCCATTGAGACGGTTTGAAAATCCGGCGCGCCGGGTTTTGGCCCGGCGGCAGTGTTCCGCCCGAACAAACCACCCAATGTCTGGGCCGGGGCCACGGCCGTTGCAACTTGTGTGTCCGGTGCTTCGTTCTGAGCGTCATCCGCAGCGCGTTGCAGGAAGCCGAGCAAGCCGCCGCGCTGCACGGGAGCGGGGGCCGGTGCAGAAACCTCGTTAGGCGATTCGACCAACGCGATTTCGGTCTGTTCGGCCATTGCAGGCACTTCTGGTTCGGGTACCGCTGTCGCGCCGCCACCCAGCAGACGCCCAAAAAATCCTTGCCGGGGCGCAGGCGTAGCTACGTTCGTTTCCTCGACAACAACCTCGGCGTTTTCGGGCTCAGCACGGATTGCGGCCTGAATATCAGAATCCGCCACGTCGGTGTCAGACAGGCGCGGGACATCGCCCAGAGGATCAGACGCGCAACCTGCCAGCAGAACGGCAACACCTATCGCAGCGGTCAGACGTTTCATGACTCTCCCCAGATCACGTTCCGTCTCATTAACGTTTGGGGCAAAGACGGTAAAGCCTGCACGCGGATGCGACGTCACGTCGGCGGATCACAGCTCTTCGACATCGAGCACGCCAGCCAGCGATTTGATAGCGCCTTTGATCTCGGGGGTGACCGGAAACATGTCTTTCAGCGCGACATCCACCTCACCTGGCAGCCCCGGCGCACCGAGGCAACAGATGCGGATCGGACCCTTGCCCGCTTTCGGCATCTGGTCCGCCGCCCGGGTCAGAACAGACGCGACATGTGGCACCGCAATCGAGTCTTCGACAAAGATGCGCAGCCCCATGCTGGCGCTATCGGCGACGGCCACATCGACCGGTGCAACCGACCGGCCCAACAGCTTGAGTTGATCCGCTTCAAGCGTCGCCTCTGCCGTCACCATGACTTTGGTTCCGGTCTCCAAATGGTCGCGCGCTTTTTCGAGCGTTTCGGAGAAGAGCGTGACCTCATACGCCCCGGTAGGGTCACTGAGTTGCGCAAAGGCAAAGCGATTGCCGCGCGCCGATTTGCGCTCCTGCCGACCGGCCACAACACCTGCCATCTTGACAACGCACGGCCCACCCTGCGCCTTAGCGAGAACATCATCCAGCGTCATGGCGCCTTTACGTTTGAGCGCGGTCATGTAGTCGTCGAGCGGATGGCCGGACAGATAGAAACCAACGGCGGTGAATTCTTCCGACAACCGTTCCGCAGGCAGCCAGTCCGTGACCGGCGACAGGCGCGG
>CAZCOX010000433.1:0-1698 GCA_964500115.1 uncultured Rhodobacterales bacterium
AGTGCGCGGGCCTGAAAGACTTCATGGGCTTCCTTAAGCGAAGGCTTTGAGACGAACGCCCCACGGTTCTTTTCGATTGTCAGCAGGCCTTCAAACGCCAGTGCTCGCAAAGCCTGCCTAACGATAGTCCGGCTGACGCCAAATACGTCGCTCACCTCATCTTCGCGCAGCTTCGAACCAGGCTTGAGGCGATGCTCATGCACGGCGTCGGTAAGCTGTGCAGCAATGTCTTCTGCAGCTAGCTTCTCTTTGGTGATGTTCGACATATCGGTTCCTCTGCCGAAACTCTGCTAATTACGCTGATCAAGCACAACATCCCAAACAATGCGATCCCATATTGTATACAATTAGTGCCTATTTTTTGTACACACTTGCTCGGCAGTGCTTGATTTCTAGAAGCTCGGCGTAGCTCCTTCATAGATTTGGCGAATTCACCTTTGTCGCAGCAATACGCTTAAGGCAGCGTTTCCGCATGACCTCTGGGGGTGGCATGTCTCACAAGATCGATCTTGAACTGATTAGCCTGACAAAGCGCTATGGCGCAACGGTTGCAGTCGACGCTATCAGCTACCACTTCAGCGCGGGCACCTATGCCTGCCTTTTGGGACCGTCGGGTTGCGGGAAGTCTTCCACCCTACGAATGATTGCCGGGCATGAAACTGTATCTGACGGGTCGATCACCCTTGGTGGGCGGGACATCTCGAAACTGCAGCCTGCAAAGCGGGGCACCGCGATGATGTTTCAGAACTATGCACTGTTCCCGCATCTATGTGTGCTCGACAATGTAGCATTTAGCCTGACCATGAGAGGCGTCGACAAGGCCACGCGTCATGCCCGCGCTAACCAGCTGTTGGAGCTTGTAGACATGACAGCGATGGCAGGCCGACTACCAGCACAGCTTTCGGGGGGGCAACAGCAGCGCGCGGCCTTGGCACGCGCACTGATTACGGAACCAGATGTATTGTTGCTGGACGAGCCGCTATCCGCGCTCGATCCGTTCTTACGCATTCGCATGCGGGCCGAGTTGAAAAAGCTGCAGCGGGAACTGGGAATAACCTTTGTCCACGTCACCCATGGGCAGGATGAAGCATTGGCGCTGGCCGACGAAATCGTCGTGATGAATGACGCCAAGATAGAACAGGCGGGTAAAACCCGTGCGGTCTTCGATACCCCCAAGACCGCTTTCGTGGCCCGTTTCTTGGGGTCGCACAACGTGGTGTCGATGCCCGAGGGCATAGTCGCAGTGCGTTCGGACGCCTTGAAAGTGACAGCCGACAAAACGGCCAAGCTGCCGGGCACCATAACCAACATCGAATATCAAGGCACGCATGTTGCGCTGACCGCTACCGTTCCTGGCGAGCAAGAGGTCACCGCACTGCTGTCTGACAAGGATTTCTTCGGCAATCCGAAGGAGTTGGGCGAGGCCATCGGCCTCGACTGGGAGGCTGAGGCGGCACACGCCCTGGCTGGATGAAGAAGTTCAACAGAGAGGACAAACCATGACGACAATCTCAAAAATTCGCTATTCGCGTCGGTCCATGCTGAAGGCTGGTGGCGCGGCGGTGGCGGCCGCCGCGCTTCCGGCTCCAATGGTATGGGGGCAAGAGACGAAAGACATCACCTTGCGCCAGTTTGGCACCGGGGTTTCGAACTTGAACGACGTGGCCCTGAAAGTCAAAGAGGATTTGGGCTTCAATC
>CAZCOX010000434.1:0-1697 GCA_964500115.1 uncultured Rhodobacterales bacterium
CTGACCGCGCGCCGCGAGGCGGCCAGCACCGCCAAAGCGGGCTAAGGTCAAACACCAGAATTACAAAAGGCGGGCTTCGGCCCGCCTTTTTTGTTGGCTAAAACCAGCCCGCTTTACCGAGAGACGACCAAACTAAGATGGCCGCGCGACAAGATGGGTCTGGTCTTTGCTGGCAGACTTGCGTCCACCGCTTCGAACTCTGTCGATGTCACATCGAAGCGGCGTGGGGTTTGGCCGACGCTTCCGGTTGTCACAAATGTGCCGAGCATTTGGGTGATACCGCCCGTCACGCCACGCAGCGGGTAGAGCCGCATTTCCGCCTCCATCCCCGGCTGTCCGTATTTGGCCGCAGCGGTGAGCGTGAGTTTCGCCGTTGATGGAGTGTTCAGGACATGAAGTGCCGTTTCGTTAAAAGCCTTACGCTCTTTCGGGGCAATCAGCGTCGCTGCTGGCATCCCGGCAACCTCCATACCCATCACCGCTTTGATCGAACCACCGGCAATGCGCATGCGGACAATCCCGCCCGAGATGTGTTCCGCCACAAAAGCAAATTCGAGCGCGTCCTGAATATCGCCGGGGTTGATCTTCATCCGGCTTGGAACCTGTCCGCCCGCAGCCATCTGACGCCAATAGCGATCCACCATCTCGACCGCGTTTGACTGATGCTGCTTGACCCGCGCAGCCTCCAGCGGGTTACCCGTCATCTCGTTACTCCCAAATCTAACACCCGATACAAACTTATCACAAAAGCCCGTCATATTGATGCGGTTTCTTAACTGTTGGTTAACTCTTTGACCGGGTGCGATGACTTGCATCAATTGTGCGCAACGCGTAACCGAAGCCGGGGGCGTTGGCGCGGGGGAAGACATGCGGCATTCGATGACAGGGTTTGCCTCGGGGCAGGGCGAGGCGCTTGGGCTCAGCTGGTCTTGGGATGTGCGCAGCGTGAATGCGCGTGGGCTCGACGTGCGCGTCCGGGTGCCGGATTGGATCGAAGGTCTGGAACAGGCGTTGCGCGGGGTCCTGTCGAAACGACTGGCACGCGGCAGCGTAACGGTATCGCTCCGCTTGCAAGGCAGCGCGACCGAACTCGCGCAAGAACTCAACGAGGCGCAGCTTGATCGTGTGCTAAGTGCGCTTCAACGGATTGAGGAAGAGGCGATGAAGCGCGGCCTGTCGCTGACTGCACCGACCGCTGCCGATCTGATTACAGTGCGCGGCGTCATGGACGTGCCGCAACAGCAAGCCGATCCAGCCGCTGTCCGCGCGCATCTTTTGACCGATTTTGAACCGGTCCTCGACAGCTTCGTCGCGTCCCGCGCCTCCGAAGGTGCGGCTTTGGTCCAGGTTCTGACTGAACAGCTTGCGCAGATTTCGGCATTTGTGGATCAGGCCGCCGATCTGGCCGAAGCGCGCAAGGATGAACAGAAAGAGCGGCTCAACGCCGCTTTGACCCGCGTTCTCGAAACAGCAGAGTCGGTGGACGATCAACGCATCACACAGGAATTGGCGATGATTGCGGTCAAAGCTGACGTGACCGAAGAACTGGATCGATTGCGCGCCCATGTCGAGGCTGGGCAAGCGCTTCTGGTCGCTGACGGCGCGGTGGGCCGCAAGCTCGACTTTCTTATGCAGGAATTCAACCGAGAGGCCAACACGCTGTGCTCCAAGGCGCAGTCCTCACCCCTGACCGCTGT
>CAZCOX010000435.1:0-1691 GCA_964500115.1 uncultured Rhodobacterales bacterium
GAATTGGGCCTCGCACAAGCCATGTGGGTGATCAAATGCAACAAGATGGGACCGTTCATTGTCGCCTCCGACCTTGAGGGCAATTGCCTTTTCGAACGCGAAAACGCCAAGATCGCGGAAAACATCGAACGGGTGTATGAAGGTACGAAACCCGCCGTGCTCAAACGTTACGGTGAAAGCGATGATCGCTCGGACGAGGTGATTGGCTAGACATGACCAACAACCCCTTCGCGCCGGGGCGTCCGCGCCAAACCACCGAGGACGGTGTATTCTCGCGCGAGGAGGTGGCGCTTGCCAATCGCAACTCCGGGTTGCTGCTGGAGACTTTGGAAAAAGACATCACGCCAACGGGATTGCACTACCTGCTCAACCATTTCGACGTGCCTCTGATCGAAGAGGCTGACCACGTACTGACGATCAATGGCGCGTTCGAGCGTCCAACCTCATTAACCATGGACGACATCCGCGCACTGCCCGAGGTGACGATGCCGGTCACAATGGAATGCGCCGGGAACGGCCGTGAAGGGATCAGCCCGCGCAGCTATTTGATGCCGTGGATGTACGAGGCGGTGGGCACATCGGAATGGACTGGGACTTTGCTCGCACCTTTGCTGGCGCAATCAATGCCGCAAGCCAATGTGGCAGACTACGTGTTCACCGGCGACGACTATGGTTTCGACAAAGGCAACCCGCACAACTTTGCCCGCAGCCTGACCCCACAACAGATCGCAGATCTCGACGTAATGCTGGTCTGGGGCATGAATGGCCAACCCTTGCTACCACAACATGGCGCGCCGCTGCGCATCATCGTTCCGGGTTGGTACGGCATGGCCAGCGTAAAATGGCTGTCGCGGATCGAGGCGATCACTGAACGGTTTCAGGGCCACCAGCAGATACAAAGCTACCGTTATCGCACCGATATCTCGCAACCGGGGGAGCCGGTGACGGAAATCCTTGTCAAATCCTTGATCCAGCCCCCCGGCGTGCCGGATTGGATCACCCGCAAACGCTGGTTACCTGCGGGGCAGGTGTCGCTCACGGGGCGCGCGTGGTCCGGCGGCGGTGTTCCGGTCACACGGGTCGAGGTGTTCGCCGACGGCGCATGGCACGATGCGAAACTCGCCGCGCCGCAAGGGCGCTACGCCTGGGCACAATGGCAGTTCGACTGGACCGCAACACCAGGTATCCATAAACTCCAATGCCGCGCGACCGACGCCAAAGGCAACACCCAACCCATGACGCCGTCATACGATGCGGGTGGTTTTGGCAATAACTCCGTACACATGGTCGAAGTGCACGTAGGTGCGACTGCGCTCTAAATTCCATGTACCGCGCGCACGGCAAGGGTCGCAGGCCGTGCCAGCATCGCGGCATTATGCGCGCTCAGCTTGGGAAACTGCGCGATGTCCACGCCGCCTTTGCCAAGCCATTGGGGCACAAGCCCAAGATAGGCATCGCACATCGTGTACCTGTCCCCTAGTGCCCAAGGGCCATCAAGGTAATGCTCTTCGATCAGCGCTGCACAATCCGCCAGGTTTGATGGCACTTTTTCTTTCATCGTAGCCTGTGCCTCTTCCGAATCCGTCCAGCGCGCGCCGCGCAGCAGATGGGCAAACGCGACATGCATCGTGGCACATAGATACGCGTTCAAAGCATCCGCGCGCGCCTGCTCAAACGGCGCGTCGGGCAGC
>CAZCOX010000436.1:0-1690 GCA_964500115.1 uncultured Rhodobacterales bacterium
GCTCTATCATTGCGATGCCGTAGTGATGGATGCAGGCGAGTTGGTCCGGATCGAAAAATCCGCGGTTCTCGCCGTTTTTGGAAACCCAGACTTCGCGCGGGCCTATGGGCGCTAAGCGGCCCAACAGGTTCAGGCGCACCGGCAAATCATGGAAATAGTGGGCATCCGCCGCGCCGAGGATCGGGTGTTGGCGGGGATCGTCGCGGGTCTTCTGGATGGTACCGTTGTCGATTTTGCTGCGCTTTTACAGCTCAGTCACGAAGCAACGTTCCGTGCGCTTTGGAAACTCGTAAACGGGGGAAAGGTCATCAATCCGACGCGCGGTGTCTATTTTCTCAATAGTGGCCGCCAGTAGTATGTAAGGCCCAAAAAGCACATATTTTGATTTGGCAACCGCGTCAGAGAGCGAATGCGGAAAATCGATCTAACCCTTGTGCAGTTCTTCCCGAATTTAACAATCACTCCGTCGCCGAGAGCCTGCGCTCGAATTGAGATATCGCCAAAGCCTTATCGTCATCGTCGTCCTCGAATAGTTTCCGCGTCGTCACACCCGGTAAGTCTTCGAAATCAGCCATAAGACGTTTAGGGAAGAGTGTCCGGGCGACGGATTCGAAATCCGGCAATTGGCGAAGGATGGCTGAAGTACTCGCTGCGCAAAACCCCGATGCCGCCGGGCCGTGTGCCAGTGCAAGCTGCAAAGCGCGTTCTGCTGTTTCCGGCGTCACCTCGATTTCCTGGATGACCACATGATACGTCTCACGTGCGTGGGCGCGAACATAAAAATCTTCCACCTGCGGTGTGATCCCGAATAGGACATCCCCGCGCTCGGGCACTGCGCTCAGGCGAACAGTTCCTGCAGGGTCGAATATCACGCGCTGGGAGCCATTGATCATAAGGCTTGAATGGGCACCGGCCCCACTCCTGTTATTGATCATGGTGTAAAGCGTCAGCTTTGCCGGTCCGTCGTGCTGGTATGCGGCTTCCTGGACCGCAGCTTGCGAAGCATCAGGCAATTTATCGTTAGGAAAGGCGCAACCGGCCAGAAGCAAGAAGCCTACGGTGGCCAACAAAGTTTTGAGATTCCGCATGTGATTGCCCGACCTTAAGATGAATGGACGCGAAACAACACTGCACATTCCCGACGCGGCGCGACGTTCGCTTTGCCCCAAGCGTTTACCTCGGAGTGGTCCGTACTGCCCGCTCAGTTTTGTCGTATTTTGTAACCAGACACAGCGCGGTGTTCTCAGGCCTCAAAAGGACGGTCGTAACTTGTGACCTCTTTTCACGCTCGGGCCCTGTGTGCATTCGGGCCTAACTGTGGCTGGAATAGATGGAGGTTGATCCATCCACACCGACAAGCAGCGTGTCAAAGCTATCACCGGCTCCGGGCCCACCCATACCGGGGGCGCTCATCGGCATGCCGGGTACGGTAAGGCCCTGAGCCGAAGGACGCTCAGTAAGAAGACGCTCAATATCCGAGGCGGGCACGTGACCTTCTATGAAATAGCCCTCCACAACTGCAGTATGGCATCCTGCGAGCTCCGGCGCGATTTCTAGACTTTCTTTGAATGCATAAAGCGCATCCTGATCGACATTCTGCGCCTCGACCGTGAACCCGGCTTGCCGGACATGCTCAACCCATGCCGTGCAGCATCCACACGTTGGGGTCTTGCGGACCTGAAGGACTGGA
>CAZCOX010000437.1:0-1642 GCA_964500115.1 uncultured Rhodobacterales bacterium
ACCGTTTTTTGCTCCCAAGCGTCGGGCCGGCTGTTCTGATACTCAGGGCTATCTAGTCGCCTGTGATTTTTCCGTAAACGTCTGACAAGGCGCGGTCATTCTGGTTTCCAAAGTATCTGGAATCGCAAGGTTTCGTGCTAATATCCATCAAAACCTTGCGATTTCTTACGCGCCTGCACGTAGGGGATTCCCATCGCCGCCGGGTCGTGTTCCACTCTCAAAGAGCCCCAACAACGCGAGAGATGGCGATGCGTCCGAAGCAACCAGAAGCCCCGTCAGACGATCTGTTCCGCAGTTCTCTGGAGGCGATCATTGACCCGGCGCATGAGCTGATCGGGCTGTCAGCGCTGATTGACTGGGGCCAGTTCGATGATGCTTTCGGGACGCATTACCACGAGGCCAAAGGTCGACGCGGCCTGCCGACGCGGCTTATGGCAGGGCTGCATCTGCTGAAGCACATGAAAGGTCTCTCAGACGAAGAGACCTGCGCGGCCTGGCTGGAGAACCCGTACTTTCAGGCCTTCTGCGGCGAGACGCATTTCCAGCATCGGCTGCCGTTCGACCGCTCGTCAATGACCCGTTGGCGCCAACGGATCGGGGCGGGTGATCTGGAGGCCCTGCTGGCCGAAACGATCGCTGTGGCTGTGAAGACCAAAGCCGTGAGTGAGCGCCAACTGGAACGCATCACCGTCGACACCACGGTGCAGACCAAAGCGGTGGCACACCCGACCGACAGCCATCTGATCCTGCGGGCGATCGAATGGCTGAACCGGACGGCCAAGCGTCATGGGATCAGCTTGCGCCAGTCATTCCTGCGCTTGGCGACCCGGGCACGGCGCGAGGTTGCGCGGCTGCTGCATGGCCGGGGCCACAAGCAGGGCCTGCGCTGGATCCGCAAGATGCGCACCTGGCTGGGGCGATTGATCCGCGATATCCGCCGCAAGATCGCCGGGGACCCGGCGCTGGAAGCGGCATTTGAGATCGCGCTGGAGCGCGCAGAACGCATCCTGGGCCAAAAGCCCGGCGACAAGAACAAGCTCTACGCCCTGCACGCGCCAGAGGTCGAATGTATTGGCAAGGGAAAAGCCCACACCCGCTACGAGTTCGGCTGCAAGACGTCCATCGCCACCACCAACGAACGCACCAAAGGCGGCCAGTTCGTCCTTGGGGCCATGGCGTTGCCCGGCAATCCCTATGACGGGCACAGCCTCGCCGGACAGATAGACCAGGTGGCCCGCCTCACCGAAACATCGGTCGCCCGTGCCTATGTCGATCGCGGCTATCGCGGCCACAAGATCGAACGTGAGGGTCTCGACATCACCATCTCCCACACCCGCGGCATCACCTCACCCACCATCCGCCGCGAGATGCGACGACGCAGCGGCATTGAGCCAGTCATTGGGCATCTGAAGGAAGACGGTCATCTCGAACGAAACCACCTCGCCGGAGCCGAAGGCGATGCGATCAATGCCATCCTCTGCGCCGCAGGTCACAACATGCGCCTTCTGGCCCGGTGGATCAGGTGTCTTTTTGCTCTGCTGCTGGCAATCATCCTCAACCGACCACCGCAGATCCCCGTCGATCATCAAATCGCCATCGCCGCATAAAGCTGAAATCAGCGAAATTCACGGGCGACTATCTA
>CAZCOX010000438.1:0-1639 GCA_964500115.1 uncultured Rhodobacterales bacterium
CAAGAACTTCGTCCACATGGGTGTCGCCGCTGGCACGCCCACGGGGCTGGTCGTGCCGGTGATCCGCGACGCGGACGCGATGAGTTTCGCCGCCATCGAACAGGCGATTGCCGAGAAGGGCGCGCGCGCGCGCGATGGCAAGCTGAGCATGGCCGAAATGCAGGGCGGGACGTTCACCCTGTCCAACGGCGGCGTTTACGGATCATTGATGAGTTCGCCCATCCTGAACCCGCCGCAGTCGGGTATTCTGGGGATGCACAAGATCCAGGACCGGCCCATGGCGATTGGCGGTCAGGTGGTGATCAGGCCCATGATGTATCTCGCTCTGTCCTATGACCACCGGATCGTGGACGGCAAGGGGGCGGTGACGTTCCTTGTGCGGGTGAAAGAGGCGCTGGAGGACCCGCGTCGGTTGTTGATGGATTTGTGAGGGTGTGGCGGGCTGTAGCCCGCCCGTACGCCTCTCTTCTACAAGTGAGTAAGACCAAAATTGGAAAGCGACCCCTCAGAAATCTCCCGTTTGGAACGCGCTGATGCGCTAGGTATGTCCTTTGTGCGAACAATGATTGTTCTGCATGGTGGTGCATTGTTGGCGATGATGACATTCTTGGGAAACGCGTCCGCTCAAGCAACTGTGACAGTTGAAATAGACGTAATCAAGAACGCGATGACCGCATTCGTTGTTGGCATTTGTGCTATCCTTGTGGCGTTATTGATATCCTATACATACACAGCTGCGCATCCGACTACTGCTTGGCACAAATTTTGGGATCGGTGGGTAATTTCCGTAAATTCAGGATTGGGGGTTATCTGCATCAGCTCACTTGTCATTGGACTCGTGTGTCTACTCACTGGTGTCGCTGAGACTTGAAGGGTTGTCGCCGCTCCAAAACCAATACCGGAAGGAAAACAAATGACCCCTGAACTCACCTACCTCACCTACGCCGTCATCCTGCTGATCGCGCACATGCTGATCCAGGCCACCGCCTCGGACCTGTCCAAAGGCATCGGCTGGGCCCTTGGCCCGCAGGATGAAAAGCGCGAACCGAGCCTTGTTGCCGGTCGCCTTGAACGGGCGCTGACCAATTACGTTTACAACCTGCCCGCTTTCGTGGCCCTTGCCATCATGCTGGCGATCACCGGCCTCAATAGCGAAACCACCGCCCTCGGCGCGGCCATCTGGTTCTGGGCGCGCGTCGCTTACGTGCCCGCCTATGCCTCGGCCATCCCCATGGCCCGCTCGATTGCGTGGTTCGTCTCGCTCGCCGGGCTTGTGCTGATGATCGGGCCGCTGCTCTGATGCGCGCGCGCGCCCCCTTTCACGGCGTTGCGGGTCCCCGCTTCTCTGTTTAGAAAAATCCCGGGGGGAGGTGCGCAGCACCGGGGGGCTGGCCCCCCTGACCCCCTAACCAAAAAGGACCAGATACATGGCTTCTTACGACGTGATCATCATCGGCTCCGGCCCCGGCGGCTATGTCTGCGCGATCCGCTGCGCGCAGCGGGGCCTGAAAACCGCCATCGTCGAGGGGCGCGACACGCTGGGCGGCACCTGCCTGAACGTGGGCTGCATTCCGAGCAAGGCGCTGCTGCACGCCAGCCACATGCTGCACGAGGCAGAGCACAATTTCGCCACCATGGG
>CAZCOX010000439.1:0-1613 GCA_964500115.1 uncultured Rhodobacterales bacterium
GCGTAAGAGCGGATCGCGTCACACATCTTCGCCGATGCTGCGATGTAGCCACCCATCACGCCATAGGCCTTGGCCAGGGTGCCGTTGATGATGTCGATGCGGTCCATGAGACCATCGCGCTCGGCCACGCCCGCCCCGCGCGGGCCGTACATGCCAACCGCGTGAACTTCATCAATATACGTCAAAGCGCCAAATTCATCCGCGAGATCACAGATCGCTTCAATCGGGCCAAAGTCGCCATCCATCGAATAGACGGATGCGAAGGCGATCAGCTTTGGGGCATCCGGATCGTCAGCCGACAGCAACTCACGCAGGTGATCCACGTCGTTATGCTTGAAGATACGCTTGGCCCCGCCATTGCGGCGCACACCCTCGATCATCGACGCATGGTTGAGCGCGTCGGAATAGATGATCAGGCCCGGGAACAGCTTTGGCAAAGTAGAGAGCGTGGCGTCATTGGCAATGTAGGCTGACGTAAAAAGCAGCGCCGCCTCTTTCTTGTGCAGATCGGCCAGTTCGGCCTCAAGCCGTTTGTGGTAGACGGTTGTGCCAGAGATGTTGCGCGTCCCGCCAGAGCCAGCGCCGGTGGCCTCAATCGCCTCGTGCATCGCTTCAAGCACAACCGGGTGCTGGCCCATGCCAAGGTAATCGTTGCCGCACCAGACCGTGATGTCCTGTTCCGTCCCGTCGGGGCGTTTCCAGACGGCATGCGGAAATTGGCCGTTCTTACGCTCGATATCGATAAAGGTACGATACCGCCCTTCCTCGTGCAGTCGGTTCAGGGCTTCGTCGAGTTTGGCGTTATAGCTCACCGGCGTCTCCTCATGACCCATGTGACGTTGAGATTCTGGCAGCACGTCACACAGGCTCTTTTCGTTAGGCAGGGATATAGTTTGTTCTTGGTTCTGACAACGGTTCTAAAGAACGACTTACGGTCGCAGCCTTGATCTGGGTCAAGCGCAAGGTTGAAGCGGATCAATGGGTTAGAAAAACCTGCATAGCAAAGACATGTCTGGCGTCCTGCTGTGTCTGGACACTAGACGCGCACAGGATAGTGTCGGCGCAACCAAACAAGATTGAGGCTATTCCATGTCGCTTGACGCCACCCTGTCCAACATTGATCAAAACCTGTCTGCCAGCCTTGATCGATTGATCGATCTGCTGCGCATTCCGTCGATTTCGACCGATCCCGCTTTTGCGGCGGAGTGCGATCGCGCGGCGGACTGGCTGGTGGCGGATTTGCAGAGCATCGGTGCCGACGCCTCCAAGCGCCCGACACCCGGCCACCCGATGGTGGTGGGCCATATCGATGGGCCTGGCCCGCACCTGCTGTTTTACGGCCACTATGATGTGCAACCGGTCGACCCGCTGGAACTGTGGGATCGTGATCCGTTTGATCCGCAACTGGAAGATACAGCCAAGGGCCAGGTGATCCGTGGGCGTGGGTCGTCAGATGACAAGGGGCAGTTGATGACCTTTGTCGAGGCGTGTCGTGCGTGGAAGGCCGAGAACGGCTCCCTGCCCTGCAAGATCACTTTTTTCTTTGAAGGTGAGGAAGAGTCAGGGTCACCGTCTTTGGCGCCGTTCCTAAAAGACAATGCGGATGAGCTGAA
>CAZCOX010000440.1:0-1597 GCA_964500115.1 uncultured Rhodobacterales bacterium
GAGGTACAGGTTCGGAGCCGCTTTCGAAAGCGGCTCTGCACAGGGGAGAGGACGTCCACCCAACTCAGGTGACGTCACCTCTTTTTGGACTAACCGTAGGGTGCGTGATTTCACGCACCATCACGTCAAACAACCAAGGCGCGGAATAGCATCGCAGATGCCCGCGCCCTCGGTCACGCCTAAGGCGTGCTTCCAGCACGACCCGCCCCCCCGCGGGCTGGCGATGGCGCTCTGACATTCAAAAGGCTTTTCCCAAATATCCCCGCGCGGTTTCATGCCTGCGCGACAAAAACGCTATGCAGCCTTCACAGAACGGCGCTACGCTGGTCCTATTCCGACATTCAGGGGGACCATTTCATGCCAATCGAACTCAACAGACGCGGATTCCTGGCCTCGACGGCGGGGTTCATTGCCTTACACCCTTATGCGCTTCAGGCTGCCAGCAACCAGGCGCATTTGCGGATCATGGAAACCACTGATCTTCACGTGCACGTGCACCCATACGATTACTACGGCGACCGCCCCAGCGACCGCGTCGGCCTCAGCCGCGTCGCCTCCATCGTCGAGAGCATCCGTGCGGAGGCAGGCAATTCGATCCTGCTCGACAACGGTGATTTCCTGCAAGGCAACCCGATGGGCGACTACATCGCCTATGAGCGCGGCATGAAAGAAGGTGACATGCACCCCATCGTCACAGCGATGAACACGCTTGGGTTCGAAGGCTCGACGCTGGGCAATCACGAATTCAACTACGGTCTCGATTTCCTGATGAAAGCCATGGCAGGCGCTGATTTCCCGGTTGTGTCCGCCAACGTCGCCAAAAAGCTCGGTGCGAGCCCGCGCGAGGACGAAACACTGATGCCGCCCTACGCGATCCTCGACAAGACGGTCACCGATGGCGCGGGCGCCGAACATGCGATCAAGATCGGCCTCATCGGTTTTGTCCCACCGCAGATCATGACGTGGGATCGCCGCCACCTCGAAGGCAATGTCGAAGCGCGCGACATCATCGCCAGCGCCGAAGCCTGGGTGCCACAATTGCGCGAAGAAGGCGCGGATATCGTGATTGCGCTTGCCCATACCGGGATTGGCGGTGCCAATGCCGAAGACATGATGGAAAACGCCTCCATCCCGCTCGCCGGTGTTGACGGGATCGATGTGATCCTGACCGGTCACTCGCACCTTGTCTTCCCCTCTTCCACCTATGCAGAAACGCCGGGACTGGATGTTGAGGCAGGCACGATCAATGGCAAGCCGGGGGTCATGGGTGGTTTCTGGGGCAGCCATATGGGCCTGGTCGATTTGATGCTCGAACGCGATGGCTCCGGTTGGCGCGTGGTCAGCCACACCTCCGAGGCGCGCCCGATCTACAAGCGCAACGAAGACCGCTCGATCACGGCTTTGGTAGATGACTACAAGCCGGTGCTGGATGCCACGATGAAAGACCACGAGGAAACGCTGGCCTACGTCCGCCGTGCGGTGGGCAAGACCGACGCTGCCCTACACAGTTACTTCGCATTGGTGGCCGATGATCCCTCTGTCCAGATCGTGTCCAACGCCCAGCGCTGGTACATCGAACAGATGATGCAAGGCACTG
>CAZCOX010000441.1:0-1589 GCA_964500115.1 uncultured Rhodobacterales bacterium
GCCGCCCACGATCACCGCAAACACAACACCGGCAAAGATAACGCCAGTGATCCATCCCGGATAGTCGCCCAGAACATTGGTCAACTGCGCATGCGCCTGGTTGGCCTGGAACATGTTACCGCCGCCCAGCGCGCCGAGGATACAGAAGATCGAGAACAGCACAGCCAGGATACGACCACCGCCAATGCCGCGTTCGGCAAAGCCTTTGGTGAGGTAGTACATCGGGCCACCCGAAACCGTGCCGTCTTCGTATTCGTTTCGGTACTTCACGCCGAGCGTACATTCGGTGAATTTTGAGGCCATCCCAAGAAGGCCCGCAAGGATCATCCAGAAGGTGGCACCCGGCCCGCCGATCCCGATGGCAACGGCGACACCGGCAATGTTCCCAAGACCAACCGTACCGGAAAGTGCGGTTGCAAGCGCCTGGAAGTGGCTGACTTCACCCGCGTCGTTCGGATCAGAGTAATCGCCTTTGACCAACGAAATCGCATGCCCAAATGCGCGGAACTGAACGACTCCGAAGTAGACCGTGAACACGGTCGCCGCGACAACCAGCCAACCCACGATCCACGGGAAGCTTGTGCCGGGGAAGTTGCTGAAGATCAGGCTGACAAACCAGCCGGTGGAGCTTGCAAAAACGCTGTTGATCGTCTCATCAAGCGATTGAGCCGATGCTGTCACAGCAGCAAGCAGCGTAAAGACTGCGGCCAAACCCGCATAAGAAAGTAGACGTTTCATCTAACTGAAATCCCTTGCGGTTATGGAACAATGGTGCAGGGCACTGGGGCCATCTGGACCAAGGAACCCGCGACCGAACCAAACAGTCGCGTGCCAATGCCGCCGTCGCCATCACGACCGACGATCAACTGCGTCGCCCCCGTTTTGGACGCGATATCGCATAGCGTTTTGGCGACATGACCGTATTTGATATGCGTTTCAACCGGCACACCTGCCGCTTCGACGCTGGCTTTGATGGGCGCCATGAGCGCAGTTTCAGCGCGCTCAAGTTCTTGCTTGCGGCGCACGTGACGCTCTTCGATTTCTTCTTGAGTCAGGAACGAATACGGCGACCATTCCAATACATGTACGACAGTCACGCTGCCGCCCATGATCTTGGCTCGTCCTACCGCAAATTCAACGGCACGTTGCGCCACTTCACTTCCGTCGTAACCCACGACGAACTTATCAGACATAATGTCCCCCTAAATAATCCGGTCTTTATGCCGGTCTGTTTACGCTAACAGTATCGGGGAGGGCATTTCGCCTGAAAATTGGGCGTTGACAGGTCATATAGCGCGAATCTGCGCGCGAATTGAGTGAAAAAACGCCAACGTCGTTTGCAGTGCCGAAAAGATGGCGGTTTTGCAAAAATCACGCACAGGTTGAGTGCACCGCGTTGCGCCAAAGTTGGCGCAACGCAATTTTGTATGTCGTGTGACTTAGGCGACGTCGAATTCCAACGCCTTAACTTGGGTGAACAAACCCGTGTCGTTCAGCGCGTTCAATGCATTGGCAGGCACCGCCTCGTCGACGTACAGCAGCGCAATCGCTTCGCCTTTGACGGCGGCCCGGCCCAGCGTAAAGTTCGC
>CAZCOX010000442.1:0-1581 GCA_964500115.1 uncultured Rhodobacterales bacterium
TGCATCGCGGGCAACATATGGCTGAGCTTGTGAAAATTCGCCAGGTCATCCAGCGTCGGGTTCCGCCGCGTATCCTCCAGATCGCGCAGATAGGGCGCCCCCGTCATCGGCACAAAAATGGCGTGGTCTTTGCCAAAGGGCAGGTTATTGGCCGGGTTACGCGCGTGGTATGTGAAGGTCTCTGGAATGGTCGCGATCAGATCACGCACCAGACCCCGGTCGAGATACACCATCTCGCCGACAACCTTAGCCCCGGCGCGCTTCCAGTCTTCCAGTGCGATGTCATCGCGAAACTGAACGCCGACGTTTTCCAAGACATCCATCGATGCCGCATCGATCTTTTCGATCTGTTCGGGCGACATCGGCTCGGTTAGGGGCAGCTTGCGCTCCAACGCGGGAAGCATCGTGATATCCCGCGTCTGCCTGACCGCTTTGCGCGCGCCACGCCCGCGCCGCACAGTGCCAACAGCATCCACACTCATGACACGTTGTCCCCGTCTGCGGGGGCCGTCAGGTCGATCCAGATCGTCTTCAGCTCGGTATACTGGTCATGCGCGTGCAACCCGTTGTCGCGCCCACCAAAGCCAGACTGCTTGTACCCGCCGAACGGCGTCGCGATGTTGCCCTCGCCATAGCAATTGACGGTTACCGTTCCTGCGCGAATGTCCCGTGCGGCCCTGATCGCGCTGCGCCCACCGGCAGAAAAGACCGACGCCGCCAGCCCGTAGCTGGTGTCGTTTGCCACCGCGACGGCCTCATCATTGCTAGCAACCTCAATCACGGACAGCACAGGGCCAAAGATCTCCTCCCGCGCACAGGCGTCATTTGCACTGACCTCAATGATTTCAGGGGCCACAAAAGGGCCGTCGCCTTTGGTTTCCAAATAGCTGCGTACCTTCGCGCAGTGATCCGCATCAATCAGCGCACCGATGTGATTGGCTGGGTCCAGTGGATCACCCACTTTCCAATCCCGCATCCGCGCCTCGATCTTTTCCATCAACGCTGGTTTGACCGATTGGTGTACGATCAAACGAGACGTTGCAGAGCAGTTCTGCCCCGCATTCCAGAACGCCGCGTTGACCACGTGTTCCGCGACATGGTCGAGGTTCTCCGCGTCGTCAAAAACAACCGCCGGGTTCTTGCCGCCACATTCCAGCACCACCTTTTTCAGATTGCTCTCAGCCGCGTAGCTTAAGAAGCGCCGCCCGGTTTCAGTCGAGCCGGTAAAGCTGACCATATCGACATCCATATGCCGACCCAGCGGTTCGCCAACGCTTGGGCCGTCCCCGGGCAGCACTTGCAAAACACCGCGTGGAATGCCCGCCTCATAGGCCAGTTCCGCTACACGCAGCGCCGTAAGAGTGGTCTGTTCCGCCGGTTTGACGATCACCGAACACCCGGCGGCGAGTGCGGGGCCGATCTTCCAGGCCAGCATCATCAGCGGAAAATTCCACGGCAGAACAGCCGCCACCACACCAATGGGTTCGCGCACGATCATCGCCACGGCACCGTCGCCAGTTGGCGCAGTCTGGTCATAGATCTTGTCGGCAGCCTCTGCGTGCCACTTGATGCAATGAATGG
>CAZCOX010000443.1:0-1575 GCA_964500115.1 uncultured Rhodobacterales bacterium
GATCATGTCGTCGGCGCGTTGGCCGTTGGTCAGCAGCCTGATCTCGAACAGATTGGCGCGGTTGGCTACCTCATGCGCACAACGGCGGTTTATGGGGCGGGCAAGTTCGGCGCTGCGGACCGAGAGGTAATTTGCGACCGGCCAGAGATGTCAGGGCCGTTTCAGGTCGAAATGCTGACGGTCTACCTGATCCGCACGTTTGTTCGGGACCTCGTTGAGTACATGGCCCAAGCCAAAGGCGGCGAGGCGGCGGTTCGGCTTGATCCTGCCATCGCGCGAAGGTTGGGCATTGGCAATTCGACCGGGCTGGGCATGGCCCCATTCATCGTGAACCACCCGGTGCTATTCAACAACTGGATCATGGCACGTGAGGAAGCGATTGCGCGGGTGCGGTCAGTGGCACGTGCTGCAGAGGATGACGTTGCGCTGTTCAAAACCGTCCTGGCGCGCAGCGGCAAGTCGGTATCGCTTTGGCGGTCCGAGCATCCGGCGCAAATCGCAAAGCTGGCGGATTTGAAGCATGATCTGGATGCGATTGATGGGTACCTCGCCAGTAACGATTTGACGGAGCCGCAGCCGTGGGACGCGCTGTGCCGCTGGGCTGACGTTTCGTTGAGCGCGGAGGGGCAGGAATTGATCAATTCGTTGATCCTGGAGCCGTACCCTGACCTTGTGGATGGGTTGGCGTGCTGCATGTCGGATACCAACGCGGAAGCGTTTCGCATCGACGGTGCGATGCCAGTTGGTGAGGTGCGAGATTTGCTGCGCGGAGCCTTTGATTGGGCGTTTGATGTGGATTGGGACGCGTCGGAGAATTGCGCGCGCGCTTGGTATGTGTCGGAAGAAAAGCTGGAGCCGAGATTGGGCGAGCGGTTTGAAGAGCCGATTGCGGACTACGAACAGCCGCTTGCGCCAGCGCGTGATGCGGCTGCTGCTTATCGTGCTCTCAAGGATTGGCGCGACACTACGCCAATTGCCGAGTTCCTTTTGAAGCACCCGGAGCATCGTCACACAGTCCGTCGCGCGCAGATGTTGCCCATCGCGCCTTATGGCGAGATCCGTGACAATACAATCGCGGATGACATGATGCCCATCGACATGCTGCGGTCCAAGCTGTCGTTTTTCGGGGCAACCCATTTCGACCCGCGGTCTGACCGTTGGGTGCGGATTTGTATGTATGCGGGCGCACCCTATCCGGAAGAGCTTACGGCAGAGAACGCGGACCTTTGGGTGTATCCGGAACCGGACGCGTGAGCTATTCGCTGAACGAGGTCGAGGCGACGGCCAAGAAGGCGACGCGTGGTGCTGGGTATGCCTGGGGCATTGCCGAGGAAGCGGGAAAGGCGGTGCGGTTTCTGTGTGCCTCTGGTCTGGATGGCTGTGGTGCGCTGGCCCGGGTGCTGGAGGGGTTCGAAGGGCAGCAGATGTTAGAGCGCGTTCCGAACCGGGACGGCGACGGCTGGGGTAGCCTTGGTGGCATGTGCCCGCTGCTGTTTGGAACGGTCATATCTGACACAGCACAAAGCCTTTTGGACGCTCCGATGAAAGCCTCGAATGTTCGCGAAACGTTGTTGC
>CAZCOX010000444.1:0-1555 GCA_964500115.1 uncultured Rhodobacterales bacterium
GCACCTGATCCTCCAGCTTGATCGAAAAATCCCCACCCTCGGGGCTGACGAGCGCCTCAACGCATAAAGTCATGCCCGGCTCCAGCGGGTAATCATAGGCACCCTGCCGTTCGCCATCGGGATAGGCCACAGACGGCCACTCATCACACAATCCAACCCCATGCATCATGCAGCTGTATTTCTGCTTTTGATAAATCGGGCTAAGCCGATGACCGTTGGCCACCAGTTCAGGTATGGTCACACCGGGTTTGAGCATCTCCATATTGGTCTGGATATGCTCGACGCCGTGCCGCATCGCATCGATCATGTCCTGACGCGGTTTCTGATCGCCGATCCACCAGGTGCGGCTGATGTCGATGCAAATGCCATAGCTGCCAATCAGATCCGTGTCGAAGGCGACGATCTCGTTGTTCTGCACGATCCGGCCGCCGCATTCCTGAAACCACGGGTTGGTGCGCGGCCCCGACGACAGCAACCGCGTTTCAATCCACTCCCCGCCGCGCTTGATATTCTCGGCATGCAGGACCGCCCAGATGTCATCCTCTGACGTTTGCCCCAGTGGCACTTCCGCGCGGGCAAAATCCTCCATCGCCTTGCAGGCGATCTCGCAGGACAGCGACGCACAGCGCATCGCCTTGATCTCGTCCGGGCCTTTGACCGAGCGGGATTTCTCGGTGACTTCCTCGCCCTCCATCACTTCGAACCCGGCGGCGACCAGCGCGCGGTATCCGGGCACCATGATCTTGTCGACCGCAAGGCGCATTTCACCCCCCGCGTGGTCGCGCATCACCTCCTTGACCTCCTCGACAAAGGTCTCGGCGGCATCATCGGTCTTGTCGCCCGTGGCGAAATAAAACATCGACGCGCCCGAGCGCTGTTCGCGCACCAAGGGGTTGAATGTGCTCAGGAACGGCGAGTTCTTGTAATCCCACATCACCATGTACCCATCGGCGCAGACCAGCAGCGCGCGGAACGGATTGTGGGAATTCCAAAGTTGCATATTGGTGCTGTCGGTCGCGTAGCGGATGTTCAGCGGATCAAACAACAAAAGCCCGCCATAACCGCGCTCAACGATGTGTCGCGTCAATCTCTCCCAACGAAACCGCCGCATCTCCTGCAAGTCAGGCAGCGCCAATCCTGCCGCCGCCCATTCGCGATAGGCCAATTGCGTTGGGCCTATTTCGATCCGGTCCTGATCATTCGGGGTGTTGTCACCTGTGGTTGATCCGCGGGTGGGATCAATCTTTCTTGTGTCGCGGAAATGGGTGTTCATGGGCCGTCTCCTCCTGACCCAAGCGTGGCCTCAGCCAGACCGCCGCTCCGTCCCGTTTGCGACATCGCGGGCGCAGCGGTGTGACGCATTTTGGCGCTCTCTCGTAACCAGCATTCCGATTTGGCGTGCACGATGCCAAAAGGGGCACATGATTTTTCAACAGCAGATTCCCTATGACGTGCACGCACCGCGCCCCTTGCCAGGTATCGCGCCATTGGGGGCAGAGCCGTGGTTTTTGGTGGATGACGCCTACGCCAAACAGATGGCGCTGCGGCGCGACCT
>CAZCOX010000445.1:0-1554 GCA_964500115.1 uncultured Rhodobacterales bacterium
CTGCCGGAAAAGAACGATGCAGTGGCGATCAGCACGGCAAGCAGCACAAGAGTTGCCACAACGTAGCGCCATGCGGGCAGGGCGCTTGCCCCATCCAGCGCGTCCCGAAATAGCATCGCTGGCCGCACATCCTCGGTCCGCGCGAGCGGCCAGAGTGTGAACACCAGCGCGGTCAATACACCATAGAGCGCAGCCTCGGCGAGCGGGGCAGGGTGGATTGTAAAAATCGTCGGTACCGGCAGCGATGCGCCAATCAGTGGTCCGAACAGAATGGGCACCATGGCCCCCAGAACCAGACCAAGGAAAATCCCAAACAGGCTCAGGATGCCGATTTGAATGAAATAGGTCTGAAAGATCGTGGCGCGTGTGGCACCCAACGTGCGCAAAGTCGCAATCACGGACGTCTTGCTCGCCAAATAGGCGCGCACCGCAGCCGAGACGCCGATGCCCCCGACGGCCAACCCCGAGAGACCCACAAGGATCAGAAACGCACCCAGTCGTTCCACAAACCGTGCCACGCCCGGCGCGCCATTGCGGGCATCGCGCCAGCGAATGCCTGTGTCGCGAAACCGTTCCTGCGCCTCGGCGCGCACAGCGTCCAGATCACTACCAGGCGGCAGCAACAGGCGATACTCGGTTTCATAAAGCGTCCCGGGTTGTAGCAAACCTGCCGCCTGCAACGCTTCTGTGGTGACCAACGTGCGTGGCCCAAGGCTGAACCCGGTCGTGCCGCCGTCAGGCTCTGTTTCAAGGATGGCCGACAGCAAAAAGTCCTGTGTGCCAAGCCGGAATATATCGCCCGGCACCAGCGCCAGCCGATCCGCCAGCAAAGGTGCCATCACCGCACCGGGCAAACCGTCTTTGCCTTCTAGTGCGTCTGCCAATGGCATCGGCGGGTCGAGAACCACCTCTCCAACCAGCGGATAGGCATCGTCCACTGACTTCACTTGCGTCAACGCACGCTCAGCCACGCCATCCGGGTCTTTGATTACCATCGACCGCAGGTCGGTGATCTCCGACACGTCGGTGGCGACACTCTCCAACCAAGCGCGTTCGTCCGCGTCGGCAAAGCGATAGGTAAACTCGGCGGAAGCATCTCCACCCAGCAGTACCGATCCCTGATCGGAAAGCCCTGCTTGAATGGCGGATCTGACAGACCCGACCCCCGCAATCGCGGCGACACCCAGGGCAAGGCACGCCAGGAAAATGCGAAACCCCTTTAACCCACCGCGCAACTCGCGGCGGGCAAAACGCATGGACGTGGAAAGGCTCATTCAGCCGCCCTCAGCGCGTCTTCGGCAATGGCACCGTCGGTGAGCCGGATCACCCGGTCACATTTGGAGGCAAGCTCGCGGCTGTGGGTCACCAGAACCAGCGTCGCATCATGTCGGTCGCGCAAACCGAACAACATGTCGATGATCGCCTGACCATTCACGCCGTCAAGGTTCCCCGTTGGCTCATCAGCCAACAGTATTTCAGGCCGCGTGACAGAGGCACGGGCCAGCGCTACGCGTTGTTGCTCTCCACCAGACATCTGGGCCGGATAGTGATCTA
>CAZCOX010000446.1:0-1526 GCA_964500115.1 uncultured Rhodobacterales bacterium
TGAATGTGGAACAATGGCATCACGTTCAGACAACGATCCGAAGCCGTCAGGTTCAAAGACGCCGCAATGTTATGTGCAGAGGCCGCAACGTTGGACTGCAACAACGGCACAATCTTCGGGCGCGATGTCGTGCCAGACGTGTGTAGGATCAGCGCGACATCATCGTCAGCCGGATCGCTTGCAGGCAAGCCCGGCCCGGCATCGCCATCCGCAGACAACGTGAACGCGCCAGCAGGTGCGTCGGCGTTGACGACCGCTCGCAAGATCAAAAGTCCCAACTTTTGGGCGGCCGCAAAGGCGGGTCCATCATACCCGTCGCCCAAAACGATTGCCTTGGCGCCCAGGTCTTCCAGGTAGAACGCATATTCATCTTCGCGGTAGGCCGGGTTCAAAGGCGCTGTCGTGGCCGCTTGGGCAATTGTTGCAAACGCCGCTGCCATTTCCGGGCCATTGGGAAGCACAATGGCAACCCGGTCTTTCGGACCGATCCCAAAGCCGCGCAACGCCGCGCTGACGTTCGCCGATAGATCGCGCAAACCGCCATAGGTTAGCCACTGTCGCCCTGGCGCACCCAATGCAAGACTGCCTGCATCATGCGTTTCAAGCAAAGCTTTGACGTTGGTCGCCATGCTCACTCCCCCTCATTCCTGGTCTTTGTCCTATTCCGCCGGCGCAATGCTCGTTCGGTTCCCCCTGCGCACATACTTAGCAAGTGGGAGCACAAAGAAAAGCACTGCGAGGCCGATGAAGGTTGCCGACAGCGGCCTTTCGACAAAGGCAAGGATGTCTCCCTGCTCCGCAATCAGCGTCTGACGGAAGCTTTTTTCCATAAGTGGACCGAGGACAAGAGCGAGCACAAGCGGGGCAAGCGGGTAGTTGGCTTTGCGCAGCAAATACCCCGCGACGCCAAACCCGGCGATAAGCCACACGTCGTGCATTTTCTGGCTCGGCGCGAACCCGCCAACGATACACAGCACCATGACCAAAGCGCAGAGCACCGTAAACGGCATGCGCAAGGCCCAGACAAAAAGCGGAATCAGCGCAATGTTGATCGCAACAGCGGCAAAGTTCGCGGTGTAAAGCGATGAGATCAGACCCCAGACAAAATCGGGCTGTTCGATGAACAGCATTGGTCCGGGCATGAGGCCCCACATCACCATGCCGCCCAGCAACAGGGCCGTGGTGGGCGAACCTGGAATTCCCAAGGTCAACATGGGTAACAGCGAACCGGTCGATGCCGCGTTATTGGCTGTTTCCGGTGCTGCAACGCCTTCGATATTTCCCTTGCCGAATGTTTCCGGCTGCTTCGATGTGGATCGCGCAATGCCATAGGCCATAAGCGATGCGGGTGTTGCGCCTGCTGCGGGCAACATGCCAACAAAGAAGCCGAGGAAAGAGCCGAGGCTCATTGTTTTCCACATGCGGTTCATCGCCCTCACACCTGCGCCAATCTCGCGCAGCGTGATCTTGGCTGGTGTCACTTGTGGCGCGGTGCGGGACGTCTCGATGGTGTAAAGGATTTCACC
>CAZCOX010000447.1:0-1512 GCA_964500115.1 uncultured Rhodobacterales bacterium
CCGCGATCGAGACGGCTGACATCGCCCTAATGACAGATGACATCGGCAAGGTGCCGTGGCTCATCGGACATTCCCGCCGCGCGATGTCGATTATTCACCAGAACATTGCAATCTCGCTGGTGACCAAGGCCGTTTTCGTGATCGCAACCGCATTTGGGATGGCATCCATGTGGGGGGCCATTGCCGCAGATGTCGGGGTGTCGCTGTTGGTTGTTGCCAATGCGCTACGGCTATTGAAAGGTCATGAAAAGGAAACTCCGCCTCAAGGTGGGGACCGTGTTGGTGAAAGGATGGCCGAAGGTGCTTTGGCGCACGGCCATTGAACGAACTTTCGTCGCGCGCTATTATGGAAAAAAGAAAAGACTGAACGAAAGAGGCATAGAACAGTGAATTTTCGAGTTTCTCGTCGCACCGTCTTGTTTGGAGCCTTGGCGACCTTTCTTTCCGGATGTGCGGGCAAGTTTCGCAATTACAGAGGACCGGAGGTAACCCGGCTTCGAGTTTACAAAAGCGAGCGCCTACTCGTGCTAGACGGTACAAAGCGGGTTTTGCGCACCTACCCGATCGGCCTCGGTTTCGCACCCGAAGGCCACAAGCAATTTGAAGGGGACGGGCGCACGCCGGAAGGCTCCTACGTGATTGACCGTCGAAACCCCGAAAGCCTGTTTCATCTTTCCATTGGGATCTCGTACCCGAACGAGGCGGACATCGCATTTGCAAGGGCGCAGGGTCGTTCGCCCGGCGGCGATATCTTCATTCACGGTGGACCACGCCCTGGTGTTGATCCCACGGACAAGCGGGATTGGACGGCAGGGTGCATCTCGGTCACGGACCGTGAGATCGAAGACATCTACGCCATGGTCAGTGACGGTACACCTATCGAGATCTATGCTTAAGACGAAGGCCTCGGATGGGTCTTCGCTGAGTGAGTTTACGCAAACCGCCGTCTGAGCGCCACATTGATTGCTTCGATGGTGATTACCATGGCGATCACGGCCAGAGTCACGCTTGCTGCCTTGTCGTACTGAAACGACCGCACATAGGTTTGGATGTAGAACCCAATTCCTCCAGCACCTACGATGCCCAGGATCAGCGACTCCCGCAGGTTCAATTCGAACCGGAAAATTGTGTCTCGCGCGACGACGGGTGCCATCTGCGGCCAGATTGCGTGCCTGAGCCGCGCTAGCGGTCCCGCGCCGGCGCTTTCCAGTGCGGCAATCGGTGCGCGGGATACGCTGTCGATCGCTTCGGCATAGAACTTTGCGAGCATGCCGGTCGCGTGAATGGCAACCGCGATGATGCCAGGCAGAGGGCCAAGCCCGACCGCGCCGACCATGAGCATAGCGACGAGGATCAGCGGGACCGCGCGAATGAGGGCAAGCAAGGTGCGGACGGGACGAAAGAGTGCTGAGGACACCATTGTTTCGGACGCGAGTATCCCGAGCGGTACGGATAAGATGACTGCGCCCAAAGACCCCAGTATCGCGATGCGCAGCGTCTCTGCGCTGCCCT
>CAZCOX010000448.1:0-1508 GCA_964500115.1 uncultured Rhodobacterales bacterium
TCTTCTGGGGGGCATTCACGCTCTTTGCTGCAACGACGGCCTCAATCATGTCCGGTGCCGTCATTGAACGGATCCAGACGGTGGGTTTTGTAATCTTGGCCATTGTGCTTGGCGGATTCAGCTGGACGCTGGCGGCTGCCTGGGGCTGGCACGCGGATGGCTGGCTCGTGACCCAATGGGGTGTACACGACTTTGGCGCCGCTGGTCTGGTGCATGCCGTGGCTGCGTTCTTCGCGCTTGGCGTTTTGATCAACCTTGGCCCGCGGATCGGGAAATTCAATCCAGATGGCACTGCGAACGACTTGCCCGGGCATAACATGCCATTCACAGCAACCGGCCTGATGCTCATCATCGTTGGCTTCTGGGGCTTCTTGATGGCTTGCCTTGTCGTGGGTGGTGAAGCTTGGTCTTGGGGGGCAAACTACACGACTATTTACGGAACACCGACCAACCTTGGAGCCCTGGCATTCAACATCCTTATGTCAATTGCCGGTGGTATCATTGGCGCTTGGGTTATGACACGAGACCCCTTCTGGATGATGTCCGGTGCTCTGGCGGGAATCATTTCCTCTGCGTCGGGTCTCGACATTTATTACCCCGCTCTCACGTTCATCATCGCATTCGCGGGCGGTGTTCTGTTGAAACCGGCGGCTGGCGTCCTTGAAAGAATGGGCATCGATGATGCGGTTGGTGCTGTGACAGTTCACGGGACGATCGGCATTTTCGGTATGTTGATGCTGGGTGTATTTGCTTCCGGTTATCCGTCCGCTCTGGGCGAGGGTGCAGCGACAGTGTCCTTCATGGGGCAGCTGGTTGGCTCGGTTGTCTTTATCGCGATCGGATTGGGCACAGGGTATGTGACGTCCCTGCTCTTAAAGATGGCCGGCATGTTGCGCGTACCCGAATCTGCCGAGATCGCAGGTCTCGACACAGTTAAAGTTCCTGCACAGGCATATCCGGAAGGTATTCCGGCATCTGCCCCTGCCGCAGAGTAAGGAGAAGAAACAATGGGTTTTCCGTATGACAATGGTGGGACGTGGACAGACGTCTCGGGCCCGATCTTTGTGGGTGCAGGCAGTTCTGCGCCGGGTGTCTATGCCCTGATCGGGATCGTGATTTGTGTTGTGGCCTTAGCGGTCGGCCAAAGGGCTGAATCATCCAAGTACTCAAAGCACAAATGATGCACACTTTAAGTAGGGAGGGCCGCCGAACAGGCGGCCCTTTCCCGTGTCGCTGCAAGGTTGGTCGTTGATGTCAAAAATTTGCCTAGCAGGAAAATAATCTGCACCGCAGTATTGATTTTTGAAGCGCCTTCAGTCTGAATACCACCGAACATAACTCGAAAACAAAAACGAACAGGGGGGCCGTGATGGCTATTCTTTGGAGAACATCTGCGCTGGCGCAACGCCATGCGGAGATTGGCGGAGAGCTCGAAGACTGGAACGGCATGGGGACCGCTTGGTTCTACGATGACACCCCCGAACGCGCCAAGGCCGATTACGAAGCGA
>CAZCOX010000449.1:0-1507 GCA_964500115.1 uncultured Rhodobacterales bacterium
GAGGGTGGCGAGATCGATCTGTAAGACCGGGCAGTTTGTTCCGCCAAATGGGGCAGCACAGTGTCGCTTCACATGCAGCGTTTAAGGGCTGCGTTGTTCAACGCGCATCATCCGCGATCGGCAGTGTTGGATCACCAGAATGGTCTGCACCACGGAGCAACCTCGCATTTGAGGCATATTTCCGAGCGGCGGTCGGTGCTCGACCGCCGCGAGCCTCGTCTGCGGTTTTGCGTCAGCGCCCGCGAATACGCGGGTCAAGCGCGTCGCGCAGGCCGTCGCCGAGGTAGTTCACACTCAGCACTGTCAGCGAGATCGCGATGCCGGGCAGCAGCACGCGTTCGGGGAATTGCTCCATCCGTTGGACCGCGTCGGCGAGCATCTTGCCCCAGGTTGGGAAGTCGGACGGGAAGCCCACGCCCAAGAAGCTAAGCGCGGATTCGGTGATGATCGCCGTGGCCAGACCCAGTGTTGCGGACACCAGAATGGGCGAAAGCACGTTGGGCAGCAAGTGCCGCTGAATGATCTTTGCCGGTGTTGTGCCGATGGAGCGGGCCGCCAGGATGAACTCGCGTTCTTTAAGCGCGAGGATGTCACCTCGCACGATGCGCGCGGTGGGCATCCAACTGGTGACCGCGATGATCCCAACGATGAGGAAAAACATGCCTCCCTCGGGGCCAAACGCTTCACGCAGCGGTTGGCGGAAGAGTGTCACAGCCACCAGAAGCAATGGCAGGATGGGCAGGGACAGGAACAGGTCGGTGAGGCGCATCAGAAGTCCATCGAGCTTTTTCACAAACCCGGCGAGGACTCCGACTGTTGTCCCGATCAGCAGGCTCAGGATCATGGCAGCCCAACCAACGGCCATGGAGGCGCGGCCACCGGACAGAATTTGGGCCAGTTGATCACGGCCCAACTGGTCTGTGCCGAAGGGGCGATGCCATCCGGTTTTGGCACTGCTGTCCCAAAGCGCGGTCCAAATGGGGCGCATGTCTTTGCCCCGGATATCCAGCTTTTGTGGATCGACCTGCCAAATCCACGGCCCGATCAATACGGCCAGCGTGATGAACAGAAGGAACCCACCACCAAACATCGCGCCCTTGTGTTTGCGGAACTGGTCCCAGACGTCTTTCCACTGGCTGCGCGGCGGCTCCAGCGGGCCCTGGTCGGACAATGCCTCGATCGGTGTGGCAGCGGCTTGCACTGGTTCAGTCATAGCGGATCCTCGGGTCGAGAAGGCCGTAGAGGATATCGGCGATCAGGTTAAAGAGAACGATCAACACGGCGAAGATGAAAGTCAGTGTCATCACCATCGGCAAGTCATTGGCGAAGAGGGCGGTGATCAGCAACTGGCCAATCCCGTTCACCTTGAAAACCTGTTCGGTGATGATCGCGCCGCCGAAAATGGCCGGCACGTTGAGCGCAATCACGGTGATAACCGGGATCATCGAGTTACGCAGGCCGTGGACAGCGACCACCACCGCTTCGCCCAGACCCTTTGCGCGGGCGG
>CAZCOX010000450.1:0-1502 GCA_964500115.1 uncultured Rhodobacterales bacterium
CCGGATGGCGCGCCTTGGTCTTAGCCCCGCAGACCTGGTCGAACAGATCTGAACCAGACGCGAGGGTGGTTTTGTGTCCTTGGCGGCACATAAACCCACAAGCCTGACACAAATTCAGACAATAAATTTTGCGGCAATCCTTGCGGCAATTGCCGGATTCTGGCAGGTCTTCGTCTCGACGGATGCCCCTCGGGTCAGGGCAGCCTTGTTACCAGCGAGTTTTCTATCGCGACGGTTTGAAGGGGTGGCTGCAAGGCTGCTTTGCTCACCGGGGAGGGCAAAATGATAAGATCCGAACTGCTGTACGAACTGCACAAAGACAATCCAGAACTGCGCGCCGAAGAGATCGAACAGGTGGTCGATGTCTTTTTCACCGAAATCGCTCAAAGACTTGCCGAAGGTGGCCGTGTTGAGCTGCGCGGTTTTGGTGCCTTTTCGACGCGCGAACGCGAGGCACGCACGGGACGCAATCCGCGCACCGGTGAAGCGGTTGAAGTGCCTGCCAAGCGTGTCCCCTATTTCAAAGCTGGCAAGGAAATCCGCAATCGTCTCAATGACGAGTGATTTGCGCCGGGCTTGCAAGGGCCTTTGATCTCACTGGCGAAAACTTAAGCGCGCTGCCCACATCGCCTGTGCGATGTTGCTAGGCGTGATCGCTTTCGGCTAACGCCCGCTCTGACCGGTTTTCTGGAATGCGGGTGTGGCGGAATGGTAGACGCCGGGGACTTAAAATCCCCTGATCCTATAGATCGTGTGGGTTCGAGTCCCACCACCCGCACCATAAGCACCATTATCCCGACCTTAACCCATTCCACGTAGAAGCCACGGTCAGGAACCGGGAACTTCTACTGCGTATTCCTCTTTCAATGCACGGAGTGCGCAAGGCGAATTGGATATGGATAGACCAGCGAGCATCATGCCTGACGATGGCGATTGCCCAAGCGATGATGCCGGCCCATTTGAGGCACAGGCCAATCACGACGACCGCGCGAACCGACGGATCACCCTGCTGATCCGGGCCGCAAAACTCGTATCATCGCATGGCGAGTTTGTAGGGGTTGTCCGCGATGTTTCCGAAACGGGCGTATGTGTTCGCCTTTTTCACCGCGCGCCTACCGGTGATCCAATCGAGCTGCATATGCCGGGCGGTAGTGTCTATGAGCTTCGTCAGGTCTGGGAGCGCGACAACGAAGCGGGATACGAATTCGTACAGTCCGTCGATGTCAGCGAACTGATAAATCAGGCGGACCAGTATCCCAAGCGCGGCCTGCGACTGGGCTTGTTCTTTCCGATCAAGGTCAAGACCCTTAGCGGCAATCACGAGGCCATCGTCGAGAACCTCTCTCAGCAGGGCGCCCGGCTGGAATGCGATGGCTTGTTTGCGATTGACCAAAGCTTGAGGATTGAAAGCCTTGATGGCGGCCATGAGCTTAAGGACGTGCGCGCCAAGGTGCGCTGGCGGCGCGACAATGAATATGGCGTCGTGTTCGACGACACCCTCT